>NZ_JBHULZ010000041.1:613482-636879 GCF_042684705.1 Mesonia sediminis
AGCGATGGGTAGTATTTTTTTTTAGTTTTCATAACCTACTTCCATATAATTCATTGAAAATACTATGTCCTAATTTTCATTTTCTTTACGGTGTATTCCTCTCGCTGCGCTCGTCGGATACAGGAGAAAACGAAACAAAAGAAAGTACACTTTTTCTGAGGTATTTTTCAGGCAAGCTGAAAACCACTTGTATTTTGCTAAATTGGTTCCAAGGCTTCACCAATTCTTCACGCAAAACACAAGTTATACTTAAGAAAAAGATTGCAAAGCTCTGCTTTGAAACGCTTTTTGACGTGGGCTGCTGGTGTATAAAATAACTCTAAAACCCACCTTGTCATACCGAGTGGGAGTTTTTGACGATAGGCAAAAACTCTTGTATCGAGGTAAAGTCGAAAAGTAGCGAATTTATTTTTTGCTTCGTTTTTTATCAAGCAAAAATGAACAGAAAGAATTTGTAGTATTTTGTTGGAAACAGGATTTTGATTGGGAGTGTGAGGGGTGTAGTTTCATTCACTTCTCGATACAACCCAGCGAGTCCAACTACGGCATTAAAAATGCCTGTTGGCTAAGCTGGCCCACTCGAAGTGACAGACACCAGAAAAATCGGGACTCCCAAAAGGTGGCACTAAGTACGTAGTAGTTTAAAACCTGCCTTGTCACACTGAGTGCGGGTTTTGGCGATAGGCAAACACCCGTGTATCGAAGCCCCGAATACTCGGGACTCCCTTAAGGTCGTGCCATGTAAGTAGTAGTTTAATACCTGCCTTGTCATGTCGAGTTTCGCATTTTTGTTGGTAAACCAAAAATGTGAAGTATCGAGACACAGTCGAAAAGTAGCGAATACTTTTTTAGTTCTAATTAAACTACTTCTCGATACAACCCAGCAAGTCCAACTACGGCATTAAAAATGCCTGTTGGCTAAGCTGGCCCACTCGAAGTGACAGGGCGTTTAAAACCTGCCTTGTCAGTTCAAGTTTCTGTTTTTTTAAAACTATAGCATAAAATAAACTAGTATCCATAAGCCTGGTTAGTTAGAACGCATAATAATCAAGACAAAATCCTACCTTTGTCCTATGAAAAAAGTAAACTACCTCATTGTAGGCTACGGCCTGGCAGGTTTTGCCGTACATCAAGCGCTTAAAGAAGCAAAGCGGTCGTTTCATGTAATCGATGCAGCTAAAAATCCGGCTTCCTTGGTGGCTGGCGGACTCGTAAATCCGATTGTATTAAAGAAATTCAATATGAGTTGGAAAGGGGAGTACTGGTATGAGCAGGCAATGCAAGTGTACCAGTCTTTCGAACCGAATCCGTTTACTCCTATGCCGTTCTTGAGGCCTTTTAAAAATAAACAAGAGCAAAACGATTGGTTTATGGCATGTGAACGCCCAAAAGCTAAAGCTTTTCTGGCTAGTGAGTTGGTCAAAATCTTGCCTAACAGTCTACAAGCGGAACACCAAGCGGGCCAAACCCAAGGCACGGGTTTACTGAATATCGCTCAGTTACTCCAAAATCAAAAAAATGAATTGCAGAAACAAAAGGCTTATACGGCTGCCAGCTTCGATTACCAGCAGTTAGAAATCCGCGAAGACGGAGTGCAATATGCTGATATAAAAGCCGATAAACTGGTGTTTTGTGAAGGGGCACAAATCAAAAACAATCCCTATTTTAAAGATTTACCTATTGTACCCAATAAGGGCGAGTATTTGATTATCCATTCTCCGCAATTGCAATTAGAGCAAGTGGTAAAGGCCGGTTATTTTATCATTCCCTTAGGCGATAATCGCTATAAAGTGGGGGCTACTTATGCGCGTAAATTTGAAGATGAGCAACCCAGCGCATCCGCAAAAAGCGAAATCATAAAAAAGCTAAAGCAAATTATAAACTGCGATTTTGAGGTTGTCGATCAGCTGGCAGGCGTACGTCCTACATTGGGCGACCGTAAACCGGTTATGGGTAGGCACCAAGAACACGAGCAATTGTATGTGCTCAATGGTTTTGGCAGCCGTGGAATTTTGTACGCGCCCGAAATGGGACGTATGTTAGTGGCTTATAGCGAAAAACAACAGCCCCTACCTAGCGAATTGGCTATTGAGCGTTTTTATGCTTCTCGACAGCCTTAGGGTCATAGCTTAAAAAGAAATTGATCCAAATATTGCGCGACCAACGCATGATAATCGGCATCAGGACAATTAGCGTACCTATAATCACGTAAAAACTGGTCATCAGGCTGCTGCCGATAAATACATAGCTGATGATAAAAGCAGCTACCGAAAAGGCTACTCCCAAAGCGTAACTTACATACATGGCACCATAAAAAAACGAAGGCTCTATTTTGTATTTAGTTCCGCAGTGCCCACAATGCTCCTGCATTTCAAAAACCTTGTTTAAATGATAGGGGTTACTATCTTTATACATACTTTCTTCTTGGCACACCGGGCAGGTACCCGTGAATATGCTGTACAGCTTCGATCCTTTTAGAAATTTCATAGCTTTCTTTTTTTGCACTACAAAATTAGTCATCTTTGCCATAATTAAGGTTACAAAGGTTACACAAATGCTAAATATCCATCAATTAAGTGTCAGTTTTCAGGGGGAATACCTATTTGAGTCCATTTCCTATCGTTTAAATGCCGGCGATCGCGTGGGTCTAGTCGGTAAAAACGGAGCTGGAAAATCGACTATGCTCAAAGTTTTGGCTGGCGATTTAGAACCCAGTGAGGGCCAACTGGCTAAAACCAAAGATTTACAAATCGGTTTCTTGCGACAGGATATAGATTTTGAGGCGGGACGCAGTGTACTCGAAGAGGCCTACCAGGCGTTTACTAAAATCAAAGCCCTAGAGCGCCAACAGGAAGGAATCAATCACCAATTGGCTACACGCACCGATTATGAGAGCGAAGAATATCACGAGTTAATGGTGGCGGTGAACGAGGTGCAGCAGCAATACGAAATGTTAGGCGGTTACAATTACCAAGGCGATACCGAAAGGGTGTTGCAGGGGCTGGGCTTTAGCCGAAGCGATTTCGATAAACCTACCGAGAGCTTTAGTGGAGGTTGGCGTATGCGTATAGAATTGGCTAAATTGCTTTTGCAGAACAACGACGTGTTACTATTGGATGAGCCGACCAACCACTTGGATATCGAAAGCATTTTGTGGTTAGAAGATTTTTTAAAAACCACCAGCGGATGCGTGGTGATTGTTTCGCACGATAAGATGTTCTTAGATAATGTAACCAACCGGACTATCGAAATCAGTTTAGGCAGTATCTACGATTACAACAAGCCTTACACCCAATACCTTAAGCTACGTGCCGAACGCAAAGAGCAGCAGTTGGCAGCACAAAAAAATCAGCAAAAGGAAATCGAGCAAACCGAAAAACTGATCGAAAAGTTTAGGGCCAAAGCCTCCAAAGCTTCTATGGCGCAGTCGCTTATCAAGAAACTCGACAAAATCGATCGGATTGAAGTAGACCAAGACGACCATAGTGTGATGAACCTGCAGTTTCCGGTATCGGTAAACCCGGGTAAAATCATTTTAGAAGCCAAGCAATTGGGCAAGTCTTATGGCGATAATCAAGTTTTTAAAGACTTCTCGATGATTGTAGAACGCAACAGCAAAACGGCTTTTGTAGGTCAAAACGGTCAGGGAAAATCCACTTTAGCCAAAATCATTGTGGGAGAAATCGATTATGAGGGCGAACTCAAACTGGGACACAATGTGCAAATCGGTTACTTTGCCCAGAACCAAGCCGAATACCTAGATGGTGATATTAGCGTACACCAAACTATGATCGATGCGGCCAATGAGAAAAACCGCACCCGCGTACGCGATATTCTAGGAGCCTTCTTGTTTCGTGGTGATGATATCGAAAAAAAGGTAAAGGTGCTATCGGGTGGAGAGCGTAACCGTTTGGCTTTAGCCAAAATGTTGTTGCAACCGCTTAACGTGCTGGTAATGGATGAGCCTACCAACCACTTGGATATCCAATCGAAACAGGTGCTTAAAGAAGCGCTGATTCAATTTGAAGGTACGCTGATTGTAATTTCGCACGATAGAGATTTCTTGCAAGGACTCACCCAGCGGGTATTGGAGTTTAAAGACCATCAGATCAAAGAATATTTGGGCGATATAGACGATTATTTGGCTGAACGTAAGGTAGAAAACCTTCGTGAAGTAGAAAAGAAAACTCAGCCCGAGAAAAAATCCGCGCAAGCTGTAGTTTCAAAAGAAAAATTAAGCTATGCCGAGCAAAAGCAATTAAAGTCTTTACAAAACAGATTAAGTAATATAGAATCTAAGATCAACCAATTGGAGCGGGAAATCAAAGAAGACGATGTGGCTTTAGCAACCGACTACGACCAGACTGTGGCAGATACGCAGTTTTTTGATCGGTACGATAAAAAGAAAAAACGCTTGCAAGCTTTGATGAACGATTGGGAAGCGGTGCAATTGGAAATAGACGAAAAGCAAAGCGAATAAAGCAAAAGTTATGGAAGAACACTTTTTTCAATGTCCGTATTGCTGGGAAGAAATCAGCATGTTGATAGACCCTTCACAGAGTCAGACTTATATTGAAGATTGTGAGATCTGCTGCAACCCTATAGAATTATCGGTAAGCTGTGAAAATCAGCAGGTAGTGCAGCTCAATGCCCGTAGTATCGAGCAATAAAAAGGGATGCCAATAGAATACTATTAGCACCCGATATGATTTATTATTTACGCAATAGGCGCATCACTAGCGAGATTACTAGCAGTACTATAAAGATATAGAAGATGATTTGGGCAATATCAGCAGCTCCTTCGGCAATGCCTCCAAAACCTAGAACAGCTGCAACTAAGGCGATAATTAAAAAAATAACAATCCAACGTATCATAATATTCAGTTTTTAGTTTGTGTTAATTGATTTACAGATTAAAAAAATTTGACGTCATTGCTTTAATCTTTGACTAAAGTACAAAGACAATACTTGCGTAATTCTTAATAAATTCTTATTTGGGCTGCTTTTAACAAAATAAGCTAACACTTGTTAAAAGTCGTTAAGACTTCGGAATCAGGCTTTTATTATCTTCAGTTTTAAACCACGCCTTGTCACACTGAGTGCGGGTTTTTGACGATAGAACAAAAATGCGAAGTATCGAGGTGAAGTCGAAAAGTAGCGAATTTATTTATATTTTCAAAAGTTACTCTTTTACAATTCATTGAAAATACTATGTCCTAATTTTCATTTTCTTTACTTGTATAAAGAAAACGAAACAAAAGAAAGTACACTTTTTCTGAGGTATTTTTCAGCTTTGCTGAAAACCACTTGTATTTTGCTAAATTGGCTCCAAGGCTTCACCAATTCTTTACGCAAAACACAAGTTATACTGAAGAAAAAGATTACAAAGCGCTGCTTTGAAACGCTTTTTGACGTGGGCTGCTGGTGTGTAAAATAACTCTAAAACACGCCCTGTCAGCTCGAGTGTGATTTTATGGCGAGAGCCATAAAAACGTGTATCGAGACACGGTCGAAAAGGAGCGAATATCTTTATAGTTGCCATTATTATCCGCTACTAATCGAAAGCCACAGATATCTAATTATTATTCCTCTACTTTTTTCCATCGCCGAAAAAAGTAGCAAAAAAGTCTAGGCTTACGAAACTAGCGCTAAATTGTATGTTTGCAAGCTAAATTTTAGGAACTCACCCGATTTCCAATCGGTCTCAAACAGCCTAAAATTTTTAACGCTTACTGCACTGCCAATTTTACGCCCTATTTTCGATAGGCCGATTTAAAATGGTATTTCTATTTATTTTTTTAGAAGAAAACCACGCCTTGTCACACCGAGTGGGAGTTTTTGACGATAGGCAAAAACTCTTGTATCGAGGTAAAGTCGAAAAGTAGTGAGTTTATTTATATTTTCAAAAGTTACTCTTTTACAATTCATAAATAATACTATGTCCTAATTTTTATTTTCTTTACTTGTATAAAGAAAATCCCGAAGCGTTGGAACTACTGCGTAGCGAAGTAGCGAATACTTTTTTAGTTCCCATAGTGCCGACAGCAAACAAACTGATTAGTCAACACGGCTTTCATGTTAGGTTCTCGAAAAAAAATATAGTAACAAGCTGTACTGGCTAAAGGAACCCTAAGTTTTTAGGCTATCGATTTTTATCGAATATTGATTTAATTTTTTCTGAAAATATTTCAGCACCTTTATTTGATAGGTGTGTTTTATCCTTCCAATATTCAAGATTATTATTTTCTTTAAAAAAATTTGTAAAGTCATAATAATCTAAGTTCTTTTTTTTTAAGATTTTGTTTAATTCAATATTATCATCGGAACAGCCATCATCAAATACTGGTGAAGTAAAAATGATAAGTGTTTTATTATTTTCTTTACAGAATTCACTTAGTTCATTTATATAAGCATAATATATTTCGTTTAAAACTAATTCTTTTTGACAGTCAATCTCCTTTTCACTCGTTTCTTTTTCATCTTTTTCGAGAATATTTTGAAAAATTTCTCTTTGATTTTCATTTACATAAATAGGGTCATATCCAGAATAAGTTTTATAATTATATTTTGGCTTTAAATAGTTCTTAAGTATTCCTATAACTTTATTATTGTAACTTAGACTCCAATAAAAATTTTGTAATAAATTGTCGTGCTTTAATTTGTCAATTTCTTGCTTTATAAGACTGTTTCTATTGTATTTTGAAGATAGAGCAAGAATATCGTCTCCTGAATAATTTTTATTGAATGCATTTTCTGGGTCAATATGCAATAAGATTGTTTGTTTTTTTTCATTTGGCAAAAGTTTAATTAAAGTGGCAGAATACGCCAATTTCCGTCCATCCATACCCATGTTAAAACTATGTTCAGATACTTTGATGGGGTCTATATTGTGATTTGCCCTAGAACTTCCAAAAACAAAAAATTCCAAATCGTCCTTTATTTGTAAATATTGATTTAATTTACCGATACTTTGACCAGTATAAACCTTATCACTTATTTTATTAAGACCATAAAAAACTAATTTGTCTACAACAAATGAAATGATAAGAATTAATATAATGATTTTAATAATATGTTTTAGCGAAGATGAGTTCATACGTTTTAAAATTGAAAATATATAAAATTGTTCGAGGTTGAGTAAAATAGGTTTATCAATAGTATTATGATAGAAGCTATAATAGCAATCTTCGTAATACTAAATTTAGCGGCAAAATCTTCTAAGTCAATTCTTTTGTTAAATAGATAAAGGTCAAATAATATTCCGATAGACAGGACAATTATAGAATTTACAACGACATTAATATCTCCGATAAAAGGAGTAGAGAAGTTAAATTGAAGGATTTTTTTAATTGCTAAGGTCGCGGAATTTAAATCCTGTGCCCTAAAAAAGACCCAAGACAACAAAACAATAGTAAATGTAATTGAATATCCTAAGAAATTTAATTTATTTGGTAATTTTAGCTTTTGATTAGATTTTAAATATTTTTCAACGCTCAGCACAATTCCGTGTATTCCCCCCCAAATTATAAAATTCCAAGAACTACCGTGCCATAAACCACCGAGTAACATTGTGAGCATTAAGTTTCGGTAGGTGATTTTAATTCCTCTTCTGTTTCCTCCTAAAGAAATATACAAATAATCTCTTAGCCAATATGATAAAGACATATGCCATTTTCTCCAAAATTCAGTAAGTGATTTAGAGAAATAAGGTAAATTGAAATTTTGATTAAATTTGAACCCTATTAGTTTTGCTGTTCCAATGGCAATATCTGAATAACCAGCAAAATCATAATAAATTTGAAAAGCATATAAGAAAGTTCCTAAAATAATAGTAGTAGAGTTATATATCTCAATGCCACCATACACAGTGTCTACATATGCACCAAGGGTATCTGCTATAACTATCTTACGAAATAGACCAATCAATATTTGAATAATCCCTTCATTAAACCATTCTTTTTTAAATACTCTCTTTTTTTCTATTTGCGGTAATAAATTGGAAGCTCTTTCAATTGGACCTGCAACTAACTGTGGGAAAAAAGCTATATAAGTGAAAAATGAAATGATATCATTTGTTGGCTGAAATTGTTTCCTGTAGATATCAATAGTATAACTTAAAGTTTGAAACGTATAAAAACTTATACCTACAGGTAAGATAATATTTAAAGTTAAATCGTTTGGTTGCCAACCAAACACATTAGCTAAGTCAGCAAATGATTCAGCGAAAAAATTATAATATTTGAAAACGGATAATAATCCCAGGTTTGCAAATAAACTTACTAACAACCAATTCTTTCTCTGTTTTTTAGTTTTAGAATTAAATATTTTTGAGCCTGCAGTAAAATCTATAAATGAACTAACAATGATTAAAGATAGAAATCTCCAATCCCACCAAGCGTAAAAGATATAACTTGAAAGTAATAATAAAATATTTTGCTTTTTTAAATCTTTATTTAAAAGCCAGTAGGCAGTAAAAACGATAGGGAAAAAAATCAAAAATTCGAATGAATTAAACAGCATTGTAATTAATAGTTTTAGATTTTAATTTATGAATGGAAGTTTGTTTAGTCAAAATGAAGCCCAACAGCAAACGGTCTCAAAACTACTAATTAATTTATTTAAAAATAATTTTCTCTTGATTTTGATGGAATTTATCCATGAGTCTAAATTTTTTGGCAATGGTTTTGTGTAGGCAGAAACAACTCATGTTTCTTCAGAACAGGATAGAATTTCAAGCTTTTCTTTTAAACTCCGCTGCCTATATTTTATATTCCCATGGTTTTAATTAGATTTTAGATATTTATCCGAACTATTAAGGACTAAAGAGCTTGCTATGTCCTAATTTTCATTTTCTTTACGGTGTATTCCTCTCGCTGCGCTCGTCGGATACAGGAGAAAACGAAACAAAAGAAAGTACACTTTTTCTGAGGTATTTTTCAGTCAAGCTGAAAACCACTTGTATCTTGCTAAATTGGCTCCAAGGCTTCACCAATTCTTCACGCAAAACACAAGTTATACTGAAGAAAAAGATTACAAAGCGCTGCTTTGAAACGCTTTTTGACGTGGGCTGCTGGTGTGTAAAATAACTCTAAAACACGCCCTGTCAGCTCGAGTGTGATTTTATGGCGAGAGCCATAAGAACGTGTATCGAGAGCTAGTCGAAAAGTAGCGAATATCTTTATAGTTACCATTATTATACGCTACTAATCGAAAGCCCAAAATATCCATTTCTTATTCCTCTACTTTTTTCCATTGCCGAAAAAAGTAGCAAAAAAGTCTAGGCTTACGAAACTAGCGCTAAATTGTATGTTTGCAAGCTAAATTTTAGGAACTCACCCGATTTCCAATCGGTCTCAAACAGCCTAAAATTTTTAACGCTTACTGCACTGCCAATTTTACGCGCTATTTTCGATAGGCCGATTTAAAATGGTATGCCTATTTATTCTTTTATAAAATAGCCACGCCTTGTCAGTTCGAGTTTCGGATTTTTGGGCGATAGAACAAAAATGCGAAGTATCGAGAACACGTCGAAAAGTAGCGAGTTTATTTTCAATTAAAATCCCAACCACTACCGTTAAACAGAAAAGCCGAAAAAACGCTTTCGATTTCCTTTAAACCTACTATCTTAGCAGCCTGAAAATAAACCAAAAACACCTTATTTGTGAAACCTGCTGTAACCACAATCGGTTTGGGCTATATCGGCCTGCCTACCTCGGCTTTGATCGCTCAAAATCAAATCCCCGTATGGGGCGTGGATATCAATCCCAAGGTGGTAGAAACCCTCAACCAAGGGAAAATACATATTGTAGAACCTAGCTTGCAAGAGGTGCTAGAACAGGCAGTACACAGCGGCTATTTTAAAGCCGGTACCCAAGCTCAAGCAGCCGATACCTACCTCGTTGTGGTGCCTACGCCTTTTAAAGGGAATCACGAACCCGATATCTCTTATGTAGAGGCGGCTACCCGTAGTATTATTCCGCTGCTTAAACCAGGCGACTTATATATCATCGAGTCCACTTCACCGGTGGGAACAACCGAAAAAATGCAGCAACTCATCATCGCCGAGCGTCCCGAACTGGCGCAGAGCCTACATGTCGCTTACTGTCCCGAGCGCGTACTGCCGGGCAATGTGATGCACGAGTTGGTACACAACGACCGTGTGATTGGTGGGGTAGATGAGGCGAGCACCCAAAAAGCCATCGCTTTTTATCGGCAGTTTGTAAAAGGGGACTTGCATGCGACCAACGCACGTACGGCCGAAATGTGTAAACTCACCGAAAATGCTAGCCGCGATGTGCAAATCGCTTTTGCTAATGAGCTTTCGCTGATTTGCGACAAAGCCGATATCAACGTGTGGGAACTCATACAATTGGCCAATAAACATCCTAGAGTAAATATCCTACAACCCGGCTGTGGGGTAGGCGGACACTGTATTGCCGTTGACCCGTATTTTATCACTTCCGAGTTTCCTATGGAATCGCAAATCATAGGCAAAGCCCGTGAGATCAACAATTATAAAAGCTTCTGGTGTGCCCAGCAAATCAAACAAGCCAAACACGACTTTCAGCTAAAGCACGGGCGTCAACCGGCCATCGCTTTAATGGGACTGGCGTTTAAACCCAATATCGACGACCTGCGGGAGTCACCGGCCAAATACATTGTGCAAAAAGTATTGCAAGAAGCCCAAGACGAAACCTACTTTATTGTAGAACCCAATATAAAAGACCACCAGGTATTTAAAATAACCGACTACCAAACGGCCGCCCAACAAGCCGATATCGTCGCTCTACTGGTGGCACACGATGAGTTTAAAAACCTAAACCTAAACCCCCAACAAGTGGTGTTGGACTTTTGTGGGTTGAGGGAGTAAGTTGCTAGCCAATTATAAAAGTTTAAAATTGCAAATATGGCTATAAGTGAGAATAAACGTATAGCAAAAAACACGCTTTTCCTTTACTTAAGGATGTTTCTTACCATGGCTGTTGGTTTATACACTTCGCGTTTAGTTTTAGAGGCGTTAGGAGCGGTTGACTATGGTATTTATGGTCTCGTAGGAGGGATAGTTACAATGTTTGCATTTCTAAATTCTGCAATGAGCTCTGCAACCCAAAGATATCTCTCTTTTGATATAGGAAGAAATGATATTCAAAAACTTCAAGAAACATTTAATGCCACCCTTAATATTCATTTTTTGGTTGCTTTAATTATTTTATTATTATCTGAGACTATTGGTTTATGGTTTGTGAATTATAAATTAGATATTCCACCGGATAGAATGATAGCAGCTAATTGGGTGTTTCAGTTTTCTGTTTTTACTTTTATTCTAAACGTCATACAGGTGCCTTATAATGCATTGTTGATTGCACGCGAGCATATGAATGTTTATGCCTATGTTAGCATCTTAGAAACTTTATTA
The DNA here is from genome assembly GCF_042684705.1 of Mesonia sediminis. Lineage (NCBI taxonomy): Bacteria > Pseudomonadati > Bacteroidota > Flavobacteriia > Flavobacteriales > Flavobacteriaceae > Mesonia > Mesonia sediminis. The sequence continues at coordinate 624,899 of NZ_JBHULZ010000041.1, forward strand.
AAGCTTATAATCGTTCTCTATCTAGTTCAAGCAGATAGTGACAGGTTAATTCTTTATGCCATTCTTACATTCGCTGTTTCCTTCATAATAAGAATGGCTTATAAAATCTATTGCAAAAAGAAGTTCAAAGAATCAATTTATAAATTTTATTACGATAAAACTTATTATAAAGAGTTGCTAAGCTATTCCGGCTGGAATTTATTTGGAAATATTGCTGCTGTTGCCAGAAGTCAGGGAAGTAATATATTGCTTAATTTATTCTTTGGGCCTATTGCTAATGCTGCCTATAGCTTAACACTTATGGTACAAGGTATAATAAATAATTTTATCAGCAATTTTCAAACAGCTGTAAACCCTCAAATTGTTAAAAACTACTCAAAAGGCGATAAGCAGGCTTCCCTTAATTTAATGTTTAAAAGTGCAAAATTTTCATATTTTGGCATGCTTATTTTAATTGTACCACTTCTAGTAAATATAGATTATGTGATAAACTTATGGCTTAAAGAAGTGCCGAAATATACTACACAATTTATTCAATTAGCATTGATCTACTCATTGATTGAAACAATAGCTAACCCTCTAATGAGTGTGGCGCAAGCTACGGGGAAAATAAAATGGTATCAAATTATTATTGGAAGTTTTATATTCTTGACTTTACCTGTTGTCTGGATTGTGTTTAAACTTACAAATGAGCCTGTGAATGTCTATTGGGTTTTAATAAGTAATTCTATATTTGCTCTGATTTTTAGAGTTCTTTTTTTAGTTAATATGATAGGTTTAAGCATTAAAAATTTTATGACAGATGTAATTTTTAGAGTTATAATTGTTTCGATAATAATCTACATGCTTTTTACTAATTATCAATTTGATCAAATATTAAATCTCGTTAATTTCATTCTGAGAGTCGGCGCTGTTGGGTTCATAACCATAGGAATCATTATATTATTAGGTATAACGAAAAATGAAAAAAAAATGCTTTTCACTATTTTGAAGAAACAGTTATTTAAGATCAAAGAATGAAACAGTTATGAGTGTAATTAAAGATTTAGCAAGACCTTATTATATAAGTTTTTTTGATTTTATACGTAAGAAAGTTTTAGGAATAGATTTAATTATAAATTTTTTAAAGGATTATTTATTATATAAAAGGTATTCAATAATTTTCAAAAATAAGGATTTAGAAAATAAAGAAGCTGATATTATTCTTAATTACCATTCTCTTGAAAAGGGAATGCTATTTAAAAATATGAAAAAAGGTTTTGCCGCATATCGCATTCGAAACTTACATAAGTTGCTAAAAGACAAGGAAATTATGAATAATTGTAATAGGAGTCAAATTAGAGTTGGTTATCAATTAATGTGTCAATATTACGAATTACATCAAAATGCTGGTTTTGAAATTGAAAATTTATTCAGTGCAGAGCAATATAATTTTTACAAATCGATTTTAAAGTCAAATTATGATAACCACTTTAATGGTATTAAAGAATGGACCAAGGAAAGCTTTTTCAAATCAAATAGAGATCCTTTCGAAGTATTCGCGTTTACTAGAAAAAGCACAAGAAATTTTACAGGGGAATTAATTTCTAAAGAAATTTTAAATAAGGTAATTACTTTAGCTAACACAGCCCCATCCGTTTGTAATAGACAGGCGAATAGTGTTTATTTATTACAAGATAAAACTAAAATTGATAAAGCACTTAAAATACAAGGTGGATTTGAAGGATATACCGAAGGTGTCAGTCAATTACTAATATTGACAAATAACCGAAAATATTATTATACGGTAGGGGAAAGAAATCAATTTTACATCGATGGCGGGGTTTATTTAATGAATCTATTATATGCTCTACATTATTATAAAGTTGGTAATTGTCCTGCTAATTGGGGGAAAACTTATGCGGAGGAAAAAGCTCTCGCCAAAATAATAAGTTTACCTGAATCAGAAAAAATTATTTGTTTCATACCAATAGGAAAATTACCCGATAAATTTAGATCCACACTTTCCAAAAGAAGAACCTGTAATGAAAATTTCAAAATGATTTAAAGAGATGAAACAGAAAATAGCCATTTTAACTCAACCTTTAAGGCATAATTATGGTGGAATTATCCAAAACTATGCCTTGCAAAGAGTGCTTGAAGATTTTGGACATGAAACTATTACTATAAGCAGAGAGTACGATAACCCCCATTCAGAAATTAAAGTTTTAGCAAGTAAATTGAAGAGCTTTCTCATAAGAAAAGTTTTCCAACCAAACAATCCTCGGTATTTTGATTCCAGTAGAATATTAGTGAATAATAAGGCATTTATAAAAAAAAATATAAATCTTTCCTTTAATATAAAATCTACAGCAGCCTTGAAGAATTATTTTGATCGTGAGAATTTTACCGCTGTGGTAGTAGGTAGTGATCAAGTTTGGAGACCAAAGTATTCTCCTAATATTTTTAATTTTTATTTGGATTTCTTAGGAAAAAGTTCAAAACTAAAAAAAATAGCTTATGCTGCTTCTTTTGGTACTGAGGAATGGGAATATTCGTACTCTCAAACGAATATTTGTTCAGAATTAGTACAGCAGTTTGATGCTATTTCTGTAAGAGAAGATTCTGGAATTAATTTATGTAGTCAACATCTAAATAGAAAAGATGCAGTTCTTGTATTAGACCCAACGTTACTCTTAAACGCAGAGGATTATAGTCAACTTATACAACAACCTAAAAAAAAACTAGGCCTATTTACTTATGTGTTGGATGAATCGGAAGAAAAATTAACATTAATCGATAGATGTGCAAAGCAATTAAATTTAGAAGTTGCTAAAAACCAATCTAAGTATACAAAAAGAAATCCTAAAAGCAACAATATTGAAGATTACATCAAACCACCCATCGAGGGTTGGTTACAAGGATTTAGAGATGCGGAATTTGTAATTACAGATTCTTTTCATGGTACCGTCTTTTCAATAATTAATAATAAACCATTCATTTCTTTAGTAAATAGAGAAAGAGGTGCTTCTAGATTTCAATCCATTCTAAAAAAGTTAGGACTAGAAGAACGACTAATCTATGACTTTACAGAAATAAATTTAGAATTACTTTATTCTCAACCTAACTATGCTGAAGTAGTACCTAAACTGGATCGACTTAGGAAGGAGTCTAAGGATTTCCTATTAAAGAATTTATAGCCCTAAATAATGAATAAACTTGTATCTGTTATAATACCATGTTATAATGTTTCAGAATACTTAAGAAAATGTGTGAACAGTATTTTGAAACAATCTTATAGTGAAATTGAAATTATATTGGTTAATGATGGTTCAACTGATACTACCGGAGAAATTTGCGAAACACTTGTAAACCGTGATAAACGGATAAAAGTCTATCATAAAACAAATGGAGGGGTTAGTTCGGCAAGAAATTTAGGGTTGAAAATGGCTAATGGAGAATTAATTGCCTTTATTGATGGGGATGATTATATTAAAAAAGATTTTTTATACCAATTAACAAGCTGTTATAGAGAAAATAGCTGGCCAATCGGAGGGATGCAACAAGTTAGAAGTGCTATAGCATCTAAGAATCCCTTATTTCAAAAATTGCTTGAAGTTTATAAATCAAAAGAAATTAGAAATACAGACTTTTTAGACTTATTAGCGCATGACGCTTTCAGCTCACCTTGCGCTAGGTTGTATAATTTAAACACCATAAGTAAAAACGACATTAAGTTTGATGAAAGAATAACCTATCAGGAAGATCTTGTATTTAATATTGAATATGCAAAACATATCCAATATGTTCAATTAGTCGATTATTTCGGTTATAATTATGTTGCGCACGTTGATTCTTCATCGAACAGGTTCCACAAGCCTTTCTTACATGTGGGTAATGTTCATAAAGAATTACTTAAATACGTTCGAGAAACCGCAGATTTAAAAACTGTTAGAGAGTTTACACTTCAAACTGTTCTTAAAATGTTTGCTAATACACTGCATAAAGATTCCAACCAGAGTAGACTAGAAAAAATAAATACAATAAGAAAAATAGTTAATAGTGATTATTATACAGATTGCTATGACCATATCGTTAATTTAAAAATTAATACAATATTGAAAAGTTTAATGCGTATGCAATCGTCCCGTCTAATTTATTTGTATTATAAACTATTACATTCATGAAAATAAAACTACTCTTTATTTACGGGGAACTTGGAGGTGGAGGGGCTGAACGAGTGTTGTTAGATTTATTAGCAAATTTAGATAGAGATAGATATGAGGTTGATTTATGTATAATAGTTAATGGAGGGGTTCTCTTACGCGAAGTGCCGGCTTTTGTAAATATTATTCCACTTTACTCAACGTACACCTGGCAGTATAAATTAGCTTTAAGGTTATCTAAATGGGGGATTAGTAATTATTTGTTTAAAAGAGTTCTGTCTAAGAAAATCTCAAAAAAATATGATGTAGAAATTAGTTTTTTAGAGGGGATGCCACTAAAACTCCACGCATTATTAAACACTAAAACTAAAAAATTGACATGGGTTCATTGTGATTTGTTTAATTTCCATTATACCAAAAGTCAATTTTATGCTAATGAGGAAGTAAAAGCATATAATAAAATGGATAAAGTTGTTTGTGTTTCAAACGATTCTTTAGTTGCTTTTAATCAAAGATTTCCGAATTGTGATACTGAAAAGAAAGTAATTTACAATCCTTTAGATATAGAAAAAATTAAGTTGTTGGCTAGGGAGTTTCATTTAAATAAAGAAAATCGTTTCACTATTATTTTTGTTGGTAGATTAACCTTACAAAAACAGCCTCAGCGGATAATTCGTCTAGCCGCAAAATTTAAAAAAGCAAATATTCGGGTGCATTTCCAGATTATTGGTGACGGAGAGTTGAAAGAAGATTTAAAAAATCTTGCAAAAAAGTTAGATGTGTTAGAAATGGTTGAATTTTTAGGTTTTGTAAAGAATCCATATCCAAATATTAAGAAAGCAGATCTATTGCTTTCGTGTTCAGCTTATGAAGGTTTTGGCCTTGTTATTTGTGAAGCGATGTGTTTAGGTACAGCGGTTGTTGCAACAAGAACAGCCGGACCTACGGAAATAATTCAAAACAATAAATATGGTATTCTCTGTGAACAGAATGAAGAAGCTATATATAAAGCTGTATTAACCATGATTCAAGATAAAGAGTTGCGTCAATATTATCAAAGAGTAGGTTTCGAAAGAGCCAACGATTTCAGTGTAAATAATACGGTACGGGAATTTGATATTTTAATATCCAATATATTAGCTAAATGAAAAAGAAAGTATTATTCATTATCAGCAATATGGAAAGTGGTGGCGTTTCGAAAAGTATGAGTAACTTACTTAACGTGGTTGACACTAAAACATATGACGTAGATCTTTTTATATTAAACCCAGCAGGGGTTTTTATGGATACAATACCTTCTGAAATAAATATAATAAAGGATAAAAGAATATCTTTGTTTTTTCTTGATTTTCCATACAACATTCCAAAGCTTCTAAAATATGGTTATTTTTTAGATGCTATAGTTCGGTTTTTAGGTGCTGGTATAATGTTTTTTAATAAAGGGATAGGTGCTTGGATTTTATCTAAGAGAATTAAAAAATTAAACAAAAAGTATGACTTAGCGGTTGATTTTAATGGTCAACATCAATTGTATTATTTAATAGATCGTGTAAAGGCTAAAAAAAAGGTTACATTTTTTCATAGTGATTACGGTAAATGGCCTCACTACTATTCTATGGATAAAAGGTATATGCCCAAGGCAGATTTTATTTTTACAATTTCGAATAAGTGTGTAGAAAGTTTAATAAAGTATTTTCCCCAAGAAAAAAATAAGATTGGTTTATTTGAAAATATAACATCTCCTAAATTAATTCGTAATTGGGCAAATGAAAAAGTTTTGGAAAGTTTAGATGTAAATTTTGAGAAACTTATCTCAGTAGGACATGTTTCTAAAGCAAAAGGCTTTGATTTGGCCATGGGTGCTGCAAGTATATTAAAAAGTCGGGGGATCAATTTTAAGTGGTATTTTATAGGGGAAATTGCAAATAGACAATACGTAACCTCTTTAGTGACGTATCATAAATTAGAGAAAAATATTATATTTTTAGGCGTGCAAATTAATCCCTATCCATTTATTAAACAGTCAGATATTTTTGTGCATTTATCTCGATTTGAAGGGAAATCTATTGCTTTAGATGAAGCTAAAATTTTGCTTAAACCTATTGTAGTGACCAATTTTTCAACCGTAAACGATCAATTTAGACATAGAATAAATGCAAGTATATGCGCGATGGACGTACAAGATATCGCTTTTCATATTGAAGAAATATTAGCCGATTTTGAATTACGTAGAAAGTACGTAAATGCATTGCGTTTTAGTCAAAAAGACACAACTATGGAATTAGAAAAATTATATAAACTTATTAAATAAGAATAAAATTTGAATTTTTACTTTTATGTACTTATCGTTGTAGTTTTTTTTACTTTTTTGAATTTAAAATTCGGTAAAACCTATCATAATTTGCCTTCTTGGCCAAGTTTTGTTATGACAGGTTTAATTTTATTTGTCGTTTTTTCAATTGCATTTTCACCAATAGAAGTTTACGGTGATAAATATAATTATCTAGCTCAGTTTAAAAACTTTAGTTATGCATCGTATTCATCGCAAAAGGATTTAGGTTGGGCATTTTATAACCATGTTTCTCAAATAATATATGATTCTTCAGCACTGTTTTTTTTGATTACAGCTTTCATATACATAGTTGGTTATTATGTCTTTATAAAAAAAACTGTTCCTCCTAGGCATAGGTTTTTTTTATTTTTAGCATGTGTGTCTTCATTCGGTTTTCTTACCTACGGTATAAACACTATTAGAGCAGGATTTTCATTGTCTCTACTACTTATTGCAATTTCATATCATAAAAAAAAATTCTTATTTATCTTACTATCGATTTGTGCCGTTCTCAGCCATAAATCAATAGCGTTACCACTTTTTGCCTATGTTTTAACGGGATATTATAATCGTCCAAACTTTTATTTAAAACTTTGGCTATTTGCTTTGTTGATTTCACTAATTAATATTGGCGGTGTTTCAGAAATTATACAAACAATTTTGGGTGATTTTGACGAGAGAGGTAATCTATATCTTTCCGATAAAAACCTTCAATACAAAACCGGGTTTAGGGTAGATTTTGTTGCGTATTCAATAATACCTATTATAGCCGGTAATTATTTTATAAATAAACAAGGTATCAAAGAAAATCTGTACACTCGTTTATTTAATCTTTATCTGTTTGTTAATGCTTTTTGGCTATTAAATATTCGTATGAACTTTTCTGACCGAATGGCTTATTTAAGTTGGTTTCTAATACCTTTTATTTTGCTGTTGCCACTATTAAAGTACAACCTAGAAATATCTAACAGAAACTTTGTAGCGTTTATATTAGTAGGTATTATTGCATTTAGCGCTATTATGCATTTTATACTTTAATTTATGAATATTAAAATTACCATATTCACACCTACCTACAATCGTGCCCATTTATTGCCACGAGTATTTGCAAGTTTATGCAAACAAACGAGTTTTGATTTTGAGTGGCTAATAGTGGATGATGGCAGTACAGACCAGACGGAAAAAGTTGTAGAAAATTTTCAAGCAGTTGAAAATAGATTTAACATTCGTTATCATAAACAAGCTAATGGGGGTAAACACCGTGCTATTAATAAGGGCGTAAAATTAGCTCACGGTGAGTTTTTTTTAATTTTGGATTCTGATGATTTTTTAAAAGCTGAGACAGTAAAATGTTTAGTTCCTTTACTCAACGAAATCCAAACCGATAAAAATTTAGGGGGGATCGCTATTCGTCGAGCTTATCATAACGGACAAATTGTTGGGAATGAATTTAGAGGTGCTATTCTAAGTGATTCTTTAAATATACGTTATAAACACAAAATTCAAGGTGATTTGGTAGAGATTTTTAAAACTGACGTCTTGAAACAATATCTATTTCCAGAATTTAAGCAAGAAAAATTTTGTCCGGAAGCATTAATCTGGAACCGAATATCACAACGGTATAATCTTAAATTTATAAATTTGGGTTTATACATTACCGAATATATTGAGGGTGGGCTTACAGAGAAAATCGTTAAAATAAGAATGCATTCACCACAAGCGAGCATGTTACATTATGCCGAATTAGCGAATTATAACATACCGCTAAAAGAAAAAGTAAAGGCGGCTATAAATTATTGGAGGTTTTCCTTGAATACTAAAGAAGTTAATATTTGCAGTAAGATAAAGAAAATAGGTATTTGGTCGCTTCCCTTGTTACCTTTGGGTTACTTAATGTATTTAAACGATAAGCGAAAACACGCATGAAAATTCTGCAAATCATAGATAGTTTAGCAACAGGTGGTGCCGAGAAGTTGCTTTTAGACAGCTTGTCCTTATACCGTGAGGCGGGTATAGAGATGGATGTTTTAGTGCTGAAAGATGAAGATTATCCTTTTATGCAGCAACTAGAAGCAATGGATAGTTGTAAAATTTATAAACTAGGAAGTGGTTCTGTATATCAACCAAATCATATTTTTAAGATTGCTAAAATTATTGGTCAATACGATATAGCGCATGTACACCTTTTTCCTGCACAATATTGGGCAGTTTTGGCTAAACAATGGAGTGGCGCTTCTACAAAATTGATTTTTACAGAGCATAGTACTTCTAATCGCCGCATTCGTAATCGATTTAGTAAACCAATTGAGCAGTATATCTATTCAAAATTTGATAGTATAGCCGTAATAGCTGATGAAGTTGAAAGTGCCTTATTAAAACATATTTCATTATCGTCTGATAAGGTATTTAAAATAAATAATGGTGTAGATATATTAAAATATAAAAAAGCAGAGGTTCAAAGTCGCGATCAGCTGAATTTAAGTCAAAAAGATTTTCTTGTTATTCAAGTTTCTTCTTTTAAATATCCGAAAGACCAAGCCACTGTAATTAAAGCCTTGTCAATTTTACCTGAAACAGTAAAACTAATATTGGTGGGTGATGGCCCCCAAAGAGAAAACTGCGAGGCGTTAGCTACTCGTTTGGGTTTATCGAATAGGGTATGCTTTTTGGGCAATCGCAACGACGTGCCAGCGTTATTAAAAACGGCTGATATCGTGGTGTTATCCTCTCATTATGAAGGCATGTCTTTGTCGAGTATTGAAGGTATGGCATCAGGCAGGCCATTTATAGCTAGTGATGTGCCAGGTTTGGCTCCAATTGTTAAAGATGCAGGCTTACTGTTCCCTGTAGGTGACGCCGAAACATTAGCGGAGTTAATTTTAAAGCTAAAGCATGAACCAATATTTAACCAAAAAATAGTTGAAGCCTGCCAGAAAAGAGCGGCACAGTATGACATTCAAATAATGGTAAACCAATACATACAATTGTATGAACAAATCCTTGCCTAAACTCATCCGCGTAACGACTGTACCTATATCTCTTGATAAATTACTTGAGGGTCAGTTGCATTTTTTGTCTTCATACTTTGAGATTGTGGGTGTTTCGTCACCGCCACAGGATTTATTGCAAAAAATAGAGCGTAGAGAAGGGGTTGTGGTAAAAGCAGTTCGCATGCAGCGAGGTATCAGTCCACTTAAAGATTTAATATCTTTGTGGAAATTGATAAGGTTATTTCGTAAAGAAAAGCCACAAATAGTTCACTCCATTACACCTAAAGCAGGCTTGCTATCTATGTTAGCGGCAAGAATTACGGGGGTGCCATTCCGTTTGCATACGTTTACTGGTCTAATTTTTCCTTCGCAAACAGGAGCAAAGCAAAAGGTGTTAATCGCAACAGACCGCCTTTTATGCCGTTGTGCAACGCATATATACCCCGAAGGTCAAGGGGTGCGTCAGGATTTAATAAATTACAACATTACTAAAAAGCCATTGAAAATTTTAGCGAATGGGAATGTGAACGGCATCGATACCTCCCATTTTGATCCGCTGCTTTATGATGACAACTCCAAAAATGAATTAAGGGAAACTCTTGGAATTTCAAATGAAGATTTTGTTTTCATCTTTGTCGGTCGCTTAGTTTCCGATAAGGGCATAAATGAGTTAGTTCAAGCTTTTCAAAATTTAAAACTGAAAGGCGGTATTTCAGAACAAAATGCTAAATTGTTACTAGTGGGTCCTTTAGAAACAGAGCTTGACCCTTTACACGAAGAAACGCTTGAAGCAATAGCATCCAATGCCGCTATTATTTCGGTGGGCTACCAGGAAGATGTACGCCCCTATTTGGCGGTGAGTGACGCCCTGGCCTTTCCTAGTTACCGCGAGGGCTTCCCCAATGTAGTCATGCAAGCAGGCGCCATGGGCTTACCGGCTATTGTAAGCGATATCAACGGATGCAATGAAATCATTATCCCCAATAAAAACGGAATCATCATTCCCCCAAAAAATACGAAAGCTTTGCAAAATGCCATGCAGGAACTAATGCAGAACGAGAATTTGTACCAACAATTAAAAAGCAACGCCCGAAATTTAATCACCACCCGCTATGAACGCCAAAAAGTCTGGGAGGCTTTGTTGGAAGAGTATCGGGGGTTGGGAGTTAGGGGTTAGTGAACCAGTAGACCAGTAGACTAGTGAACCAGTAAACCAATAAATATGAAAACACATAAGGATTTAAAGGTTTGGAAAATAGAAAAGACTTGTCATGCTGAACTTGTTTCAGCATCTAAATAAAATAGATTTATGCCCCAACGAACATACCACAATTATACAGTATATATTTCAACAAATAAACCTAAGGGTGTATTGTATATCGGTGTAACTGGAGGAATAGATGATAGAATGGAACGTCATATAAAAGGCAAGGCTAGTCAGTTTACTTCGAAATATAAACTAAAGCGCTTAGTGTATGTTGAAGAATTTCAATATATAGAAGATGCTATAGCAAGAGAAAAACAATTAAAGAACTGGCATCGACAATGGAAAATAAACTTAATTGAACAAGATAATCCTGAATGGAAAGATTTATATAAACCTTTGGGCTCAGACCTAGACCCTTGAATGAGACCCTGAAATAAATTCAGGGTGACAACTAGTTTATTTTGTCATCCTGAACCAATCCCTTGTCATGCTGAACTTGTTTCAGCATCTAAATAAAATAGATTTATGCCCCAACGAACATACCACAATTATACGGTATATATTTTAACAAATAAACCTAAAGGTGTATTGTATATCGGTGTAACTGGAGGAATAGATGATAGAATGGAACGTCATATAAATGGAGAAGGAAGCAAATTCACCTCAAAATATAAACTAAAGCGCTTAGTGTATGTTGAAGAATTTCAATATATTGAAGATGCTATAGCAAGAGAAAAACAATTAAAGAACTGGCATCGACAATGGAAGATTAATTTAATAGAGCAAGATAATCCTGAATGGAAAGATTTATATAAACCTTTGGGCTCAGACCTAGACCCTTGAATGAGACCCTGAAATAAATTCAGGGTGACAACTAGTTTATTTTGTCATCCTGAACCAATCCCTTGTCATGCTGAACTTGTTTCAGCATCTAAATAAAATAGATTTATGCCCCAACGAACATACCACAATTATACAGTATATATTTTAACAAATAAACCTAAAGGTGTATTGTATATCGGTGTAACTGGAGGAATAGATGATAGAATGGAACGGCATATAAATGGAGAAGGAAGCAAATTCACCTCAAAATATAAACTAAAGCGCTTAGTGTATGTTGAAGAATTTCAATATATAGAAGATGCTATAGCAAGAGAAAAACAATTAAAGAACTGGCACCGGCAATGGAAGATTAATTTAATAGAACAAGATAATCCTGAATGGAAAGATTTATATAAACCTTTGGGCTCAGACCTAGACCCTTGAATGAGACCCTGAAATAAATTCAGGGTGACAACTAGTTTATT
>NZ_JBHULZ010000041.1:636889-706562 GCF_042684705.1 Mesonia sediminis
TGTTTCTGCCAAAATAAATTTAAAGTTTTTTAAAAATTTATTTTTGACAACCGCTTAGCTTATTTAAGAAGGCAAAGATAAAAAGTCTTTCTTTATCTCACAACCCCTAAACTAAACTATTTCGCTTTTTAATGAACTTACAATGACTTGCGCCGTTTGCGGGTGCAAATGTAGAACCTTTATTCCATTGCGCAAACTTTTTATGGGCTTTTTTTTGATTTATTTTTTAATGAAATACTAATGGCTTGCTAACAAGTGATTTAACCGCCTGAAGTTTTTTAAAAGTTTTTTTCCAGGCTTACTAAAATGGAAGTTTACTTGCTTATACTCTTATTCTATAGGCTTATTCTTATTGCAAAAATTCAGGATCGGAAAAGGATCAACCCGCTTCCCTCCTATATATGTTAGTACAATTAATAATAGGTAACGAGAATAATTCCGCGAAAGCGAAGGGATAAGAATTCAAGACATCTCTGCAACAAATATTAATTATATGATAAAATGAAAAAACGCGCTATCTAATTTTTTACCTTTATGCAATGGATTATTATTCTTGGCACCTCTATTTAATGTGTGCAATGTATATTTTTGCTGGGGTAATGCATTTTGTAAAACCCAAAGCGTATGTGCGCATAATGCCCAGTATTTTTAAAAATAAAAAACGCTGGGTGTTACTAAGTGGTGCTGCTGAAATTTTATTAGGGGTTACCCTACTTTATGAACCATTTAAAGATTATGCGATTTATGGTATTATAGCGATGCTAATTGTTTTCCTGTGGGTACATTTTTATATGCTTAGTTCAAAAAAAGCCGGACTTGGGATTCCTAAATGGATTTTAATTTTACGTATTCCACTACAGGGAATACTTATTTGGTGGGCTTTCTTTTATTTACAATTTTAATTATGCCAGCTATCGATTTACCAGATGCCGATTTATATTTTGATCCGCTTTATTTACCAGTTTCTGAGGCTGACCTCTTATTTGAACATCTGTTACATCAAACAGATTGGCAAGAAGATTGTATTAAAATATTTGGAAAAGAATACTTACAACCAAGACTTACTGCTTTATATGCAACCAACAAAAACCCGTATTCCTATTCTGGTCTCACTTTACAGCCCGCACCTTTTCCTGAACCGATACTAAAAATAAAAAATAAGTTGCAAAACGATTTTGGTATACAATTTACCACTTGCTTATTAAACCTATACCGCAACGGTGAAGACAGCAACGGTTGGCACGCCGATAATGAAAGAGAATTGGGTAAACAACCTAAAATAGCATCGATAAGTCTTGGAGCCACCCGAAAATTTAAATTAAAACATATCTACAATAAAAGTTTAAAACACGATATAATGCTACCGCACAGAAGTCTTTTATTGATGCAGGGAAACACGCAGCATTTCTGGAAACACCAAATCCCGAAAACTAAAAAGCTTGTTGGGCCAAGAATAAATTTAACCTTTAGAATAATTAAAAATGACAAACAAAAAATTTAGCTTACGAGAAATTGATCGTATAATTGAAATGGCCTGGGAAGATCGCACTACTTTTGAGGCCATTGAATTCCAATTTGGAATTCCAGAAAAAGAAGTTATTAAACTTATGCAACACGAATTGAAACCTTCAAGTTTTAGATTATGGCGTGCACGGGTACAAGGAAGAAAAACAAAGCACCAAAATTTGAGAAATTTTGATGCTGGAACTTTTAAATGTAGCCGACAAAAAATAATAAGTGGCAACAAGATAAGTAAACGCTAATTAACCGTAAATTTCATTTAAAATTTTTGCCAAGCGTAAGCCACCTTTTTCTAATTGCGCTTTTAAAACAGGAAACCATTCATACATATAACTATAACGAAAATTATAGTTTTTAGATGCATCGGCATAAAGTTTAGTTGCTATTTTTTGAGATTCCAACGCCCATTCGGCCGGAGTTCCTTCTTGCAAGCTCATTATTTGATTTTTATTGAGAGAGGGTCTATGCTCTGCTAATTCGGTAAAACTCATATCGTAACTCGCTATCATTTCAGAATCCCAAACACGGTGTAAATTACTGGGTTTTCCAAACCAAATAACATCAATGTCATTTCCGCCCCGATCTTCTGCCCTACCCACATGCATGGGTTGGTGTAAATCTCCTACCAAATGTATAAGCATTTTGAGATGGAACTCTTGTTCTTGCTCTGAATGCTTTGAATCTTTTAAAACTTCAACACATTTTTCAATCGCCCAAACTATATTCTCTTCTTTTAGATTATTGATTTGAGCTATACTGGCACCTTCATCAATATTGATATAATGCCAAGCATTATACTTTCTAAAAGCTCTATCGCTTTTGATTTCATCAGAAAAAGTGGAGGCCACGGCCAAGCTCTCACCTTTTAAAATTTCTTGAACACGTTTTAGGGTATTCTTTTTAAGATATTGCTGAGCGATTTGCGCAGTTGAACGGTGACCGTTTTGCCCCCAATCACTAGGGGTATTTTTTGCTACTGCGGTTAGCGGCAGCAGGATTAAGCAAAAAGCCAAAATTAAATTCTTCATATTTATTTTTTATGCAAATATATTGTTCCCAAAAAAGATTTAAATAAATTAGCTGATTTTTTTTATGTATTTAAATACACCCCTTGTGTATCCCGATTAATTATTGAAATCACTTTCCAGTTTTGTAAAAGTATTTATATTTACCAAAATTGATTTTACCTATGGAGAATACCCCGGTTTTTACCAATGATGCCATCGTTTTTGGTTTATTAATGGTTGTTTTAGCACTGGTCTTTTACACCAATGAATCAAAAAATTCATTTTGGCAAAAGTTTTATAAAGTCGTACCTGCTTTATTAATGTGCTACTTACTCCCTGCAATTTTAAATACATTAGGAATTATTAGTGCAGAAAATTCTCAGCTATATTTTGTAGCTAGTAGATACTTGTTACCAGCATCTTTAGTTTTAATGACGCTTAGTATTGACTTAAAAGCAATTTTTAATTTAGGTCCAAAAGCATTGATAATGTTTTTTACTGGCACATTAGGTATTGTCATCGGTGGCCCCATAGCTATACTTCTAATATCTATGGTCTCCCCAGAAACTGTTGGAGGTGCGGGACCCGATGCCGTTTGGCGCGGATTAGCAACTTTGGCCGGAAGTTGGATTGGTGGTGGAGCCAACCAAGCGGCAATGTTAGAAATTTTTAAGTTTAATCCCGAAAAATATGGGGGGATGGTTTTTGTTGATATTGTGGTGGCCAACATATGGATGGCTATTGTATTAATGGGGATTGCTAAAACAGACAAAATTGACAAATGGCTTAAAGCCGATTCTAGTGCTATAACAGAACTTAAGCAAAAGGTTAGCTATTACACTGCAAGCATCTCCAGAACACCAAAACTGTCAGATTATATAATTATGCTAGGCTTAGCCATGGGAGCAGTAGGTCTAGGACATTGGGGAGCCGATGGAATTTCTAATTTTCTCAAAGACAATTTCTCTGTTTTTAACGATAAAAGCTCTGCCTTATCCTCGTTTACTTCTACCTTCTTTTGGATGATAACCATAGCTACTTTTATCGGTATTATTTTGTCTTTCACTAAAGCCAAACAATATGAAGGTGCAGGAGCTAGTAAGATAGGAAGCATTTTTATTTATATTCTTGTGGCTACTATAGGAATGAAAATGGATTTACTGATGATTTTTGACAACCCTGGCTTAATTGCAATAGGTTTAGTATGGATGGCCATTCACGCAGGCTTATTAATTGGCGTTGCAAAAATAATAAGAGCCCCCTATTTCTTTTTGGCTGTGGGTAGCCAAGCAAATGTAGGCGGGGCAGCCTCTGCTCCTGTTGTGGCTGCAGCCTTTCATCCATCACTGGCAACCGTTGGAGTTCTACTAGCAGTATTAGGTTACGTAGTTGGTACTTGGGCAGCTTATTTATGTGCTGTGCTTATGGAAGTAGCCTCTAACTCTATTTAAATTATATTTTTTAACCTATCATGAAAAAAACAATTACCGCAGTTTTAATTAGCTTTCTTGTATTAGCTTGTCAAGACAAAGAATCCAATTTTACGCTTAATGGAAAGGTAGACGGTCTGAGAAAAGGAACCCTTTATTTACAAAGGGTAAAAGATTCATTTGTAATTGACCTAGACTCGATACACGTTCGAGGCGAAGAAAGCTTTAGTTTGAAAACCAACTTAAAAGAGCCAGAAATCTTATTTGTGTATTTGGATAAAGGAGTTGGTGAAAACAGCGATAATATTGTAGAAATTTTTGCTGAACCCGGTACGCTAAACTTTAAAACTGATTTAAAAGAATTTTCGTACAATGCCAAAATCGAAGGGAGTACTAACCATAAGCTTTTGCAAGATTATTTTGCGGTTATAAAAAAGTTTAATGACGAAAGACTAGATATTGTTGAGGCCAGCTTTAAAGCTTACCAAGATCAAGATGAAGAAGAGACGAAAGCCATCCAAAAAAAGTTCAACCAGCTTTTAAAGCGCAAGTATCTCTACACTGTGAATTTTGCTATCAATAATAAGGACTACGAAGTTGCTCCTTATATTATGATTACAGAAGCATTTGATGCTAATGTAAAATATTTAGATACGGTTTATAATTCGTTGCCTAAACCAATTAAAAAATCTCGGTACGGTAAAACATTTAAAAATTTAATTAAAGAGCGTAAGAAGCTTAGTAAATTAGAAGAGAAGAAATAACCTAAAATTTCTATTTTTTATAAAATCAATTTAGGTAGAACAAAATCTTCTTTTCGATTAAAAGTCTCCACAATTAAGAAAAGATTTACTGCTTTTGAACGTTTAAAAAAGTACTACAAAAATCATAAAAAAACGCGATCGTTACCGATCGCGTTTTTATTTATTGTGATTTAATAAAGTTTATTTTACCTCTTCAAAATCTACATCTTCAACATCGTCTTTAGAAGCGTCTCCTCCTGCTTCACCTTGCGCACCGGCGTTGCCTGCATTTTGGGCGCCAGCTCCGTTTTGCTGAGCTTCTGCCTGCGCTTTGTACATCTCTTCAGATACACTCTTCCAAGTTTCATTTAACTTGTCTAGCGCTGGAGTGATTGCTTCTAATTCTTTGGTTTCATAAGCTTTTTTAAGCTCTGCTAATGCATCTTCAACCGGCTTTTTCTTATCATCAGATAATTTGTCGCCAAACTCTTTCAATTGTTTTTCAGTTTGAAAGATCATCGCATCAGCTTCATTCAGCTTATCTACTTTTTCTTTTGCTTTTTTATCCGCTTCAGCGTTAGCCTCTGCTTCACTCTTCATTTTCTCAATTTCCTCCTCGGTTAATCCAGAAGATGCTTCGATTCGGATATCTTGTGATTTACCAGTAGCTTTATCTGTAGCGCTTACTTTAATAATACCATTGGCATCAATATCAAAAGTCACTTCAATTTGTGGTGTACCGCGTTGTGCTGGTGGTATACCATCTAAATGGAACCTACCAATAGTTTTATTATCGGCAGCCATTGGTCGTTCTCCTTGTAGCACGTGAATTTCTACAGAAGGTTGATTATCTGCTGCGGTAGAAAATATTTGTGACTTCTTAGTAGGGATGGTAGTATTGGCTTCAATTAACTTGGTATTTACACCTCCCATAGTCTCAATACCCAATGAAAGTGGTGTTACATCTAGTAAAAGAACATCCTTTACATCTCCTGTTAATACCCCACCTTGAATGGCAGCTCCTAAAGACACTACCTCATCTGGGTTTACACCTTTACTTGGTTTCTTACCAAAGAAGTTTTCAACCGCTTCCTGTACAGCAGGAATTCGAGTAGAACCTCCTACTAAAATTACTTCGTCAATATCGCTTTTTGATAAACCAGCTGCTTTCATAGCCTTTTCACAAGGTGCTATAGTTCGCTTTACAAGGTCACTAATTAACTGCTCAAACTTAGAACGAGAAAGTTGTTTTACCAAGTGCTTAGGTCCACTAGCAGTAGCGGTAACATAAGGCAAATTAATTTCTGTACTTGAAGAACTTGATAATTCAATTTTAGCTTTTTCTGCAGCTTCTTTAAGACGCTGTAAAGCCATAGGGTCTTTGCGTAAATCGATATCTTCTTCTTTTTGAAACTCATCGGCCAACCAATCTATTATCGTTTCATCTACGTCATCTCCACCTAAGTGTGTATCCCCATCGGTAGCTAAAACTTCAAATACACCGTCACCTAATTCTAAAATAGAAACATCATGCGTACCTCCACCAAAATCAAATACTACAATCTTTTGGTCTTGTCCTTTTTTATCTAAGCCATAAGCTAAAGCTGCAGCTGTAGGCTCATTAATAATTCTACGCACTTTTAAGCCAGCAATTTCACCTGCTTCTTTGGTAGCTTGTCTTTGCGAATCATTAAAATAAGCCGGAACGGTAATTACCGCCTCACTTACGTCTTGACCTAAATAATCCTCGGCAGTTTTCTTCATTTTTTGAAGAATCATAGCCGATAATTCTTGTGGGGTATACAAACGCCCATCGACATCTACACGCGGGGTGTCATTATCTCCCTTTACCACTTTATAAGCAACACGATCTGCTTCTCTATTTGATTCAGAATACTTGTTACCCATAAAACGCTTGATAGAAGCAATTGTTTTTTCTGGGTTAGTCACCGCCTGTCGCTTAGCCGGATCTCCTACTTTAATCTCACCATCTTCAACAAAAGCTATTACAGACGGGGTAGTTCGCTTACCTTCAGCATTAGGAATTACTACAGGCTCATTCCCTTCCATCACAGAAACACACGAGTTAGTAGTACCTAAATCTATACCTATTATCTTACTCATAATTTATATAATTTATTTTTTTTAAACTTTAAATTCGCTTAGCATTATTCAATCTTTGTGCCAGCAGATTAAATATGACATCATGTCACCTTTATACTTTTATTACTTGTCATTGTGCCTGTTGGGGGTTCTTTCTTTTTATAAAAAACAAAAAAAGAAAGCCGGGCTATACGCTTAAAGTCCGCAAAATCAAGCTTTAAAAAAGCTTGATTTTTTACGGGCTAACGCTGCTATCCCTAACCCGATAAAATACTCAAAGCATTTAAAATAGCAAACAAATAAGTAAGCAGACATGTGGAAAGATGAATTTTTTCTTTCATCTTTGTAGTTGCCATAATTTAATTGGAAGAAATGAAAAAAGTTGAGTGCATCAGTGTTTTTGATATGCTAAAAATAGGTGTAGGGCCATCTAGTTCCCACACCCTAGGCCCTTGGCGTGCTGCCCAGCGTTTTATAGATGAATTAAAAGAAGAAGAAATTTTTAATCGAGTTACAAAAATCCATGTTGATTTATACGGCTCATTATCGCTGACCGGTATAGGTCACGCTACCGATATTGCGGTATTATTGGGCTTATTGGGCTATGATCCCGTAAAAATGGATTTAGATTTGCTAGAGCCTAGTATAACTAAAATTAAAGAAAGCCATATACTTCATCTTAACCAAGAACGAGAACTCAATTTTGACCCTGCCAAACAGGTGGTTTTTAATAAGAAATTTCTTGATTTTCATCCTAATGGTATGACCTTTATTGCTACAATAGATGATACAAGTCAATATAAAGCTACGTTCTATTCTATTGGTGGTGGTTTTGTAGTTAAAGAAGAGCGAGAAAATGCTAAGAAAAAGGTAGAGGTATTTAAACAATTCCCTTTTAGTATTGAAAAGGGAACTGAGCTATTGGCTTTTTGCAAGCAAGAGAATAAAAATATCGCTCAAATTGTATTAGAGAATGAAAAATCGCTAAGAAGCGAAAAAGAAATAGACGAGGGCTTAAAAGCAATTTGGCATGTAATGCTCGAGTCTATGTATGTAGGTTGTCATACCCCTGGAATTTTACCAGGCGGTTTAAAAGTACAACGCCGAGCATTTGGAATTCACGAGAAGCTTATTGGCGATCAAGATTATTCCAATCCTCAAGACTGGCTGGAAGCCATACGTAAAACAGAGGTGAAATTCAGACAAATTTTAAAATGGGTAAGTTGTTATGCCATTAGTGTTAACGAAGTAAATGCTAGTTTAGGCCGAGTAGTAACTGCCCCCACCAATGGTAGCGCTGGTACCGTACCCGCGGTAATGATGTACTATATGACGATAGAAAATCATCAAGCTACTTTTGAACACCTTAAAGAGTTTATGCTGGTTGCTGGCGAGATAGGCAGCTTGTTTAAAAAGGGAGCAACCATATCGGCAGCTATGGGTGGGTGTCAAGCAGAAATCGGTGTTTCATCGGCCATGGCGGCTGGAGGTTTAGCGCATCTTCTTGGAGGAACGCCAGAACAAGTACTTGTGGCAAGTGAAATTGCTATGGAGCATCATTTAGGCTTAACCTGTGACCCTATTGCTGGTTTAGTTCAGGTGCCTTGTATAGAGCGTAACGCGATGGGCGCCATTAAAGCGATAAATGCCGCCGAAATAGCCTTAGAAACCGATGCTACCAAAGTAAAAGTACCACTAGATAGTGTTATTGAAACAATGTGGGATACGGCAAAGGATATGAATTCAAAGTACAAAGAAACCTCAGAGGGAGGCCTAGCTGTTAGAGTAAACCTAAGTGACTGTTAAAAAAAATCCCTATTTTGATAGGGATTTTTTTATTTTAAATTATAAGTTTTCTTGTATTAACTTAAACAATACTTGTTTATTATCTTTGTGTAATTTTAAATGGTCGCGAACGCGTTTTTTGTAGTCCTGATGCTCATTGAGGTAATAGGTTTCGCAAGATAAATCGTCGCATTCTTGGATGCCATTAGACACCACATCATAATCGATTAACTCTTCTAAAAACTTTTTGGTAGTCTCTAGATTTTCGGCTAATATCTGTTTAACTTCTTTATAGTTAGGCGAAGTATTAAACTTTAATTCATCTTTAGCCAATAACTGTTTAAAAAAAGTTATTTCAGTAACCATAAACTTAAGTTCGTCTACCCAAAAGTTCAAATCTTTATTCATATTGAGTATTTGGATTTCTTCTTCGCTGTAATGTTCCTGTATTTTATCGGGCATAACCTGAATTTTTGCGTTGCGGCGATGAAATTACAAATTTTTAGGATAAAAAAAACCTTCTCTATATCAATTTATCTTTTTGTTGATAAGATAAATTGATATAGAGAAGGTTTAGTTTCTTTGAAAGAATGATTTTATGGGAAAATTCCGCGTTGCTTATAAGCCATTTCTATTCGATAAATAGCCAAAACATATGCAGCCGTTCTCCAGTCTGTTTGTCTTTCTTTTACCTCGTTTTCAACTTTCTTAAAAACGCCAGTTAGTTTTTTCTCTAAACGAATCATAATTTCATCTAACTGCCATAATTCTCCGTTACGGTTTTGTAACCATTCAAAATAACTACCAATTACACCACCCGAATTACATAAAATATCAGGTATAATAGTAACCCCATTTTCTAATAGTATCTTCTCTGCTGCATCGGTGGTTGGCCCGTTTGCTCCTTCTGCGATTAAGGGCGCTTTAACATCGGCTGCATTCTCTTCGGTAATTTGATTTCCTAGGGCTGCTGGAATTAAAATATCACATTCTAAGCCAAAAAATTGTTTAGGGTCAATTTCTTTATCATCTGCGAAACCAGCTATAGAATTCTTTCTAGGTTTGCTGTGCTCAAACAAATCTTCTACGCTAAATCCTGCTTCATCGTGTATGGTAGCATGTGCATCTTGAACTGCAATTAGTTTTGCACCATCTGCCTCTAAGAATTTAGAAGCCCAGTAGCCTACATTTCCAAAACCTTGCACAATAAAGGTTTTACCTTTTAAAGATTCACCTCTACTTTCATGGTATAATCTTATAGTTAAATAAACTCCAAAGCCTGTTGCACGGTCTCTACCTTCTAATCCTCCAGAACCTACAGGTTTACCGGTCACTACGTGTTGATGTTTTGATCTTTCAGATGGAGATTTAGTACTCATATAAGTATCTGCGATCCACGCCATAGTTTGAGCATTGGTATTTACATCGGGGGCAGGAATATCATGCTCGGCACCAATATTTTCTCCCAAAGCATAAGTAAATCGTCGCGTGATTCGCTCTAACTCGGTAATAGAATATTTTCTAGGATCTAATTGAATTCCTCCTTTTGCACCACCGTAAGGCAATCCTGCTAAAGAGGTTTTCCAAGTCATCCAAATAGCCAAAGCCTTTGCCGCTTCTACATCAACATCGGCGTGATAACGCAAACCTCCTTTGTAAGGACCTAAGGCATTGTTATGCTGAACGCGGTATCCAGTAAAAATTTCTACATCACCATTATCCATCCTTACGGGAAAATGAATAATGATCTCATTATTAGTTACCGCTAAGATTTTTCTGATATTCGGATCTAAATCCATGTAATCTGCAACTTTATTGTATTGCTTCATTACATTATCATACATGGTTTCTTTTTTATTAGCCATATATTTTTATTTTTAAATTTTTAGAGCAGTATAAGAACAATAGCTGCCCTACCCTGCTTTCTTTTTAAACAATTATTTATCAAATTTATGAAACCTAAAAGACCTAATCAGCATGATAATTGAAAAATATTAGAATATTTTAATTATTTTACCAATCGATTAATTTACAGAAACTTACAGCAAACTCTTTCGTTCTCTAGCCATAAAAATTTTCATATGAAAATTGGTTCCTAAATTTCTAGCTAACTCTTTGGCTCTTTCGGCGCGTTCTCCTTCGTACAATTGGTCTATGGTCTGCCACCACAAATTTAACCAAACACCAAAATGCTTTGCCTCAATACTATTATCAAATTTTTGGTCAACCATAATGTGTGCCCTACCGGGGCGGCCTCTAAACTTATCTACATAAAACAAATTGCTTTCCCAAAAGTCGGTTAATTTCTCGAGGTGTTCCTCCCAGTCTGATATGGTCTCATTAAAAAAATGTCCTATTTCTTTATTCTTACGCACCTTTTGGTAGAAGCTTCTTACCAACAAAGCCACGTCTGCTCGTTCTTCAATTTCTTTTAACATCTGCAGGCTTATTTTTAATTATTTAATCGTTCATAGGCTAATTTACTCAACTCTTCTTGATGATCGGGGTGTGCTATAGAAATTAACGCCTTTGCTCTTTGCTTTAAGCTTTTTCCAAATAAATTTACAACTCCGTTTTCGGTAACCACATAATGAACGTGTGCACGTGTTGTGGTTACCCCTGCCCCTTTCTTTAGGTAAGGGGTGATTTTTGAGATGCCTTTGGCGGTAATAGAAGGCATGGCTATGATTGCTTTACCGTCTTCTGAAAGACTTGCTCCTCGTATGAAATCCATTTGGCCTCCAACTCCAGAGAATTGCATTTTTCCAATGGTATCTGCACAAACTTGCCCAGTAATATCTATTTCAATTGCCGAATTTATAGCAGTTACCTTAGGGTTTCTACGTATTATAGAAGTGTCATTGGTATAAGCCGCTTCTTTAAAATGCACCATTGGGTTATCATCAATGAAATCATATAATTTGGGAGATCCCATAGCAAAACAGGTTACAATTTTACCGTTTTTCACCATTTTCTGACTGCCATTTATGATTCCTTTTTCTACTAAAGGAAGAATACCATCTGAAAACATCTCGGTATGAATACCAAGATTTTTATGGTTTTTTAAATTATTTAAGACCACATTAGGTATGGCTCCAATACCCATTTGTAAGGTAGCACCGTCTTCTATCAATTGGGCTACGTGATTACCAATAGCTAATTCTGTAGCCGTCGGTTCAGAAAGAAATACTTGGTGTATAGGTTCATCGACCTCAACCATGGCATCAATTTGCTGTACGTGAATTATTCCATCGCCGTGAGTTCTCGGTACATTTGGGTTTACTTGTGCAATTACACGTTTTGCATTTTCTATAGCCGATAAGGTTACATCTACAGAAGTTCCTAAAGAGCAAAAACCATGTTTATCTGGTGGAGAAACTTGAATAAAAGCTACATCTAAAGGCAATATGTTACGCTTAAACAATAAGTGAACCTCACTTAAAAATATGGGTATATAATCTCCTTGTTGTTGATTGACCGCTTTTCTTACATTGCTACCAACAAAGCAAGAATTTACTCGAAAGATTTGATTGTAAGGCTCTTGAGTATATTTAGCTTCTCCTTCGGTGTGGAGTTGTACTATTTCTACATTATCTAATTCTTTATATCGATCGCACAGCGCTTTAATGATTAACTTTGGGGTCATCGCGGCTCCTTGAAAAAACAACCTAGAATTAGATTTAACTTGTTCTACTGCTTGTTGGGCGGTAATATATAACATAATAAGTACTTTAAATTTTATGCAAAATTACACGTACAGAGCGAAGTAAACTATGATATTTATTAGTTTTGTGGCAAATTTGGTGCACAGTCAAAATTTGCTTCGGGCGACTCAATAAAGTTAACCGATTCTGGCGAAACATAAGGAATACCTAATCCTAACCCTCGTAAAATAAAAAGTATACCAATTACGACCAAAGCATATGGTATTATTTTTTGAAATCTATTGCGCCATTTTTGATTAAGGAAATCTTTTGCATATATCACTAAAGTCATTAAGGGTATTGTTCCTAAACCAAAGAGCAGCATATAAGTGGTGCTTAAGGCCATAGACTCGAATGTGAAGGTTGCAAATACCGCCATATAAAGTAACCCACAAGGTAAGAATCCGTTAAGGAAACCAATAGTAAGGAATGTATCTGGCGTACGCTTTTTTAGTTCTTTACCTAAAGCCGATTTTACTTTAGCAATTAATTTATATATAGGATTAACCACATTTATATTCCTAAATGTACGGCTAGGTAGAACAACCACTACAATCATTATCACCCCAATTAAAATAGAAATAAACTGCTGAAAACCAAATAAGTATAATCCTTTACCAATTAAGCCGAAAAGTAAGCCAATGATGCAATAGCTTATTAATCTACCTAAATGATACAAGCTTAACTGAAAACCTTTACGTATACGATTGGTGCGGTCTAGAGGCAGCATAAAGGCAATTGGCCCGCACATACCTACACAATGCAGGCTGCCCAACAAACCTAATAGAAAAGCAGACCAAAGCATAGTTATAAATGAAGCTCTTTTTTAAATCGGTAATTTTTATTGTTTTCTTCCCATTCTATTATAACCGACCAAATGCCCCCGACCAATTTTTCTTTGGGTACAAACATTTCTCCATTCTTCAGTTGAAAAGGCAAGGTGAAATCTAGTTTTTTGTTTGATGGTCTGTACATAAGAAGTGTACCTTTAGCCAATTCACTCACCTTATCTTTAGGCATTTTGATACGTAAATCTCCAGCTATTTCTTCGACCACAATATCCTTTTTAAATGGTAATACATTTTGCTCTGCCTCAATTTGTCCGTTTAACTTTAACTCTTGTTTGTAATACTCTTCTACTACCAAATCGTGCTCATACGCATCATTGGTAGAGACTTTTATAACAAAATAAAGTATAAAGCTTATAAATCCTATAAAGGCAATCACGATACCCCAACCCCAATTAATTTTCATAATTTTTCTTTTTTATCTGAAACTTCTTGGTCCTAAAAATGCAGTTACCGTAGTTTCAATTAATTTTTCACCGCTGTAAACACCAATTTTCAATCGTTCTCGATCGCTCTCAATGGCTGGCAAAGGAATTTCAATAAATAAAGTACCCTGTGCCATACCTTGTTCTGGAACTTCAAAAGAGTCTTGAGAGACAACCTCTATAGTACCCTTATGGGAAATTAACTTAAAGTTTACATCTTCAATTTTTGAAGTAGTTTTATTAATTAATTTATAAGTGTAGACATTACTTATAATATTATTTTCTTTCTTCTCATACAACTCTCCAGGTAACCGCAAAATACTGGCTTCAACATCGTTACGCAAAAACAACATACCAATAAGGACCGCTATTAGTATACCCAATACAGCGGTATAGCCTTTTAATCTTGGTGAAAAAGTAAAAGGTTTCTTTTCGGCAATGTTTGCTTCACTCGCATAACGTATAAGCCCTTTTGGTAGATTTACCTTTTCCATCATGGCATCGCAAGCATCTATACAGGCGGTACAGTTTACGCACTCAAGTTGGGTGCCGTTTCTAATATCTATACCTGTAGGACAAACTTGAACACATTGAAAACAATCGATACAATCACCCTTACCGCTGGCAGCTCGATCTTCGTTTTTCTTAAATTTAGCCCTTCCTTTTTCTTTTTCACCACGTTTATAATCATAGGCTACAACAATAGAGTTTTTGTCTAATAAAACCCCTTGAAGTCTTCCGTAAGGGCAAGCGATTATACAGACTTGTTCTCTAAACCAAGTAAAAACAAAGTAAAATACACCGGTAAATATAAGCAATGGCAAAATAACATCGGTATGCGCTAAGGGACCTTCAATAATGTATTGAATAAGCTGATCGCTACCTATGAGATAAGCCAAAAATACATTTGCTATTAAAAATGAAATGATAAAAAATATAAACCATTTTAAGGTTTTCTTCTTTATTTTATCCGCATTCCAATCTTGCTTATTGAGTCTAATTTGTTTACCGCGGTCTCCTTCTATCCAATATTCAATGCGTCTAAAAACCATCTCCATAAAAATGGTTTGCGGGCAAATCCATCCACAAAAAATACGCCCAAATGCTACGGTAAATAGAGTAATAAACACCACACCAATTATCATAGACATTACAAAGAGATAAAAATCTTGTGGCCAAAAAGGTAAACCGAAAATATTGAACCGCCTTTCTAAAACATTAAACAAAAGGAATTGATTTCCGTTGATTTTTATGAACGGTGCGGCAAATAGAAACAACAATAAAAAATAGCTTACATATTTTCTATAATCGTAGTATTTACCCACGGGTTTTTTAGGGTATACCCAAGCTCGTTTTCCTTCTTCGTCTAAGGTCCCTATGGAGTCCCTAAACTTTTCATTACCTTCTTCAAATTTACTCATACTGTAAAATGCCTATTATGATAATTCAACCTTTTCTTAAAAAAAAGACTTCTAACCAAAATCAGAAGTCTTTTATCGTGCTAAGATTTAGTTATAATTTTGGTTTGCAAAAACAAGATACTACTCATTACCTGCCCATAAATCGCCTTGTGGTTCTTTTGCGCCTTCTGGGTTGGTACCACCTAATGAAATAACATAGCTAGCTACTTGTGCCATTTCAAGAGGCTTCAAAGTTTGTTTCCAAGCTACCATTCCTTTACCATCACGACCTCCTTCTGAAATGGTTTTAAAGACGTTTTTAACCCCACCGCCAAGTATCCAATACTCATCGGTTAAATTAGGCCCGATACTTCCGCCTCCATCGGCTTTATGGCAAGCAATACAGTTTTGCATATATATATTTTCGCCAGCTGTTAGGTCTGAAGCATCTGTCAATAAGGTTACCGTGTTAATATCGATCAAGTCTTTTGCTGTTCTCTTATACTCTTCTATCTCTTTTTCTGCTTGAGCTAATTCCATTTCAAATTCTTCATGTTGCGTGTAATCTACAAAGATGTGAAAACGTACCATATAGACAACTGCAAAAATAATTGTCGCATAAAACAAGTAGGTCCACCAAGGCGGCAAGTTATTATCGAGCTCTTTAATACCGTCATAATTATGATCTAAAATGATTTCATCTTCATTCTCGATAGGCTTTTTATCAAGCATTTTATGATAAGTTTCTTTTAACCAAAGCATAACTTTTGATTCTTCAGCTTGACTGGCCTCAAAACCAAGTTTTTTATCTTCAGGTAAGGCTTTATATAAAACACTATTTAGCGCCTCAACAGCAATTTCTAAAGCTACCACAACCAATACCGCAACACCAAAAACTAGCCAAGCTATGGGGTACACCATAAAGGTGGATTGATCTCCTGTTTCTACTGTATACTCTATAAGCAGATATGCTAAAAGTACAAATAAGGCTAAGCGGATGTATGAACCGATTGTTTTCATAATTCTTGATCGTTTTGGTTATCTAAAGGCAAGTTACTTACCTCTTTTATATAGTCTTTTTTGGCGGTAAATACCCAGTAGAATAATGCTGAAAAGAATAGGAAAAATATTAGCAATGAAATAATTGGGTAAATCTCGATATTTTCGATGGTCTCTAAATGACCTTTTACAAATTTAAACATCGTGTAATGGTTTTTTAGTTTGTACTAGAAACTTCTTCTTTTACATTAATATCTGTACCTAATCGTTGTAGATAAGCAATAACGGCAACTACTTCTCGATTTCGCATTTCAACAAACTCTAATCCGTTTTCTTGAGCATAAGCTTTATCGGCTTTATAGGTCTCGGCAAAATCGGGATCGGTGTGTAGGTTCTCCTCGATAGCAGCACCTTGTTCCTCCATCCATTTTTGCGCATTGGCAATCTCTTCATCGGTATATGGAACACCCAGTTTTACTAAGGTACGCATCTTCGCTTCTGTATTCGATTTATCTAAGGCATTGGTGATTAACCAAGGGTATCGTGGCATAATACTACCGGCCGAGGTAGTCTGCGGATCATAGAAGTGATTGAAGTGCCAGTTATCAGAATATTTTTTACCGATTCTGTGTAAATCTGGACCAGTACGTTTACTACCCCATAAAAACGGACGATCATATACAAACTCTCCCGCTTTTGAATACTCCCCATAGCGTTCTACCTCACTTCTAAAGGGTCTAATCATCTGTGAGTGACAAGAAACACAACCTTCACGGATGTAAATATCGCGCCCCTCTAGCTCTAGTGGAGTATAAGGTTTAACGGTAGAAATAGTCGGGATGTTGGACTCTACCAATAGGGTAGGTATAATTTGTACAGCTCCTCCAATCAAGATGGCAATAGTGGCATAAATAGTTAATTTAACGGGTCTTCGCTCTAACCAAGTGTGATAACCCTCACCTGCCGTTCTTTTCTTTGTAACTTTAGGTAATGCTGCAGCTTCGGCCAATTCATCGGTAACGGCAGAACCTTTTCTTACAGTCATAACCACATTATACAATAAGATAAATGCACCTACAATATACATAGAACCACCAATAGCACGCATCCAATACATAGGCATAATTTCGGTAACGGTTTCAAGGAAGTTTCCATACACCAATGTACCATCTGGGTTAAATTGCTTCCACATAGAAGCTTGTGTAAATCCGGCTACATATAGCGGAAGCGCATACAGAATAATCCCTAAAGTTCCCACCCAAAAATGCACATTGGCTAGGGCAATAGAGTATAATTTAGTTTTAAACAAGCGTGGAATCAACCAATAAATCATTCCAAAGGCTAAAAATCCGTTCCAAGCAAGTGCTCCCACGTGAACGTGAGCAATGATCCAATCGGTAAAGTGACCAATAGCATTAATGTTTTTTAATGATAGCATAGGTCCTTCAAAAGTGGCCATACCATAACCGGTAATGGCAACTACCATAAATTTAAGAATAGGATCTGTTCTTACTTTATCCCAAGCACCTCGTAAGGTCAATAAACCGTTGATCATACCTCCCCAAGACGGAGCGATAAGCATTACCGAAAAAGCCACCCCTAAATTTTGAGCCCAATCTGGTAAAGAAGAGTACAATAAGTGGTGCGGTCCTGCCCAAATATATATGAAAATTAACGACCAGAAGTGAATAATAGATAGTCGGTAAGAATAAACGGGCCTATTGGCTGCTTTAGGCACAAAATAGTACATTAAACCCAAGAATGGTGTGGTTAAGAAAAACGCAACCGCATTATGCCCATACCACCACTGCACCAAAGCATCTTGAACCCCGGCATAAGCAGAGTAACTTTTTAAGAAAGTTGCAGGCAATGCTAAACTATTGAAAATATGTAAAACTGCCACCGTTACGAACGTAGCCAGGTAAAACCAGATCGCAACATACATATGACGCTGTCTACGTTTTAATATAGTAGCTATTAAGTTCCAACCAAAAACAACCCAAACTACCGCAATAGCTATATCTATTGGCCACTCTAACTCAGCATATTCTTTTGAGCTGGTAAAACCTAAGGGTAAGGTAATTGCTGCAGCTACAATGATGAGCTGCCAACCCCAGAAATTAATATTACTCAAAGCATCGCTAAACATACGTGCTTTAAGAAGGCGTTGAGTAGAATAATACACTCCTGCAAAAATCGCATTCCCTACAAAAGCAAAAATCACCGCATTAGTATGCAGTGGTCGTAGCCTACCAAAACTCAACCATGAAATGCCGTCGGTTAGGTTAGGAAAAATAAACATAAAGGCTAATAGCAAGCCCACAGACATTCCTACGATACCCCAAAATATGGTTGCATACAGGAATTTTTTTACAATCTTATTGTCATAATAAAATTTTTCGATTTCCATAATATAATAATTAGTCTTTGGTTTTTATTGATTGTTTTTGATTTTCTTCTTTAACCAATTCATCTTCAAAAAGCATTCTCACGGCGGGTGTATGCACATCATCATACTGCCCACGTTTTACGGAGTAAATAAATACTCCAAAAAAAATAAGAGCAACTAAAATACTCAATGCCAATAAAAGATAAATTACACTCATGTTTAAATTCTAGTTTTCAAAATTACTTGTGAAAGCTTTCTTAAAAAATGACAATTATCAATTTTTAAATAATTTCAACTTTCTACTGGTATAATTGGTTAGCAAGGTAACAAAAATCAATACACTAATAGAGCTTAAGGGCATTAAAATAGCTGCAATCACAGGTTTCAGCTGTCCAGTTACCGCAAAATAAAGTCCGATTACATTATAAAGGAAAGACAAAACAAAACTATATTTAATCGTGTTCACTGTCTTTCTAGCTGCTAACAAAAAACTTGGCAGTTTATGCATTTGTTCGGCATCTAAAATAGCATCACAAGCTGGCGAAAACACATTTACATTTTCAGAGATAGCTACCCCTACCTCACTTTGAGCCAAAGCTCCAGCATCGTTTAGACCGTCACCAATCATCATTACTTTTTCACCTTTCTCTTGCAGTCCTTTTACAAAATTTAGTTTGTCATCGGGTTTTTGATCAAACAACAATTGGGTGTTTTTGGGTAACATTTTGGCTAGTTGTTCTTTTTCACCTGCATTATCACCCGATAAGACGACCACCTTATAAGAACGGGACAGCGCATTAAATACTTTTTGAACGCCAGACCTATACTGGTTATTAAAAGTGTACTTCCCTTTATATTCTTGATTGGCCTTTACGTGAACCGTAGTTTGTAATTGACTGTCAACCTGCGGGCTACCTACAAACGACGCCGAGCCAACTTGAATGCTATTTTCTGCTTGTCGAGCTACCATCCCCTTACCAGTAATTTCTTCAAAACTGTCTAGGGTGCTAATAGATTGGCTAGCTAAAAAGGTGTACAAAGATCTACTCAACGGATGGTTCGAAGCCCGTAAAGTGTTTTTCAACAAAGAAGCCTCCTCCTCGGTTAAATTCATACCTTCATAAGTAATAGCTACTTTTTTATTAGTGGTTAGGGTTCCGGTTTTGTCAAATATAATCGTATCGAGATCATTTAATTTTTCGATTACGTGGGCATTTTTTAAATAAAACTTAGCCCTACCAAATATACGAAGCATATTTCCTAAAGAGAAAGGAGTTGACAGCGCCAGCGCGCATGGGCACGCGATAATTAGCACCGCAGTAAAAACATTAAGTGCCATGCTAGAGTCATAATAGATCCAAAAGGCAGTTGCTACCAGCGAAATAACCAAAAGTACACTTGTAAAATACTTGCTTATTTTATTGGTCAGATTTACAAAAGAGGCATCTTTATTCTGACTAAACACATCGTTACTCCATAATTGGGTCAAATAACTTTGCTCTACAGATTTTAAGGCCTCCACTTCAATTGCGCCATCAAGTTGCTTACCACCAGCAAACAACTTATCGCCAGACACTTTACGCACTGGGTCTCTTTCTCCTGTAACAAAACTATAATCTATTTGTGCCTCGCCATTAATTAAAATAGCATCTACCGGTAAAAGTTCGCTGTTGCGGATTAAAAGCCTGTCTCCCACTTCAATATCATATACTTGAATGTTCTCTTCGGATTTATTTTGTTTGTCTATCCGGGTAACCGCAATAGGAAAATAAGATTTATAATCTCTCTCAAATGAAAGGAAGCTATAGGTTTTTTGTTGAAAAAATTTACCCACAAGCAAAAAGAAAACAAGACCAGTTAGCGAATCAAAAAAGCCTGTACCCCAATCGAATAATATTTCTATGGTACTCCGTAAAAACAAAACCAAAATACCTAATGCTATGGGTACATCTATATTTAAAATTTTAGCCTTTAATCCTTTATAGGCTGATATAAAATAATCTGTCCCCGAATAAAAAACCACGGGTAGAGAGAAGCTAAACATCAACCACCTAAACAAGTGCTTGTACTCTTCAAGCCAATACTCCTCTACCTCAAAATATTCAGGAAAAGACAAGAACATAACATTACCAAAAGCAAATCCGGCAATAGCCAACTTATAAATAAGGCTGCGGTCTACTTCTTTTTTTCCTTTATCAAAATCATCTAAACTGATGTAGGGTTCATACCCAATGCGACTGAGCAATTGCACCACCTCTTTTAAGCTTAAAGCGGATGATTTATAGGTTATTCTAACTGTTTTTTTAGGGAAATTTACCTGAGCTGTTCGAATATGTGCTTGCAGTTTATGTAGGTTTTCTAAAATCCATATGCAAGAACTGCAATGCATATGCGGAACGTACAAATTTACCACTTGAATATCGCCATCGTCAAATTCAACAAGTTTCTCAACTATTTTCTGATTATCTAGATAATCAAATTTACCAGCTACCTCTTCTGGAATGGCACCTGGGGCATCTTGCAAATCATAATAACAGCCTAAATCATTGCTAGAGAATAACTCATAAACGGTTTTACAACCCCTACAACAAAAAGCTTTTTCGTCAAATACAATTGCATCTTGATCACAAGAGTTGCCACAATGAAAACAATTATCCTGCATAACAGCTTATTTTACCTTGCAAAGGTCTTTTTAATGTACCTATATAACAATGACCAAAATCATCGTTTAATACTGCTCTAAGTTAAAAAACCATTTTGTAGATAACCAATACCAAGCTTAAATTATAATGGTTCTAAATAAAAAACCATTTCGAGTCACAACTGACCTGAAATGGTTTAAGAATAATTCTTATCTCGTAACAGACAAGATAAATTGATTTAAAACGAAGTAGATAAGTTGAGTGTAAACCCTGTATTTTCGGGTACAAAGCGGCAAACGCCACCAACACACACCAAACCTCCTCGTTGGCGTCCGTAATTTAAAGCTATTCGTGTGGCGCCAAAACGATAAGCCCCTCCGAAATTATAGTAATGATTCTTTTCTGCTTCTTTTTTTGTACCATAGTTGTAGATATCCCAAAAGTAAACCGATAGGTTTCTATTGAAGTTAAACTCTACGGTTGCTCCTGCCCAATTGCGTCTATCGGCGTCGGCCCACATATGCTCTAGCTCGACTCTTAAAGATTTTTTATTGGGTAAGCTAATCACATTCTCTACTGCTAAAATATCAGCATTTACTTGATCTCCACCTTCAACCAATCGCTTATCATAATACTGGTGCACGTAATAGAAACCGCTACGCCAATTTTTACTGAAACGCTTACGGATTTCTAGGTTATAATCAGAAAAATACTTTTGCCCTCGTCCAAAAAACTGCGTGTCATAATCTTGAGGAAAATACCGGTATTCTCCCGCCAAATTGTACCAGCTAGCAAAGTTTGCTGCTATTTCGGTTCCGTATTTACCTCCTAAACTTGTTCCCTTTTTAAAGGTATAATATACATCGAGTTGCCCGCCTGTTTCTCCAGACTTTAGAATATCAACATCTAGATTTCCTACACGGTATTGCGCTTGAAATACATAGATATTAGCTAGATTAGAGTGATGTTGTTTGGTAAGACCTGGCACATAGTTCATTATTTTATCGTTGTAATTGATACTGGTATTGTTAGCATCAATCACTTCGGGCTTACGTTCTGAGAAAAACCCCATATTTTCAAGCCTTCTTAAAGTCAAATCTATACCCAAACCACTTTTGGTGTACCCAAGGTTTATTTGATAAGCAGAACCGTCCTTAACCAAATCATTTGAAATATCATTGTTGGCATTAATAACAGCATCTTCCGTTTTATAATTAGCTTCTCCATTTACATAAAAAGAACCCAAGTAATAATTAAATCGAAAAGCCATCGCGCTGGTCAATTCAGAAAAATCTGGATTCTCGATATTGGTTTCCTCATATCGTCCTACATAAGAAGCTCCCACCGATAAATCTGATTTTTCTAATTGCAACCAATCGGTTAGATAAAATTCGCTATCAAATCCGTAAATATCTCCATCGGTCACATCAAAACCACTACGTTGTTTTCCGTAAAGGCCAGTTAAACGGATGTTATGATTAGGTCTGTACACTATACGTGCTCCACGAAGAGCATTATTGATTCCTAAAGCGCGATCTTCCCAGGTTCGTAAAAGCAATCCGCTACCAAACTGTTCATAAAAATGTCCTAAAGTAATATCTATTTTATCACTTTTGTAATTGACATAAAATGTTGCCAGATTAGTCCCTTCAAACTTAGGGTTATAATTAAGCAGCGAGTTAGCTTCGTAGGCTTCTACTTGCACTCCCGCGGTAAACTTCCCATAATTATAATTGGCGTTTAAGTAATTGTTAGATCTAAAACGATCATCGAACTCAAAATCGCCCAATTTTGGGTCATCTACATAATATTGCATATTAGATTCTAGCCCACCATAAAATCTACCTTTTATTTTATTTTCATCATCTGTTTCTTGAGCCTGAGAAATCAAACCTGCCGCCAGAAAAACTACTAGCGTTGATATTCTTTTTATCATTACAAAGCTTTTATTTCTTCGAACAATTCTTCTTCGGCACCTTCGGCGTAGCCATTAGATACGTGCATTACCTTTTGATTCTTAACCACAATGGTATGCGGTACATTGTTGATTTGTAATTTGCGTTTAAGTTCTTGGTTGGTATCTAATAAAATTTCATACTCCCAAGCTTTACCATTTACCATTGGTTTTACTCGTTTTACGGTACGAGCATCGTCTATTGAAATAGCGATTAGTTCTACATCTACCTCTTCTTGCCAGTCTGTGTAAACCGCTTTAATCGCCTCTAATTCATTAATACAAGGCGCACACCAAGTGGCCCAAAACGAAAAAATATACACTTTATCGTCTTCAGCATAATCTTTATATACATTTTTTAATTGATTGTCCATATTTTTCAATTGAACATTAGGCATTTGAGATTGAGCCTGTGAAAAATGAGCCATCATAACGGCTACAAAAATTAGTAGAATTCGCATAGTTTTATTAATTGTTTGTTAAAGCTGAGCAAATATATAATTTATAGCCTAGATAGAAAGAAACTTCATATTTTAAATTAAAAAAAAAGCAACTTTTGATATTAATTGTATATTTGTGATAATCTTAACTTTTAAAACTAAACTTAGATGAAAAGAATTTTACTTAGCTTGGCTTTGCTTTCGGGTAGTATGGCTGGTTTTGCACAGACCATTGTGTCTACCACACCCGAAAACAAGAATGTGATTTTAGAAGAATTTACAGGTATCTACTGTGGTTATTGTCCGCAAGGGCACGCAATTGCTCAAAGTTTAAAAACCAATAACCCAGGTGACGTTTTTCTGGTAAATGTGCACACGGGTGGTTATGCTAATCCTGGACCTGGTGATCCAGATTTTAGAACAAATTTTGGAGCCGCTTTGGCCTCGCAATCAGGCTTAACGGGGTACCCTGCCGGACAGGTAAACCGTCACGAATTTCCTAGTTATGCGATGGCATCGGGAGCAACCGCAATGGGAAGGAATTTCTGGACCGTTGCAGCCAATACAATTTTATCAGAGTCTTCTTATGTAAATGTAGCAGCAACAGCAAACATTGATCTGCAAACAAGAGAACTTACCGTTTATGTAGAGGCTTACTATACTGGTAGTAGCCCAGTATCAACTAATAAGCTTAACATTGCTTTAAACCAAAACAATACCGCTGGACCTCAATCTGGAGGAAATATGGGAAGTAATTACAATCATATGCACCGCCTTATTCACTTTCTAACAGGACAATGGGGAGATGTAATAAGCACTACCACACAAGGAAGTTTGTTTACCCAAACCTATACCTATACCATCCCTGCCGACCACAATAGTATTCCTATAGAGTTAAGTGAATTAGAAGTAATTGCTTATGTTGCAGAAGGTAATGAAGAAATCATTAGCGGAAATGAGGCCGTAATGACTTTAACCTCTAGCTTTAATAACGAAATTGAATTAGCTGAAATTAAAGAAATAGAAAATACTTGTAAAACAGAAGTTACTCCACAAGTTACCATTCAAAATAATGGAATGAACACGCTAACCAGTTTGGCGATTGAGTATAGCATTAACGGTGGTGCTATAAATACGCACAATTGGACTGGTAATCTTTCTATAGGTGAATCTGAAGTTGTTGATTTACCAGTAATCAATTTTACGCCACAAGCTTCTAATACTATTGACATAAACATACCTAATGACGATGATAATACCAACAACTCTGGACAAATAAACTTTGATGAAGCGCTAGAGGGTTCAAGAAATATTACTGTTGATATTAGAACAGATAATTATCCTACCGAAGCTAGTTGGGAAATACTAGACAGTAGCGGTACCGTAGTAGCCTCAGGAGGTAATTATACTGGCCCTCAAAATGGAGGTGGACCCAATGCAATGACTACTATTAGTACGACTCACGTCTTACCAGCTTCAGAGTGCTATACGATTAAACTAAAAGATTCTTATGGTGATGGTTGGTCTTATACCAATTCTATTCAACCTGGTATAGCCATCAAGTCTCAAGGAAACATTATTTACAACAAAGATGTAGGAAATTTTGGATCTGAATTAGTACTTGAAGGAGCTTTTAAAACAAATACTACCTTAGGTGTAGCCGATAATGATACTTCTGTAATTTCGGTTTATCCTAATCCTGCTCAAGATGCTATTTTTGTAAATAACCTAGACAATTTTAACATCGAAATATTTGATATTACTGGTAAGCTGGTACACAGCGCTAAAGAAGTGACAAAAGAGCAAGCGATTGGTATCGGGCATTTAGAAAACGGTGTTTATTTTGTAAACCTAGCAAGTAAAACCGTAACTTACACCACCAAATTAATAAAGAAATAATTCATAAAACGGCACCTAGAGTTTTTCTAGGTGCCTTAAAAAACAAACTATGAAAAAAATTACCCTACTTTTTACCTTAT
Organism: Mesonia sediminis; assembly: GCF_042684705.1. Classification (NCBI taxonomy): domain Bacteria; kingdom Pseudomonadati; phylum Bacteroidota; class Flavobacteriia; order Flavobacteriales; family Flavobacteriaceae; genus Mesonia; species Mesonia sediminis. Next base: position 662,259 of record NZ_JBHULZ010000041.1, read on the forward strand.
TTTTAGCCAGTTTAACGACGATGGCTCAAATAACAATTACCGACCCTGCACAAGGAGTGACCATTGCAGACGGAGATAATTTTTCATTCTCTACCTTGGGCCAAAAAAATGCGGAGGTACAATTAAAAATAACCAATAACGGCAGTAATACAGTAAACATAATGGCCGAGGTTACTCAAGTGACTAACTCAGATGGAACCAATCTTCAGTTTTGTCTCGGTGACACCTGTTTTAACACAATTTCGGCAGGAGCTACCTATCCGCAAAACGGAGCATTAACGCTAGCACCAGGGGGATCTAACAATGATTTTGACCATTTCTTTAATTCTAATCCAGGAACTGATCCCAACCAACCTGTAGTTTATGGTTTTAGATTTTTTGAGGTAGATGCTAACGGTAACGAAATCGGAGACATCCTTTCCTTTACCTATACTTATGATTCTTCTTTAAGTACAAAAAATTACAACTTAAAAGATATGGGAGTTAACCTAATGGCCTCTACTTTTAAGCAAGAAATAAGCTTTAACGCCCAAGAGATAGGAAAAGTTAGCCTATATGATTTAACGGGAAAAAGAATAGTATTTCAAAACTATCAAGCCGGACAAAACACTTTATTTTTAGGTGATTTAAAAAGCGGAGTTTACCTTTTAGGTTTTGAAACTAAAAATCAAAAAGCTACCTTAAAGGTGGTAAAAAAATAATTGATTATTAAAATGAATCATTTTAAAATACTCATCCTTGGTTTTTTAATTAGCCTTAGTTTTACAGGGTGTAAGGAAGAATATACCATTTTACCTTCTGAGGACCCTATTTTGCTAAGCACCAATAATGTCTCGAGTTTAATAGACAATAGCATTGTTTTTACGGCCACTAAAGGAGGCGAAGAAATTACAGCGCTCACTACTATTTATGTTAATGGTGAAGCCATTCAAGGCGACACATTTACATCAAATGAAACCGGTGAATATACAGCCTATGCAACTTATGATAATTTAAAGTCTAATGAAGTTGTCTTTAATTACCACGATGGTAGCGAAATCAACTTTAAAAAGCGTGTACTTATCGAAGACTACACAGGTACTTGGTGCGGATATTGCACACGTGTAGCCAAGGCAATTGAACAAGTTTTCACGAGTACAGACAATGCCGTAGCAGTGGCCATTCACAGAGATAGTTCAAATCCTAATAGCGCTACCTATGATCCTTTTAATTATGATGCCAGCGTTTTAGAAAATTTACTAAATACACCAGGATATCCTAAGGGATTTTTGAACCGTACCATTTTGTGGAAAAACCCAGAAACCGAATATGTAAACCAAGTACTTGATTTAACCCAAGGAGAAAACCCTAAACTAGGATTGGCCATCACTAATAGTTTAGCTAATAATCAGCTAAATATTGAAGTGAATGTAAAAAAAGCCAAAAATTTTGGAGATTTAAAACTCGTGGTTTATGTTTTGGAAAATGGTTTAATTTATGAACAGAAAAATTACACCAATTATTACAACGGCCTGAATCCTGTTCCTGATTTTGAACACAACCATGTTTTGAGAAGCTGTTTAACCGATTTATTAGGAGACAACATTCCTAAAGAAGAATTCATCAATGATGTGTATACCGTAAATTACGAAATAGCTGTACCAGGCAACGTGGAAAATTCTCAAAATATTGAAGTGGTAGCATTTGTAATTGATGAAAATGGAAAAGCCATTAATGTACGCAAAGCAAATTTAGGAGAAGATCAAGACTTTGAACAGATCTAGCCACACCACTTATAAAATGTTTCAAAAAAAAATCCGCTTTTTGTTCGAAGCGGATTTTTTTATTTTTTAGAATTTAGCTGTTTACCTGCCTAATTTTGTCAAGCGCCATTTGCTTTACAACGGCAAACTGCTCTTTTTCACCCATATTACTATTATCGATCAAAACTGCATCTTCGGCTTGTTTAAGCGGACTGTCTTCCCTATTACTATCGACATAATCACGTTCTTGAATATTTTTTAATACTTCGGCAAACTGAGCTTTTTCACCTTTAGCTTTCAACTCATCATAGCGCCTTTTAGCACGGGTATCCGCGGAAGCGGTCATAAAAATCTTAAGTTCAGCTTCGGGAAAAACCACCGTACCAATATCACGACCATCCATTACAATTCCTTTGTTTTTTCCCAATTCGAGTTGTTGCTTCACTTGCATTTTTCTAACCTCGGGAACAGCCGCAACCGCACTCACAAAATTAGAAACTCTTAAAGTCCTTATAGCTTCTTCTATATTCTTACCGTTAAGGTAAATTTCGCCATAGCCTTTATCCTCATTGAAGACAAAACTTAACTGAATTTCATTCAATTGCGCTATTAAGCCTTCACGATCAAAATGTTCCTCACTTATAAATCCATTATTCATAGCGTAATAGGTTACCGCCCTATACATTGCACCTGTATCTACATAAATATATTCTAATTCTTTTGCGAGTTGTTTTGCAATAGTGCTTTTTCCTGTGCTTGAATGCCCGTCAATGGCAATGATAATCTTCTTCAAATCAATATTATTTTTCAAAACAAAAGTAGTTTTTTTAATTGAATTATATTCGGCTTGACCCATTTAGACACCAAGTTTCAAATACCTAAATATAGGTTAATACCTATTTTGCAAATCGATAATTAAGCCGAAGAAACTCGCATTTGCAGCGCTGCTAAACTGTGCGTAGGTATAACTGAGCCTGATTTTATTGAATTTAATCGATAAGCCTGCACTAATCCCGGCGAAGGCTCTTTGGTCTAAAATTCGTAATTCTTCTCCCCTACGAAAACTATATCCCAGCCGTAAGTTAAAACCGCTCTCGGGAAAAAATTCGGCACCAACAATGGTATGTCGCAATACATTATTAAAAAAACTAGGATCATCTTTGGTAACATTTCCATTGAGATCAGTTTCATTTCGGTTAGAATTGCTAAAGGCTATATTCCATTCTTGAAGGTTTTCAAAAGTTATATGCCAACGAACGGGGATGTTTGAGGCGGTTTGCGAAATGCCTACTATAAATTCAGTTGGCAAAGATTCGTGCAGCTCATGATAGGTGGTAAATTGCGTACCTAAATTTCGTAATGCACCAGCTATGACGAGTTTTAAATCTTCATCATAATAGGTAACACCTAAATCTACGGCTCCACCTAATGAGGTGTATTGCTCTAATTTTGAGGTGATTAATTTAATTTGGGCTCCTATGAAAAAATTTGTTCTAGGCAGGTTGTAGGCATAACCAAAAGACAGGGCGGCTTCCCCTCCGCTAAAACTGCCCGTTGCATTGCCAAATTCATCATAACCATCGAAACTTCCATAATTTATATACTGTATTCCTGTATGAAAAACCTGTGTTCTCCTATCAAATAAATAAGCATAGGAAGCTGAGCCATAATTAACATCGGCTAGGTAATTGATATAGTTTAGAGAAATTTGGTTATCCATTTCGGCATTAATCGCAGCGGGATTGTATAAAGCATCTGTAGGATCATAAGAATATCCTGTAATATTTTTACCTCCTAAAGCAGCTTGCTTGGGTGATGCCGATAGGTTTAAAAACTGATATGTTGCTTGTCCTCCTATTTGAGCCGAAAGACGCCAACCCAGTATTAAAAACAAAATAACCCTATATTTTTGCATAGGCGCAAATGTAAGTAATTATAGTATTTAACGTAGGTTTTCTCTAAATATTTTGCTTAACTGGTTTTGACGAGTACTAAAAAAAACACCCTCACTTAAAGACATAAATGTGGGTGTTTTACAAATAGCATAAATTAAAATCCTTAAAATACCTTAGGATCTAAATAGTCTGGTGTGCCGTCGTTATCGGTATCGATAAAATCAATTTCATCTGCGGTAATAATACCGTCTTCATTAAGATCGTTCACTTCTATTTCATCGGCTGTTGGTACGCCGTCATTGTCATCATCAGGGTCATTGAAGTCAGGTATTCTATCGCCATCACTATCATCATCAAAGAACATATTGTTATTTTTATCTTCTAAATAAGAAGGAATTCCGTCATTATCATGATCCATTTGTTTTCCCGCATAAAGTTGGAAGGTAAACATAATAGGCTCATAGGCACGAATACTAGCACTAGGCGGTGTGGCGTAATAACCCAAACCAGACGGAATAAAAACAGCTCCTATTCCGTAATCATCTGCGTAGGTAATAGTTCCATCGCTGTTTTCAGTAAAATCAGATGCACCTCTAAACTCAATTAATCCTAGCATAAAACCACGAATCACACTTCCATTTAAAGAAGTAGGCAAGGTAAATTCAACGGGGTTAACACTGCCATCAAAATTATCACCGTTTAAACGATATCCCGCATAGCCCGCTATAGCATTATCAGCAAAAGTAGGCTGGTAAGCTGTTTCGGCCCCTTTTCGCACTTGCAAATAATACAAGGTATAATTTACATCATTGGTTGTAATAGTTTTTGATTTTAATTCGGGTGAATCAAAAATAGAAACTTTATCGGCATTAGCCCCGGCTATTGTATCAAAAACAATTTCTTTAAGGCTTGGATTATTTATGTCGGTACGCACTTTAAAATAATGCGTTTTTAGGTATTCTTCAATTTCAACACGATTTTCCTCGTAAACCTCTGCATAATCTCTCAATTTTACCTTACTGCCGCCGTCATCATCGGGGCTACACGCTGCAATTACTATAAGGCAAGCAACACCCAGACCGTAGATCCAATTTTTTACTTTCATCATTTCTTAATTTTAAGCCTGCAAGATACAATTTTCTTTTATTTTTGTTTTTAAATACAAAATAGATTTATGCGAGTAGATAAGTATTTGTGGTGTGTTCGGTATTTTAAAACGAGAAGTATTGCTACGCAAGCTTGTAAAAAAGGCCATGTAAACGTTAACGGTGATGCATTAAAACCTTCTCGCGAAGTTTACCCTGGCGATGAAATTGAGGTGCGCAAAAATCAAATTAATTATAAGCTACGTGTGCTTGACTTACCCCCCTCACGTGTTGGAGCTAAGTTGGTTTCGATCTACGCCACCGATATCACACCAAAAGAGAATTTAGAAAAGTTAGATTTACTAAAATATAGCAAGGATTATTATCGCAAAAAAGGGACCGGAAGACCCACAAAAAAAGACCGTCGTGATATTGATGATTGGTTTGACCATCCCCAAGATACAAATAAATTAAGCGATAACGACTCTAATTTTAAAAAAGATGAAAACAGCCATTCTTAACCAACAAGAGATTCAATACAAAATAAGACGTATTGCCTTTCAAATTTATGAGAGTAATTTAAATGAACCACAAATAATACTAGCCGGTATAAAGAACAAAGGCTATACCTTTGCCGAAAAAATTAAGACATGCTTGGAGGAGATAAGCGATATTAAAATCAAGCTAGTGAGTCTCAAACTGGATAAGAAAAATCCGTTAAACGGAATTGAAGCCAGTATTGCCGTTTCAGAATATAAGAATGAATCGGTTATCATCGTAGATGATGTTTTAAATAGCGGCTCTACCTTGATTTACGCGGTTAATTTTTTTCTCGACCAACCGGTAAAAAAAATACAAACTGCCGTATTGGTAGACCGAAGTCACAAAAAATATCCCATTAAAGCAGATTTTGTTGGTTTATCGCTTTCCACCTCTTTAAGCGAGACGGTAAAAGTTAATTTTGACAAGCCTTACACAGCGTATTTAATGGAGTAATTGCCTTATTGCATTTAAAGTTTCATTAGCGTCTTTAGTGGGATTTAGACTAAAATGGGCTTGCCGGTAATAATATTGGCGCTCAAACAAATGCTTGCGAATAAAATCTTCGAGATCTTCTATTTTATTTAAATGAGCAATCATAGGGCGTTTGTTTTTTTCTTCCCATAAAATATATAAAAGATAACTTAAATCTCGTTTTAAATAAATACTCTTTAGGTTGGGTGTGTTTACAATCAACTCTAAATTATTTCCATAACAAGGTGTACCGCCTCCCAAGGCTAAAACAAAATTATCTTGAGTTTTTAATAGTTCGTCTAGTAATTGGTTCTCAAGTTTCCGAAAAAAGATTTCTCCTCGACTAGAAAAAATAGCGCTTATACTTTTTCCTGCTTTTTTTTCAATCTCAATATCTAAATCAAGGTATTTAAACCCTAACTCCTTAGCTAACAGCTGAGCATAGTAAGATTTACCACTACCCATATAACCCATCAAAACAATTTTCATAAGCGCATATTTTATTGAATTCTCTTTTTTTTTGAAATATATGAAAATTCTCTCATTTTTTTCTTGATAATTTGAATATTGATTATATATTTGCACCCGCGTTCAGGCAATAAAAATATTGATAAGATCTGGTAGCTCAGTTGGTAGAGCATCTCCCTTTTAAGGAGAGGGTCCTGGGTTCGAGCCCCAGCCAGATCACTTTTAAAGTTTTAATTTTTATTGAATTAAAAGTTCATTCTAAGAATAATCTTTTAATTCAAAGAAATTACCACTTAGATTAACAAATGAGACCTAATTACAGGTATCGTTCTTTTAAAGTTGTTTAGACAACAAAAAAATTAAGATCTGGTAGCTCAGTTGGTAGAGCATCTCCCTTTTAAGGAGAGGGTCCTGGGTTCGAGCCCCAGCCAGATCACAAAAACCCTGCTTTTTTTTAGCAGGGTTTCTTGTTTAAACGATAATTTATCCAGGTGAAATTAAACAAAAGTAATTATCTTTATTAGTTTAATTAACCTGTAGCACCTTATAAACGCCCAGGTGCTGGAACTGGTAGACAGGCATGGTTGAGGGCCATGTGTTCATTAGAGCGTGTGGGTTCGACTCCCATCCTGGGCACAATAAAGATCTCTAATACCCTGTAAATGCTACAAAAGGAAATTCCAGGGGTCACTAGAGGGCTAAGTAATCTCCTTTTATTCCGCTTCAAAGTTTTCATCATTTAATGCATAAAATTAGATTACTCAATTATATAATATTGAGTTTGAGATGTCTGTTTGAGTGGAAACAAGAATCTAATCTATAGTCGATTAATAAACCTCGGCAATCTCTAGTGATTCTTTAAGGTAGCAAACAAAAATAACCGAGCAAATGCCCGGTTATTTAATTTTATTCTTTCAGACTATGCTGCCGTATCTGGCGCCCAACTCGAGCACAACATACCCTCTGCTGCTTTCTGCGGATGAGCACACGTTGGTCCCTCATAACGTAAACAAGTTAAACAATTTCGCTCGTTTTGAATTTCTGCCTTCATATCAAATTGATCACAAGTATAGTTAGCACTCACTTTTACCTCATGAATTTTACATTGCATCGCATCATTTGCATTTTTACAATTAACGCAATTATTTCCCATTCTTATAGCCATAACATTAATTTTTTAAGATTATAACCAAATATAAAGTAGATTTGATTTAGAAACAATATAAACTAAGTTAACGGCCTCTTGATTATCTAATTTACTATTGAGGCAATTGGTCAGGTGCAGGTTCTCTATAAATTGTAGATGATAAACTTAATAGGAATGCTTCCAGTTGCTCCTGTTCAAGCGTAGTGAGTTCTAACGGGCGCAACAACTCAGATTTCACTGGAAAAAGGCTGTCTTTTTGTTGCGCCTCATTCGGTTTTAAACTAACCATACCCGCATTATACATATTAATTATACCTTCTAAGTGCGGGAATAAACCATTATGCATATAGGGGGCGGTATGCGCCAATTCACGTAAAGAAGGTGTCCTGAATTTACCTACATCCTCGGCCTTTTTAGTAACTTGATACCTACCCAAATCTTCATATTTACGACCGTAGTAAGATAAGCCTAAATCATGAAATTGCCCGTCAGAAAATAAGGGAGAATGATGACAATTGATACAACGCGCTTTAGTCCTAAATAAATGCAAACCTTGAACCTCATCATTGCTGAGCTGAGTGGTGTCACCTGCGATAAAACGATCAAATCTGCTTTTGCGACTCACAATACTTTTTTCAAAAACGGCCAGAGCCTCTAATAGTTTCTCACTACTGATTTCAGACTCCCCAAAAGCCTGCTTAAAATAAGGTACATAACCAGGTATTTCGCGAACAGATTTAACAGATACTTGCATATGCTGATTCATTTCAATAGGATTCTCCATGGCTTCCCGTGCTTGTTCCGCCAAGGTTTCAGCTCTTCCATCCCAAAAAAATGAAGTAACGTAGGCGATATTTAAAATAGACATGGTATTTCTTTCACCAGTAGCCCGATTATGACCGTGGGCTACCCGTTTTCCATCTGCCCAACCCAAATCGGGATCGTGACAAGAGGCACAAGCTATCTGTTTACTACCCGACAGCCTTGGATCATAAAATAGTAATTTACCCAATAGCCTTTTGGCTTTGTATATTGAATCATCCTGAGCTAGGTTTAAGGGTGGAAGACTCCCGATTTCTTGAAAATCTTGTACACTTGTGTCTAATTGAGGGGCTGGCCATTGTTTCAAATCTCCGCTTCCGTAGCGTGCTTTTAATTCGATAATACTATAAGAATCTGATTTCGATTGCTTGTTTTGACATCCAAAGCAGGCAATCAATAGTATAATATATAAAATTCTTTTCATCGCATTAATAGGATAAGGTGATGCAAAATCCAACAAAGGAATTGATTTTATTATTCGCATCAAAATTTAAATTTTTATCGACCGGATGAAGCGCCGTTTCTAGTGCGTACTGCAGACGCAATCTTAAACTTCTTTCGTTATCAATAGATCGAGTGTAGGCCGCGGTTAACCCGGTTAACAACCTATTAGTCCTCTCATAAGCATGATCGGGAAACACAACTTCATCTATGAAAGTCGTATTTTCTGTTACTTGCTGCCAGTCCAATTTCTGTTGTAGAGCGTGAGAATACAAGCTTTGTAAAGCAACAAATAAATTATGATTGTTTTTCTGATATATCGTACGACCTATTTCGATTTCTGTTACTAAAGTTTGTATTTCTTTATGCGTATAACCCAATAAGTCAATATATTCTCCTACAAACAAATTCATATTAGCTTGGGTTTGCCACAAGATACGCTCCCGCTCTTCTCTCAAAAGCTTTAAATTAAAACCGATTTGTTCTTCGGTTAACCTAAAATTTTGCCCCTCAGCTTGTTCAATATAATTATCGCCTTGGGTATGTTTATAATGTAAACCCCAAGAAGCATCTAGTTTATTACCCTCATAATCCGCTTGAATGCGCAAATTTTGTTTCTCTTTGCGATAGGCGTGACTTACTAAACTTTCATCATAATAAATCTGATTATTGGCATCAGCAGCATAGAGTTTACTCACGCCAGTATGATAAGTATAAGCGCCAGAAAGCGCCCAACTAGTAGCTGAATATTGGTAGGCGAAACCCCAAGTTTTGGGTATTTCTCTTCGTAAATGTTTGAAATAAGACTCATTAAAAGTCACCAAGCCATAACCCGAAGAAAATTGGGTGAAAGTATCAGGATATGCGGGCGAGTTTAATGCATCATCTACATAAAGTGATTGGTGGTTTTCGGTTCTTCGTCCTATCCCTACTTGTGCTGCAATTTTATGCTTTCCTTGAGTGTAACCTAGGTGGGCATTCGCTTTGTAAAAAGCAGCGGTAATTTCGGGCCTTGGGTCTTGTAATCGGTAGGCCTGTTGATTCTCGTAGCCTACATTCAAAGCAAAAGACCAATTTTTGCTTAACAAGTAAGTTGCCCCTCCTGCTATTTGGTAGAATTGACTTTCCCAGTCGGCTTTTTTAGGCGCAAAGAAATAATGCGGATCTAACACAGGCCGGTTGGTACTGCGCTCTAAACCCAAAGTATAACCTAAATCTTTTTCAAAACTTTTGGTAAATAAAAATTTGCCATACAACCTCAACCGTGAATTAATGGCATATAAACCTTTTGTATTAAAACGCCATTCGGTGTTTTTTAAAGGAGTTTGCACTCGTTTGAATCGGCGTTTTTCTTGCACAAAAGCTACACTGCTTTGTGTGAAGTTTTTATAACGGTACTGGCTATACAAAAGAGGTTGTGCCAATAGGTTTTGCAAGCTGTTTTTATGGTAGGTGTTTTGACTTAAATCTACACTATCTTTAAGCTGTGCCCAACTTAAATTAGCCCAAAACGCCAACAGAATAACAATACAACCTCTTTTGTTTAACATACTTTATTGTTTAAAATCCTTTAGGGATAGCTTTATTCATCACTTTAAAGTCCAGTGCAGAGTTGTTGCTATCTTCTAAGATTATACGCCCGTTAACAGTAGTCTTGGTTTTACGCATAACGCTTTGTGAATTATATATACCATCTACGCTTATCGCGGAAGCGTCTACCGTAGGAGGTAACATTTTTGGACGTTGCAAGGATGGGTTATAGTGCTGCAAATCTACTCCGTCAATTAACTGAGCAACGGGAATTTGCAGGTAAAAATTAGTATTATCTTCAATTTGCACCACAGAGGGGTCGCTATAATTAGCATAGGCGGCAAAATCTTGGTCATCTGCTCTGAAAATGGCAAAACTATCTCTCCCAAAACTATCTAACACAAAGTCCTTATTATTGCTAAAGTAATTTTCTCTTCCCCAGAATGCTAAATTTACATCTTGCACTGCCGGGTTTTGAATATCCCATTGGTAAGGCTGCTCGCCAATCGCTACTCTAAAGTCTCCCAAATACACTTCAAACTCTGCAGAGCTTAAATCTACTGTAAGCGATGGATCCCCAATTTCTATAGGATCACCATTATTATCTACTAAGGGTTGTTTATGATTTAGGGCATTTTGAGCTATCACGAAGCTTTCTCCCGGTTGTAAAGGGTAATCGGTCCCAGTACCAGGTATTTGCAATACATAATCTGCATAAACGTAATCTGTGTTAGCTTTAATGCCCATGCTCATACCTATAGACTGACTCCAGTCAAATTGACCTGTGGGTAAGGTGTAAGCTGCACTATTGGTTTTTGATCGTCCGTACAATTGCGCAACGTACAGACCGTCTGCATAAATCACTTCGTTAGAATTGTTATAAATTTCGATAAATTGATCTCGAAAAAGAGCTCCATTTTTAGTGTCTGAACCGGCATAGTAAATTTGCTTAATTACTAAATCTCCAATTCTGGCGGCGTCTAAAGTTAAATTAACCGAAAGTGTATTGGCGTTAACAACAATATTTTCTTGACTGGCATTAAATATAACCTCTTCGCTACTTGGAGCATAACCAAAGTTTTGCTCGAAAGATTGCGCGTTTAACGTTAAACTAGCCGAAACATTATAAGTACCGGGTAATACCGCTTCAAAGCTAGCCACACCCTTACTGCCCGACGTGGCTTGATAGGTATCTCCTGTATTGGTATTGGTTAGAACTACCTTTCCTTGGTTTACAGGTTTCCCGTTAAAACTCTGATCGTCATAATTTAAATACACCGAAAAACTTTGGGTTTCTAGTCCGCTTCCTCCAAAATCATCATCATTTGAGCAAGCACTTAAGCCTAATAGCACTAAAAGTGTAAAACCGAATTGAATTAATCTCATTGTTATTGATTTTATATTTGTTATTGTTTAAAATTGATATTCTATTTTAGTTCCAAATGAAAGCTGTACTACATCTGGATTGGTACGCTTCACCAATTGACCATTTTCTATCACCAGCCGGGTTGGTTTTAGATCTAAGAAATTATTTACATAAAAACTAAAACGAAATCCGTTAAGGAAGTCTTTAGAAATACGCAAATGGTAGTTGTGATATACCTCGGTTTGCGGCTGAACATAACCTGCGTCTGGTTTTATAATGTCACCAAATAAATCGGTATTGTTTTGCTCACTTGGTGCAATACTTACTTTATTTAACTGACTATCAATATAGGCATACGGGTAGAGCGACGCTCCTCGCTGATAGTTATCGATTATGATATGCTCTGACCGAACGTTGATTAGCAAACCTATTTGTGGAATATGATAACTAAGGTTTCCTCCTAAATTAAGTTTCTCTCGGTTTACAATTCCACGTTTATATAACCCAAATTGAATCGGCGTAGATGCATCTGAAGATTTTACAAATCGGTCATTTCCAGGAAAGTCTTGTGTGCGCACATAACTGGCTTGCAAACCAAAGCTTAACTGCTTAAACACCAAAGACGGAAAATTAAGAAATGTTTCTACCCCATAGTCTTCCGACTCAAAAACATTAGCAATTTGTGACTCAGTATAGTAATAGGGCCGATAACCAGTAATTTGCAATTCTGGGTTTTGCAAGTCGCTATCATCAATAGCTACTTCGGCTAAATCACGACGAACGGCGTACGACTGACTGGATATTCCTTGAAAAAGTTTGTTGTAAAAAGCGGTAATATTTAGCGTAGCAAACCCAAACTTATAATCGGCTCCTAACTCTGTTCTTAAACTACGCGAGGGTTTTACATTGGGGTTATCTTCCCGTTCTACAAAAGTTTGAATGGCGCCAATATTATACACACCAGGATACCTAAAATCGGCCAAGACCACATCATAATACCTGTAACCGGTATAAATTTGATTCAGCGAAGGAGCTTTGGCCGTAAGTCCTAAGCCAGCTCTTAATTTTATTTTGTTAAAAATCAAAGCCGAATTTACCCGCGGAGATAGACTTAAATATTCATTTTGTAAATCGGCTCTCAATCCTGCCGTGATACGCAGGGTTTTATTCTTATAAAAACGGGTGAAATCATCTTCTAAGAAAAGAGAGATTTGTGATTCAGCTTGAACTTGATCGGCATAATTATAAGGTCTAAAAGCTGAAGAACCAGAACCGGTTTGATTGGTAAACTGACTGATACTGGTTTTTGGCGAACCCAAACGACCTGCCCCCAAATTATCACTTAATCGGTAATTAAAACCAGCCGATAGGTTATGAGTACTGTTTAAATTGCTAATAGACTTATAAACCAAACCGGCAGCATAAAGCGATAGGGGCTTACCTTCTACTGCTTTAACAGAAGTATAACGCGGTGCGGTATAAACACCTTCATAAACCCCCTCACGCGTTCCAAAACCAACTAATTTACCCCCGTTATTTACTGCTTTACTTTCAAAACTATACTGCGAAGAAAAATTGAAATTAACATTAAAATCAAAATAGTCTAGGAAAGCCTTAGGCTTAAAATGGTAGCTAAACCTATTGGTTAAGCGCCAATCTTTTTGCTCGTTCTTTACTTTCTTTTCACTGCGCTCCTCTTTGTCATAGTTTACATCATCTAAATGAAATCCGTATTGCAAGCTAAGCGAATTTTTGATGTTTTTCTCTTTATTGGCCCAACTCCACATCAATTGGCTATTCACTCTTCTATAATTGGTATAGGCTTCACGCGGATTTGCTTGTGCATCTAGGAAGCTAGTCGAAACGTTTAAGAAGCCTAATCCGCTAGGAAGCGTCAAACCCTTATTTACCCCATACTCTGTAGTACCTTCTCGCAAAGAAGCGTAGGCCAAATAAGGCGAACGCCCAGCTTTTTGATCAATTTTAATTAAACCCGAAGTAAGATCGCCATATTTAACCGAAGGGATCCCTTGTACCACTTCAATTTTTTCTATGTTCTGTGTAGCTATTTGCCTAAGATCTACTCCAAAATTAGCATTGGAAAAGGTGCCATTAAATCCGGTTCCTGCACGGTTATCGCCAAAGCCTAGATAGTTGGCCGCAAAAGGAGAAGCCATATTAGCCGTGTAACTCTGCATATTCTCATTATTGCTCAAAGGTATATCATCAACCACCACAGCAGTTCCAAAAGATTTATTACCAAAACCGTCATCTGAAACTGTATTGGGACGCACCGTTCTAAAGGCAATGGGTTTAAATTCGTTTAAACTAAAATTGCTGATTTGCTGTCCTGGTAGCTGTTCTAAAACTTCATTAAGCGAGAAAGCTTGCACTTGATTTATGGCTTCCTCTTCAAAAAGAACCTCAGAAAAAGTATGACCTTTGGTAGCTTTAACCACAACCTCTTCTAAGCGCAAATTTTCATCTGCTAAAGAAATTTTAATATCATCTAGGCTATTTTTTGTATCAAACCAACGGGTAATTGTCTTTTTTCCTAATAATTGGAATTGCAATTCTACCCGCTTTAATTCACCTACCCCAATACTAAAATTACCTTCCTCATCGGTTAATACCCAAGTATTGGTGGTTAAATTGATAACGCTTACATAAGGTAACCTCTCTAAGCTTTCCGCATCTTGCACACTACCCGTAATCCTTTGCTGAGCAAACACACTGATAGGCAATAAAAAAAACACAATAAAAAACCGCAAATCTATAAGTTTTCTGTTTTTGCGATGCAAAACTAATTAATTAATTTTATTTAGACTTAAAATAAATAATATAATTTAACCAGTACCCAATATACTATTGGTGTAAGCTTTCGCTAATCCAATAGCTTAACACTAGGCTGTTTTTCAATCGCTTAATAGCAGAAAAAAGAGAAACAAAGTATTATTAAAAATTTTGTTTAATGATTTAACTTTTTATTTAAACAAAAATAAACTAAGTTTGTTTAGCTTTGACAGTAAGATACAAGAGTTATGGAATATGTAAAAAACGAATTCAACATCAAGGATTTAGAAGCCCTTAGCGGAGTTAAGGCGCACACCATCCGGATTTGGGAAAAAAGATACCACATCTTAAAACCCGAACGAACCGATACCAATATAAGGGTTTACGACACAAAGGCCTTACAGCGCTTGTTGAATATTGCATTCTTAAATGAAAACGGATATAAAATATCTCGAATTTCAAAACTTAAAAATGATGAAATAGATAAACTCACTCACGAAATTAGAACAGCTAATAATGCAGAGAATAGAGCTATAAAAGCTTTTTTTGTATCCATGTATAATTTTGACCACAGCCTTTTTCTAAATACTTACAATGCGCTGCTTGAAAAAATGACTTTTCAAGAAATTTATGAAGAGGTATTCATCCCTATGTTAAAGCAAATAGGTGATTTATGGCAGACCAATACGGTAAAACCAGCGCATGAACATTTTATATCGCATCTTATCAGGCAAAAACTATTCAGCAATATCGAAAAACTACAAATCGAGCCCGCGTTTAATAAGGAAAAAATATTTATCTTATTTTTGCCCAATAATGAAATACACGATATTGGCCTGCTCTATCTACAGTATTCCTTGCTTAGCTTAGGTTATAAAGTAGTATATTTAGGTCACTCTATTCCTTTAGAAGACTTAACCAGTTTTGCGAGCCAAGACAAATTGGTTTATTTTGTGAGTGTTTTTACCATAAAACCTGAAAGTCCAGAAACTTACCTTAAAGAGTTTTATGATAAGATACTAGCTAATGGAGATTCCAATCGTTTCCAGTTAGCATTACTGGGCTTAAAAACAAAAGCGTTAAATATAGAAGATTTACCGCCACAAATAAACATTTACGAAAATCCAACTACATTTATACGCTCCATTTAATGAAAAAAAATATATCTATAATAGGATCAGGATTTGCCGGTTTGTCCGCCGCTTGTTATTTAGCTAAAGCAGGACACAAAGTGCAGGTTTATGAAAAAAATAAAAGCATTGGTGGCCGCGCTCGTCAATACAGAAAAGACGGTTTTACTTTCGACATGGGACCAACATGGTACTGGATGCCTGATGTATTTGAACGTTTTTTTGCTGATTTTGGTAAACAACCTAGTGATTATTATGAGTTGATTAAACTAAGTCCCGCCTACAGTATTTATTTCAGCCAAAATGAGCGAATTACAATAGGAGATACACTTGATAAAATCTATGCAGAATTTGAACGTATAGAACCAGGAAGTGCTAAAAGTCTGGCTAAATTTATTGAGTCAGCCCAAGATAATTATAATATTGCTATTAAAGATTTAGTATATAGACCAGGAGTATCTCCTTTAGAGTTAATCACTCCAGAGACAAGCCTAAAAATCGGGCAGTTTTTTAGCACCATTTCTAAACAGGTGCGCAAGCGTTTTAAAAATCCGCAGTTGATTCAGGCCCTTGAATTCCCAGTTTTATTCCTAGGCGCCAAGCCAAGCGACACACCCGCTTTTTACAACTTTATGAATTATGCCGATTTAGGTCTAGGTACTTGGCACCCCAAAGGTGGAATGTTTGAAGTAATAAGAGGAATCGCACAATTAGCTCAAGATTTGGGTGTTAGCATTCATACCGATTCGAATATTAGTAAAATAGAGGTCGATGAACAAAACCAAGTGAAAGGTTTAGTTTGTAACGAAGCATTTATTCCTTCCGATATCGTTCTAAGTGGTGCCGATTATCACCACACCGAAAGCCTTCTCGATACAAACTATCGTCAATACAGTGAAAAGTACTGGTCTAAAAAAACATTTGCACCCTCCTCCCTACTCTTTTATGTAGGTTTTGATAAAAAATTAAAGAATGTAGATCATCATACCTTATTTTTCGACGTAGATTTTAAAGCGCACGCTTACAGTATCTACGATAAGCCTAGTTGGCCAGAAGAACCACTGTTTTATGCTAGTTTCCCATCTAAAACCGATAAGATGGCTGCACCCGAAGGCCAAGAAGCAGGTATTTTCTTAATCCCCCTGGCACCGGGAATTGAGGACAATGAACAACTACGTGAATCTTATTTTGATAAGATTTTAAGTAGATTTGAAAAAATAACTCAACAAAAAGTTAAAAAAAATACTATATTTAAAACAAGTTATTGCGTGAATGATTTTGTAAACGATTACAATTCATATAAAGGCAACGCTTACGGGTTAGCCAATACTTTGCTGCAAACAGCATTTTTAAGGCCAAAACTCAAAAGCGGTAAGGTAAACGGACTTTATTTTACAGGGCAACTAACCGTTCCAGGCCCAGGGGTGCCGCCCTCCTTAATATCAGGTAAATTAAGCGCAGAACTTATCGATAAAAAAAATTAACATGAAAGCATTATTCGATCTGGTTTCACATAAATGCAGTAAAGCGGTAACCGAAAGCTATAGCACCTCATTTTCTATGGCCACGAAATTACTGGCACCAAGTATTCGCCAAGATATTTATAATATTTACGGATTTGTGCGCTTTGCTGATGAAATCGTAGATTCTTTTCACGACTATGATAAGGCGTATTTATTTGATCGTTTTGAAAAAGATTTGCAAGATGCACTTGAGCATAAAATCAGTTTAAATCCTATACTTAATGCTTTTCAAGAAACGGTATATCGCTATAATATTCAGCCCGAGCTGTACCAAGCTTTTATGCGAAGTATGAAAATGGATCTCACCAAAAAACAATACCATACACATCAAGAGTACCTAGATTACATTTACGGCAGCGCAGATGTGGTGGGTTTAATGTGCTTAAAAGTTTTTGTAAAAGGCGACGAAAAAAAATACAATCAACTCAAAGATGATGCGATGCGTTTGGGCTCAGCTTTTCAAAAGGTAAACTTTTTAAGAGATCTAAAAGCCGATCACGAAGACCTCAACCGTACTTACTTTCCAGAAACTAATCTTAACGAGTTAGACGAAACGAGTAAACAAAAAATAATTCAAGAAATAGAAACCGATTTTGCCAGCGGCTTACGCGGAATTGTTAAGCTTCCCGTCGAAGCTAAATTGGGCGTATATACCGCTTATATTTATTACTCGAAACTATTAAGTAAATTAAAAAATACACCATCTTTGCAAATCAAGGAAAAACGAATTCGTGTTTCTAATTATCAAAAATTTGGCTTAATGGCGCAATGTTATGTGTCTTACCGATTAAAATTAATTTAACTATGCAAGTATTTTATTGGATATTAGTATTTCTGGCTACTTTTTTCTTTATGGAGTTTATGGCTTGGTTTACACATAAATATATTATGCACGGCTTTTTATGGAGTCTTCATAAAGATCACCATCAAAAAGATCACAGCCACTGGTGGGAACGCAACGATTTATTCTTTATTTTTTATGCTTTGGTTAGTATAGGTTGTTTCCTTTTGTGGCGATATGAGGACATATGGTTTGCACTGCCCATCGGTTTAGGTATTTTTGCCTATGGTCTAGCCTATTTTACGGTACACGATATTTTTATTCATCAACGTTTTAAAATGTTTCGAAATGCTAATAACTGGTACGCTAGAGGCATAAGACGTGCACACAAAATTCATCACAAGCATTTAGGTAAAGAAAAAAGTGAAAACTTTGGAATGCTAATCGTACCTTTCAAATATTTTAAAAAATAAACTACCTCAAGGCATCAACGGCTTATGCTCAATACTGGCTTTCATTATGTAATTGTTGGTGCAGGATGTGCAGGACTACAACTTGCCTTAGCTTTGGCTGAAGAAACCCAAGCAACAAATAAGAAAATAGCTTTAATCGATAAGCGTAGGCCCCGTGAAAACGATAAAACCTGGTCATTCTGGGAGGCTGGTGTAGGGAAATGGGATAGCATTCTATCTTCTTCTTATTCATATGCTTTTTTTAAAGCACCAAACACAAAGCTAAAGCTTAAACTGACTCCGTATACCTATAAAAGCCTTAACGCCGCAGATTTTTATAATTACTCATTTGAGAAGTTAAAGGCCTACCCTCATGTAATTTTTATAGAGGAAGAGGTTGTTGGAATTCAAGAAAACAGAAAGAAAGCAATTGTCACCACCGCTTTGTGTAGTTACCATTGCAGCCATGTTTTTGACAGTAGAATTCCAGCGGCTTTCTATAACCAAAACCGCTACCTTAAAATTCAGCAGCATTTTAAAGGAATAAGAGTTAAAACAAAAAATCCCGTTTTTAACACCCAAGCCTTTACAATGATGGACTATCGCTTATCTTATCCCAACAGTACCAGCTTTATGTATGTTTTGCCTTATAGTCCAAATGAAGCTTTAATCGAATTTACCTTTTTTAGTCCGTTTACGGTAAAAGAAAGTGTTTATGATCAATACAACAAAGACTACCTCAAGAATTATCTAAACACAACAGATTTTGAAATTTTAGAAACCGAAACGGGCAATATTCCGATGAGTAATTACCCTTTTCATAAACACCACACGAGCCGCATCACAAAAATCGGCACCGGAGGGGGTTGGGTGAAACCCTCTAGTGGTTATTCTTTTAAAAATACCGAAAAAAAAGTCAAACATATAATCAAAAACATCCAGAAAGATAGATTTCCTTCTTATGGTCTTTACAGCAAAAAATACAATTTCTACGATACTATATTTCTAAAAGTTTTACATGATAACAACCATTTAGGTCCTTGGTTATTTACTCAATTTTACACAAAAAATTCTGTACCCACTATGTTTCGATTTTTAGATGAAGAAAGTCGATTTAAAGAAGAGTTTAAAATTATGCGAAGTCTTTTTAGCTGGGCATTCATCAAAGCTTTTTTTCAAACCCGCTTTTGATCAATCGGATAATAATTGATCTAAAATATTTCTTGTTTTATCGCTGTTCCAACTTGCCGCTCCTGTTTTTTCTAGCACGATCTTCCCTGATTTATCAATAAAAAAAGTTGTTGGTAAAGCATTGCTTTGTAAATTAGTAGGAGGCTGACTTTGCGGATAATATACAGGCATGCTATAATTGTGTTTATCCACAAAAGCTTTAACCTTACTCGCATCATCTTGGGTAATAAAATAAAAACGTACACGATCTTTATAAGCAGTGTACAAGTTTTCAAAATCGGGCATTTCGGCTACGCAAGGCGGACACCAAGTTGCCCAGTAGTTTAAAACGATAACCTCTCCTTCAACCTCTTTCAAGTTATGCATTTGTCCATTTGCATCGCGCAAGGTCCAAGAAAAAGATTCTAAGCGCTTTTGGTCAGCGGCATCTTTCATACTCGGACTAAAAGAAATAATTCGGTTTACCGTAACCATAATAGGCATTCGAGTTTGCGGAATGATTAGTAAAATCAAGAACAACCCAAATAAAATACTACTCCAGTGTTTTTTAAGAAACTTCATTTTTAGGTTTAGTCGATTATATACCTTAAAACTAACAAAAAAGCCCCTGAAATCAGAGGCTTTCTTAGATATTTAAATAGAATTTCTGGCTTAAGCATTCATCTTCTTAATCAAGTTAAGCGCAGAACCTTCTTTATACCATTCGATTTGATTCTCGTTGTAAGTATGATTTGCTTTTATCACATCTTTAGAACCATCGGCGTGTACCACTTCAATGGTTAACGGCTTGCCCGGTGCAAACGATTCTAAATCCGTAAAGTTAAAAGTATCATCTTCCTGAATTAAATCATAATCGGATTCATTCGCAAAAGTGATTCCCAACATACCTTGTTTTTTCAAGTTGGTTTCGTGAATACGGGCAAAAGATTTTACCAATACTACATATACCCCAAGGTGTCTAGGCTCCATAGCAGCGTGCTCTCGTGAAGAACCCTCACCGTAGTTGTGGTCTCCTACTACAACGGTAGGAATACCTGCAGCTTTGTATTCACGCTGAGTATCGGGAACACCTCCGTACTCGCCAGTCAATTGATTTTTAACAAAGTTGGTCTTCATGTTAAAGGCATTAACCGCACCAATCAAACAGTTGTTTGAGATGTTATCAAGATGCCCTCTAAAACGCAACCAAGGTCCGGCCATTGAAATATGGTCGGTAGTACATTTACCATGTGCTTTAATTAACAATTTAGCACCGATGATATTTTTACCGTCCCAAGGCTCAAATGGTGTTAACAATTGTAGACGCTCAGATGTTGGCGCTACTTTAACTTCTACCGAGCTACCATCTTTACGAGGTGCTACATAACCCGGATCTTCAACATCAAATCCTTTAGGAGGAAGTTCTAATCCTTTTGGTTCTTCTAGCATTACCTCTTCCCCATCTTCATTGATTAGTTTATCGCGTGTAGGATCAAAATCTAATCTTCCCGAAATTGCAATTGCGGCTACCATTTCTGGCGAACCTACAAATGCGTGGGTATTTGGGTTTCCATCGGCACGTTTTGAGAAGTTTCGGTTAAACGAGTGCACAATAGTATTTTTCTCTTCGCCCTTACGGTCGCTTCTATCCCATTGCCCAATACAAGGTCCGCAAGCATTGGTAAAGATGGTTGCATCTAAATCTTCAAAAATTTGAAGCAATCCATCGCGCTCAGCCGTATAACGAATTTGCTCTGATCCTGGGTTGATTCCGAAATCTGATTTTGCTTTTATGTTTTTATCTACTGCTTGTTTAGCAATCGAGGCGGCACGAGTAAGATCTTCATAAGAAGAGTTGGTACAAGAACCAATAAGTCCCCAATCTACTTGAATAGGCCAACCATTCTTTTGCGCCTTCTCGCTCATTTCTGAAATAGGAGTAGCTAAATCTGGAGTAAATGGTCCGTTTAAATGCGGCTTAAGCGTTGACAAGTCAATTTCGATAACTTCATCAAAATACTGCTCTGGGTTCGCGTAAACTTCGTCATCTCCCGTCAAGTACTCACGCACTTCGTTCGCAGCATCGGCCACGTCATCACGATTAGTTGCGCGCAAGAAACGCTCCATAGAGTCATCGTAACCAAAGGTTGAAGTAGTTGCTCCTACTTCGGCTCCCATATTACAAATGGTTCCTTTTCCTGTACAAGACATAGCCTTAGCTCCTGGCCCAAAATATTCTATAATCGCACCAGTACCTCCTTTTACGGTTAAGATACCTGCTACTTTTAAAATTACATCTTTAGAGGCCGTCCATCCGTTTAATTCACCGGTTAACTTTACCCCGATTAATTTAGGGAATTTCAACTCCCAAGGCATTCCCGCCATTACATCAACAGCATCTGCACCTCCAACACCAATAGCTACCATTCCTAGTCCACCAGCATTTACCGTATGTGAATCGGTACCAATCATCATTCCACCAGGAAAAGCATAGTTCTCTAATACCACTTGGTGTATAATACCAGCTCCTGGTTTCCAGAAACCTATGCCGTATTTGTTTGAAACCGACTCTAAGAAATCAAAAACCTCATTACTGGTTTCATTGGCACGTTTTAAATCTTTTGCTGCTCCCTGTTTAGCTTGAATTAAGTGATCACAGTGCACCGTAGTAGGCACCTCCACCTTCTTTTTACCAGCTTGCATAAACTGCAATAAAGCCATTTGTGCCGTTGCATCTTGACAAGCAATACGGTCTGGTGCAAAGTTTACATAATCGGTTGCTCGCTTATAAGCCGTTGTAGGTTCTCCATCCCAAAGATGGGCGTAAAGTATTTTTTCTGAAAGCGTTAAGGGTTTACCCACAATCTCACGCGCTTTGTCTACACGCTCTGCGATTTGGTTGTAAACCTTTTTAATCATATCAATATCGTATGCCATAGGTTTAATTGTTTTAAAGTGCTGCGAAATTAAGCAATTCCTATCAAATTAAAAAATAACTAGGCTTTTTAGCTTTTATCAGAAAAATAAGCAACAAAATCAAGAAAACCTTACTTAAAACGAGTCTAAATAAGGTTTTTTACTTAAAATTTAGCAGTATGAAAATTTTAATCGACAATCTTACGATTCTATTAAAAATAAGGATAAAAACTTAACATAAAATCAATTTGTGGTACTTACAGTATTTCAGCAATAATACGCTCTTCGGTAAATCCTTCTGCTTCGGCTTTGTAATTTTTAATGATTCTATGCCGCAATATTCCGGTGGCAACCGCTTTAACGTCGGCTATATCGGGCGAAAACTTGCTTTTACTTGCGGCATGGGTTTTAGCAGCTAAAATTAAATTTTGTGAGGCACGAGGACCAGCACCCCAGTCTACATACTCCTTCACTAAATCGGGTGCAAATTCTCCCGCGGGTCGGGTTTTACCTACCAGTTTTACCGCATACTCTATCACATTGTCGGCAACTGGCATCTGCCTTATAAGATTTTGTAACGAAGCGATTTCATCGGCAGTAAATAGGGCTTTAATATTTTCTTTACGGATATTAGTCGTATTCTTTACCACGTTTACTTCTTCCTCATAGCTGGGATATTCTAACAATATAGAAAACATAAACCGGTCTAACTGAGCTTCTGGTAAAGGATATGTTCCCTCTTGTTCTATAGGGTTTTGGGTAGCCAAAACAAAATAAGGTAAGGGTAAGGCATAACTTTTACCGGCCACAGTAACATGCTTTTCTTGCATAGCTTCAAGTAAAGCAGCTTGGGTTTTAGGTGGGGTACGATTGATCTCATCTGCCAAAACAATATTGGCAAATACCGGCCCTTTGATAAATTTAAATTGACGTTTTTCATCTAATAACTCTGCACCTATAATATCACTCGGCATTAAATCGGGTGTAAACTGTACCCGTTTAAAATCAAGCCCCAAAGCTTGCGAAATGGTTTGTACCATTAGGGTTTTTGCCAATCCAGGTACACCGATTAACAAAGCGTGACCTCCAGAAAAAACCGACCATAATATCTGATCAACAACTTTCTCTTGACCTACGATTACCTTGGCGATTTCGCTTTTTAATTCTTGGTATTTAGCTACAAACTGTTTTAGTTTTTGAACTTCTGTCATATTTTATTGCTTTAACCAGTTACTTTTAAAATCGCATTGCTTGTAGTCATCGCTAATTTTGATATAGGTATCCATAATCTTTTCACGCTGCCATTTTTCAATCGATTTCAATTGTTTTTCGCGTAAAGCAAGCTCTTTAATTTTGGTGTAGTCTTGGGCATAATTTGCCAAGTGCTCCTCATGTTTTTTATTAACCGTTACTAATTTAAAGAATTTAGTTCCGGTTCTTGTTTGATCCATTAAAACGGAAGAAACTTCCCCCTCTTCCAAATTGTTTACCTGATCGTAAATAAGCGGATCGATATCGGTCAATTCAAAACGGGTATCCCCCGATTTTGGATTGATTAATTTACCTCCATCTCCCTTGGTTTCCTTTTCTTCAGAATATAAACGTGCCGCCTCGTCAAAAGTAATTTCATTATTTACAATTCGCGAACGAATACTATCGATTTTCTTGCGTGCCGCTTGCACGGTTTCTTCGGTTACCTGAGGTATTAAGATAATATGTCGAATATCCAGCACCTTCCCTCTTATCTTATCTAACTGTACAATATGGTAGCCAAACTCGGTTTTAAACGGCTTACTTACCTCGCCTTCTTGCAAACTAAAAGCCACTTGCTTAAAGTCTTTATCTAAAGGATCATTACGGGTAATACTCATTTGCCCTCCACGCATACTGGTTCCGTCTTGAGAATACAATACGGCCTTGGTTGAAAAACTAGCTCCGTTTTCTACAATGTCGGTTCGCATTTCATTTAAACGGTCAATTACCTTTTGCTTTTCGCTTTGGGGTACTTCGGGTTTAATTACCAAATGTGCAATTTCTACCTCATCGCCAAACAAAGGGCGTTCGTCTTCAGGAATAGAGTTAAAAAAGCTACGTACTTCTTCGGGGGTTACTTCCATCTCGCCAACAATTTTATCTTGCATACGGCTACTTAAAGTACGTTCTTTATTGATTTTAAAAAGTTCCTCGCGTAAATCAGCTTCGGTATCTTTGCGATAAAAAGCCAATACTTTCTCAATATCGCCCACTTGAGCCATCATACGATCTAACTGCTGATCGATCATCGCGTTAATTTCATCGGCGCTTACCACGATGGTACTGTCTAGCTGAGCGTGATGCGCATAGAGCTTATTCTCCATTAATCGTCCTACCAATTGGCAGTCGTTAATCTGGCTCATATCCATACCTTGGGTTTTGGCATCGGCCTTCATCTTTAAAATATCACTTTCTAAAATCAAGTAATCTCCCACTACGGCAGCAATTCCATCCGCTTTAAAGCGCTGAAAGGTTTTCACCGAATCGGCTTGTTGAGCGAGTAATAATTGCTCTTCCTCGCCGGTGATTACCAAAGTACTGTCTTGTGGTGTGGTTTGCCCCCAGGCAGTTGCCAGAAGACCTAGACAAAACACCATGCTGCTAATAAAACTCTTCAAATTTTCTATTTTTAATTGCATTATCTATAATTTCTTTTTCTAATTCATCGGCCAGTTTCAACTTGCGTCTGTTGATTAAAATTTGTTTAATCGTCGGCTCCACATATTCTACCGGAGCCAATTCATTCCGGGCTTTAAAGTCTTTAATTTTCACTAAAAAGACGCTGCTCGAATCTTCAAGTTGCAAAAGCTTGGCTTGATTTTCTTTTATTTTTTGCTCGTCGAGCAAAGGTACATCTTTTATCACATCTGCTAAGTTATACCAAGTAGAATCATTAAATCTAAATTTTAAATAAGTGATGGCCTGATCTTGAATATCGATTTGATCATCAAGATTAAACCGGTCAAAATTCTTTTTCAATTCTTTGGTGTTCTTAAAATCCAACGGAATTTGAATATAACGCAAGCGCACTAAATTCTGATTGAGTTTAAAGTTTTCCTTATTCTCTTGGTAATAATCACGAATGGCTGTTTGGCTCACCGTAGTGTCTATACGTTGCCCTATAAGCATACTCTTATAAGCTTCACTGTATAGGTTTATTTTATACTGCTCTACCAATCGGTTAAACTCTTGTTGTTTTTCTTGAGATAGATTTATCTTCGCACGGTGCAGCAACAATTGCTCAGTGGCCCAATCTTTTACATAATTGCGCAAAAAAATTACACTATCTTCACCAGTTAATTGCTTAGGCATTAAATCTAATACTTGCTCTTCATACAAGTAGTTGTCATATACCTTGGCCAGCGGAGTTTTTGATTCTGCGGGAACCAAAAGATCACACTGCACCAGTAGAAGTGCCAGTAAGCTAAGCAGGCTTAAGCGGATTTTATTTAAGTTCTTCTTGTAATTTTTCAAAAACCGACTCATTTATGGTTATATTATTTTCGGCGCGCAACTGGGCAATCCAGTTTTCTTCCAATTGGTTTTGGTAAGCATTGGCTACTTCCCCTCTAATTTCGGCCAAAGGCGGTATACCGGCTGGCTTCAACTCTTCTACCCATAACCAAACATACTGTCCGTTGTGTTTGTAAATCTTACTACTACCTGGTTTTGCTTTCAACTTAGATGGTATTTGCTTATCCTTAAGCGAATAGCGCCCTTGATCAAATAACAGATTTTGTGCTCTATAACGCTGTCTTAAAGCCGATGCATCTTCTGGATTTTTCGACCAGGCTTTACGTAATTTTCTAAGTGTTTTCTTATCTGGCCCAGAGGCTATAGTTGCTTTAAATTGCGCTGGTTTTTTAAAATCTTTTGCATGTTGTTCATAAAACTGTTGTAAACCAAGCGAATCCTTATTGCTTGCCTCCCATACTTTCTGCTGCATCAAATCAAACAAAAGCAAACCGTTTTTGTACTCTTCTATAATACCGGCATACTCTGCATTATACTCATCTAAATATTCTTTATAGTAGCGTTTCTTTTCAAGCTTAATGTAGTTTTTAAGCAATTGTTTTACCCATTGGTTTTTAACAAATTCATTTCGCGGCGTTTTCACTTGATTAATCACTAAGTAGCTAAAGAAATTCGCGTAGGTTTTGGTTTCTTTAGGAAATTTAACCACAAAATCTTCGGGTAGTTTTTCGCTTAAGGCGGATTTATCTTTAATAGTAAAAAAATCTTCATCAATAAAATCCGTAAAGAAAGCTAAGGCCTCAGGGTTTTCTTCTACCTCAATAGTCGAATCAATTTTTTTAATAATATCGGCATCTATCATTTGCGCACGCACATCTTGTTGCACTTGTCTCGCCAATTGATCTTTCATATCGCTAAATGGAAGTAAATCTTGCTTAAAAATGAGCTTAATCAAGTGCCAACCAAATTCGGTTTTTACCGGCTCAGAAATAGGGTTTTCTTCGCTCAAAGCAAAGGCAGCCTCTTCAAACTTAGCACTCATCAAACTAGCTTTTTCAAAGGCTTTCAACTCCCCACCATTTGCAGCGGTATTGGTATCTTCGCTGTATTGCTTGGCCATATCGGCAAAACTTGCTCCTTGTTTTATACGCTCGGCAATGGCTTTAATCTTTTGTTCTGCATCTTGCTCTCCTTCTTTATCGGTAAGCATAATGTGGGCCACTTTTACACGCCCGCCAGCCTCGCGTTTTCCCGTTACATGTATGAGGTGATAACCAAATCGAGTTTTTACCGGATCAGATACTTCCCCTACAGGCGTAGCATAGGCCGCCGTTTCAAAGGGGTAAATCATTTTAAAGGGTCCGAACCAACCCAGCTGACCTTGGTTCTCGCTTACACTAGGATCATCTGAATATTTCAAAGCAGCCGCTTGAAAACTCATCCCCTCGTCTATTTCTTTCTTTATAGCCACAGCACGCTGGTAAACTACCAGTGAGTCTTTTGCTGTGGCATCTTTTGGCCATTGCAATAAAATATGGGATGCTTCAAGCACGTGCTGCTTGCGTTTGTACGCTTCTTTAACCAACTCATCTGTAGCGGTGGTATTACGCATAAATTTATCGGCCAATTGCATGCGGTAAATATCATACTCTGCGCGATGACTCTGTAAAGTATCTAATTGCAGTGCATAGGCTTCGTTTAATTTTAACTTATAATCAATAAATAAATCTAAGTACGATTGCGCATCCCTATCTTCTGGATCTAACAAATCAAGGTTTTTAGAGAACACTCGTTTAAACTCTTCGGCCATTACCGGCTCATCGTTAATTTGAAGTAAAACTTGTTCTTGGTCTTGAGCCCACACTACACTAGCAAAGCTTAAAAAACAAAGTAAAACGATTTTTTTCATGATTTCTTTATTAATTCGCCCAAAAATAACAATTCTATAGCGTTAAACAAGCATAAATAAAACGCATAAAATAGAAAATTGATATCTTAGCTACCAAAATATTTTTAGCCCATCGATTATGAAATACAAAATTGAAATAAAGGTAGCGGTTCCTCGCCACGTTTTTATCGAAAAAATGGATTCGATAGAAAATTTAAAGCACTGGCAGGAAGGATTGCTAAAAGCTAGTCCGATTACTGCTGTTCAAGGCGAAGCAGGCAGT
The DNA here is from genome assembly GCF_042684705.1 of Mesonia sediminis. Lineage (NCBI taxonomy): Bacteria > Pseudomonadati > Bacteroidota > Flavobacteriia > Flavobacteriales > Flavobacteriaceae > Mesonia > Mesonia sediminis. The sequence goes on from NZ_JBHULZ010000041.1 coordinate 690,212, forward strand.
AAAATGAAACTGCGCTACAAAATGAATAATCGTGAAATTGAAATGGTCGAAGAAATCATCAGTATTAAGCTTCCCGAATCCATGACAGCTGAATACACCACTCGAGGGGTAAAAAACATTCAACACAATACATTCGTCGACAATGCCGATGGCACCACTACTTGGATAGCCGATAACGAATTTATTTTCTCGAGTTTAGCATTGAAAGTCATGGGATTTTTGATGCCCAAAGCTTTTAAAAAGCAAAGCTATAAATACATGGAGGCTTTTAAAAATTTTGCCGAAAACGGCACCAGTTTAGTAGAAGAAGCATGAGAAACTTAGAACTAATTTGGGACTTCCGCGGTCCTGATGCCGAAAAAACTGCACAGCACCACCTGGTTCATCTAAAAGAATACAACCAACGAGAAAATTTAGGGCTAAGTGTTTTTAAACAAGTACAAATCAACCCTATGCATTGGGAGGCTTATTTGGTTTGTCCTGAGTCGTTAATGATTCGTTTACGCGACGCACTGAAACCCCACCGAGCAAGGCTACATCAAGCTTAATTAACATTTACTACTTTTTGGAGACTATAGCAATTAAGCTAAAGTTTATGGAAGACTCGCCTTTAGCATCAGCAATAAAAAAATCCCTTGCGGTATTAAGGCAAGGGATTTTTATTTTATCAGCATTAGGCTTTCTCCTAGCTGGTTAGGTACATTTTTCTACGCGCATATAAATCATAAAAAGCATCATCGCGTAAGCTATCGATAAACAAAATACTCTCTCCAGTACTCTTCATTTCTGGCCCTAGTTGTTTGTTTACATTTGGAAATTTGTTAAAAGAGAACACCGGCTGCTTGATGGCATAACCTTCAAGTTGAGGGTTGAAATCAAAATCGGTGACTTTCTTTTCTCCCAACATTACTTTTGCAGCATAATTCACATAAGGTTCGCCGTAGGCTTTTGCGATAAATGGTACGGTTCTCGAAGCACGCGGATTGGCTTCAATAATATATACCTCATCGTCTTTTATAGCAAATTGAACATTGATTAAACCAACCGTTTTAAGCGCTAGAGCAATTTTCTTGGTGTGGTCTTTTATCTTTTGAATAACCAAATCACCTAAGTTAAAAGGAGGTAGCAGTGCATTTGAATCTCCACTGTGAATACCACAAGGCTCAATATGCTCCATAATTCCTATAATATACACATTTTCGCCATCACAAATAGCATCCGCTTCAGCTTCAATTGCACCATCTAAATAATGATCTAATAAAAGTTTATTATTAGGTATGCTACGCAATAAATCCACTACGTGCTGCTCTAATTGTTGTTTGTTAATGACAATCTTCATTCCTTGACCTCCCAGTACATACGAAGGACGCACTAAGATAGGAAAGTTCAACTCATCGGCTAAAGCCAAAGCCTCATCGGCTGTTTCGGCAGTACCAAACTCAGGATAAGGAATGTTGTTCTCTTGTAATAATTTAGAGAAACTACCTCGATCTTCGGCCAAATCTAGGGCTTCATAACTGGTTCCCATAATTTTAATACCGTATCGGTTCAGTTTCTCGGCCAGTTTTAAAGCGGTTTGTCCGCCCAACTGTACGATTACCCCTTCGGGTTTCTCGTGACGAATAATATCATAAATATGCTCCCAGAATACGGGCTCAAAATACAACTTATCGGCCGTATCAAAATCGGTCGAAACCGTCTCGGGGTTACAATTAATCATAATGGTCTCGTAACCGCATTCGGCTGCAGCCATCACCCCGTGTACACAGCAGTAATCAAACTCGATACCTTGACCTATTCGGTTAGGCCCCGAACCAAGCACTATAATTTTTTTCTTATCGCTCACCTCACTTTCGTTGTGGCTGTATTGTTTACCATCTGCCGTTTCGACTACATCCTCAAAAGTAGAGTAGTAATAAGGTGTTTTGGCAACAAACTCAGCCGCACAAGTATCAACCAGTTTGTATACGCGTTTGATATTTAGCTCTTCTCGTTTTTTATAAACTTCGCTTTCTAAGCAATTTAGCATATGGGCAATTTGCCGGTCTCCATAGCCTTTTTGCTTAGCCTCGAGCAAAATTTCTTTGTCGATGTTCTCTATAGTATAATTACTAGCAATTTCTTTTTCTAGATGATACAGCTCTTCATACTGCTTTAAGAACCACATATCTATTTTGGTGATTTCGTGAATTCTACTCAGCGGAATACCCAATTGTATCGCATCATAAATAACAAACACGCGATCCCAGCTTGGGTTCGCCAATTTTTGTACTATGGTTTCGTAATCGTTATAGCCTTTACCATCTGCCCCCAAACCGTTGCGCTTGATCTCTAACGACTGGGTTGCTTTATGCAGCGCCTCTTGAAAAGATCGCCCGATACCCATTACCTCACCTACCGATTTCATTTGTGGTCCTAACAAGCGGTTAGAGCCTTCAAACTTATCAAAATTCCAGCGCGGTATTTTTACAATAACATAATCTAAGCTAGGCTCAAATAATGCCGATGTAGTTTTGGTTATCTGATTTTCCAACTCGTCTAAGGTATAACCCAAAGCCAACTTGGCGGCTATTTTTGCAATAGGGTAACCCGTTGCTTTTGACGCTAAAGCGGATGAACGCGAAACCCTTGGATTGATTTCAATGGCGATGATGTCTTCTTTTTCATCTGGACTCACAGCAAATTGTACATTACAACCCCCGGCGAAATCTCCGATATTACGCATCATTTTGATGGCCATATCGCGCATACGCTGAAAAGTTTTATCACTCAACGTCATAGCAGGGGCTACAGTAATAGAGTCTCCGGTATGAATTCCCATCGGATCCATATTTTCTACCGTACAAATAATCACTACGTTATTGTTATTATCGCGTAATAACTCCAACTCATACTCTTTCCAACCCTGCAAAGCTTTATCAATAAGCACTTCGTGAATAGGCGAAACTTCAAGTCCATGGGCTAAAGCCTGCTCAAATTCTTCTTTGGTTTCAACAAATGCGGCACCAGCTCCTCCTAAAGTAAAAGAAGCTCGTATTAAAAGCGGCAAGCCAAATTCTTGGGCGATTTCTTTCCCCTCTAACATCGATTTGGCTGTTTTGGCAGGTGCTACCGGTATATCGATACGTGACATCAACTGCTTAAACTCTTCTCGATCTTCGGTTATATTGATCGCGGCGATATCTACCCCGATTATCTTCACATCAAAATCTTTCCAAATACCTTTTTCATCTGCTTCAATACATAAGTTCAAGGCTGTTTGCCCTCCCATTGTGGGCAATACCGCATCGATTTGCGGATGTTCTTTTAATATTTCAATCAGCGATTTGGTGGTAAGCGGCTTGAGATACACATGATCGGCCATGGTGGGGTCGGTCATAATGGTGGCCGGATTAGAGTTAATCAAGATGGTTTCAATTCCATCTTCGCGCAGAGAGCGCAGCGACTGGCTACCAGAATAATCAAATTCACAGGCCTGCCCAATTACAATAGGACCCGAACCTATGATTAATATACTTTTTAAATCTTTATTTTTTGGCATAACGCTAGCAGTTATAGATGTTTAAATTTAAGTAGATTCTAGATATAAAAAAAGGCGTTACCACCGGTAACACCTTTAAAAAATTTTGATAACACAATCATTATTAGTGCTTATGTCTATTTTCTGAAGAAACAGAAAGTTTCTTTCTACCTTTAGCTCTTCTTCTTGCAAGCACTTTGCGACCGTTAACACTGGCCATACGCTCTCTAAAGCCGTGCTTATTTTTTCTTTTTCTTTTCGAGGGTTGAAACGTTCTTTTCATCTTAAAATATCTTTAATCTTCTGTTGAAATCTTAATTCTAAAAATATAAAAGCCTTGCTGCTTTTAAACTGCGGGCAAATATACAACAAGTTTTTAGTCTCACAAATGGAATATTAATTTTTTTACGGTTTTTTTAAAGCAAACCAAATGGCTTTTCATCGCCCGGGCAAAGTAACAAATAAATACTTGGTTTTAGGCACTTTAAATCTTAATTCTTGGTCTCCCTTAGACATCAAAAATAATTTTCAAGTCTCCCTAGTATCCAGTCTAGTGGGTTTAGCCCTTTTTCACCGATACGGCATTCATTTTTTTTCTTACCTTTGCGGACATTAAAAAAAACAAATTATGTTTAATAAGAACCTTAAACTGGTTTTAGCTGGGGCCATTTTTGCCTTTGCGATTTATCAATTTATAGAAGGCCAAATTGGAAACGGTATTTTTCTAATTTTGCTTGCCGCAATTTTTGTTTTCCTTTATTTTAAAAACGAATTGATTCTACTGGCTTTTTTACGCCTGCGTAAACAAGACTTTGACGGAGCCAAAAAATGGCTCGATAAAATTAAAAACCCTGAATCGGCATTGGTACAAAAACAACAAGGGTATTATTGGTACCTCCACGGTTTAATGGTATCGCAAAAAAATATGACTAAAGCCGAAAAATATTTTAAACGCGCCATTAAACTAGGCCTATCGATGAGCCAAGACCTAGCCATGGCTAAATTAAACCTTGCCGGAATAGCGATGACCAAAAGACGTAAGCGCGAGGCACAAATCTTATTGAAAGAAGCTAAAACTTTAGATAAACATAATATGCTTGCCGATCAAATCAACATGATGAAGCAGCAAATGAAGCGGATCTAAACGATAGCTATCACATCCCTAATACTAATGCGTAGAATTTATTTTTTACGCATTTTTTTTATATATTTATTGATGATTAATTCGGTAAATATGCAAAAACTTTTACTATTACTCATTTTACTACCTTTTTTTGCTTGGAGCCAAGACACCAAGCAACAAGAGGTGTTGTTTTCTGAAGCTATAGGCAGGCATATAAAAACCTACAAAAAGAAAGCTCGTAAGGCTTATCGACATAAAGATTATGAACGCGCACAAATTTTATTCGATTCTTTGGTGAATCACCAGTTGCGCGGAACCTATCTCGATAATTTCAAGGTTTCTTGTGTCCGCACTGGTAAAACCTGCTTTAACGATTTTAAAAAACCAATGTACCTAATGACCTACGCTTCTTGGTGTGTGGCGAGCAAAGGTGAAGTGCAATCGCTAAATGCCTTAGCAAAAAAATATAAAAAAGAAATTGATTTCGTGGTCTTGTTCTGGGATAAACGTAAACAAGCGCGCAGAGTGAGCCGTAAATACAATCGATTTGTGCATGTGCTGTATGTAGATGAACTAAGCAACCGTGAAGCGCATTTGGTAAAAACAATGAAGCATTCCTTAGGTCTTCCAACTACTTTTTACATCAGTCAAGAAAAAGAGATTTTAGGTATTGAACACCTGCCTAAACCTCATATTGAACAAGACATAAAAAATGCAGTACAATTCAATGTTCAGCAATTTAAAAAAGGAGTACAGGTACTATTGGCTAGTCCTTAGGCCTACAGTAAGGGAGCCCATAGCCTAGAGAAAGATTCTTTTATCTTTTCCTTTAAAGGTCGTTCTAACCAGAGCTCTAACAGCACTTCTTCGCAATCTTGCTTGTCCTTTTCAAAATGCTGTTGCATTTTCTGAGTAAAATCTTCGTTATATATCAAGGCGTTGATTTCAAAATTGATTTCAAAACTGCGGTAGTCAAAATTAGAAGTACCTACACTGCATAACTGACCGTCAATGAGCATCGTCTTAGCATGCAACATGCCTTTACAATAATGAAATATGCGAATACCAGAAGCCAATATATCCCGAAAATAGGAATGCGTCGCATACTTCGCAGCCCAAGAATCTCCGTCACGCGGACACATAAGTTGAATATCAACTCCACGTGCTGCTGCGGTTTTTAGGGCGACCAGCATAGGTTCATTAGGAATAAAATAAGGGGTGGTGATTAAAATGCTCTCACGTGCCTGATTGATAGCCGTAAACAAGGCCCGCATTATGTGCGGACTGTCGGAATCTGGACCGCTGGCCACAATTTGCATGGCAATCTCGCCGCAGTCTTTTACCTTAGGAAAATAATCTTCGGCTATACTTATTTCTTTTGAACCGGTTACAAAATTCCAATTCAATAAAAAATGAGCGTGTAATGATTTGACTACATTTCCTTCTAACCGCAAGTGAATGTCGCGCCAAAAAGAATCGTTAAGGCTATTTACATATTCATCGCTCACGTTAATGCCTCCCACAAATCCGATGCTCCCATCAATCACACAAAGTTTGCGATGGTCGCGATAGTTTAGTTTACGCGTGAGATTAGGAAACCATACGGGCATAAACGGATAAATTTCTACTCCCGCCTCCTCTAACCTCTTCTTATCACGACTTGCTAATTGACTACCTACATAATCATAAATTACCTTTACAGCAACTCCCTCTTGAGCGCGTTCACAAAGCAAATCAAGCAATTGTCTACCGATTTCACCCTGACCAAAAATATAATATTCTAAATGTATAAAACGCTGGGCTTTACGTAGGGCATCAAAAAGCGCCTCGAATTTCTCATCTCCATTGTTGAGCAAACGCACATCATTGCCAAAAGTCAGCGGTTTACGTTGGGTGTTTTGCACCAAACCCACCACAGCTGAGTACTGCTCAAGAAAAGACTCTTCATACTTTTCGAGCGACTCCTCATCTACCAACAGCTTTTTCTCCCACTTCTTGATGATTTTATGATTAAACACCCCTTGGCGTTTAAACATTTTATCTTTGCGGTATTCCTGACCAAAAAACAAATACACCAAAAGGCCTACAAAAGGAAAAAGCAACAAACCCAATACATATGAAAGTGTAGAAACCGGATTCCCATTGTTGCGAATCACAAAAAAGGCCGTACCTATCGCCAAAAGGTAATTCAGAATCAATAGGCTAATGAGCCAATTATTACTTATAAAGTCTATCATTCGGGTTGGTAGGTATACACCTCATCAAGTGGAATTTCCAATTCGTAGGCCTTACGCGAGGCATTGTCGAGGTGCGCTTCGCGCAACCAAGGGTTATGGATTTTTAAAATCTTATAATTGATATCCATTTTCTTAGCAAAACGGGCAAAGTTAGTTACGGGTGTATCTACCACCACGGTTCTGGTGGGCACCGGACTATACAAATCTTCTTTATTAAAGTGAAAACCATAGGCTTTTGGCTGACTAAAAATCGTTTTAATCGCTAAAATACGGAACACATATCGACCCGTTTCTATATTCAACAACAAGTCGTAATAATCGTTCACTTCCTGGCGATCTTGCTGTTTTCGAATACCGTAATTCCCAGCATTATAAGCAGCAGCCGCAAGTGTCCAACTTCCCAACTCTTCTTTGGCTTTTTTCAAATAAGCACAAGCCACTTCGGTCGATTTGGCGATATGATAGCGTTCATCGATATTGTCATTGATTTCTAAACCATACTCCCGTCCCGTGGTTTTCATTATTTGCCAAAAACCTGTAGCGCCCGCAGGCGACACCACTGGCATTAAGCCACTTTCGGCAACGGCCAAGTATTTAAAATCATCGGGAACGCCATGTTTAGCTAAAATCGGTTCAATAATAGGAAAGTACTTGTTCATGCGTTTGAGTAACAACAAGCCATTTGACTGCCAATAGGTATTCACCAACATTTCTCGATCGAGTCGCTCCCGAATATCTGGATTGTCTAAAGGCACCGCTTCTCCCGCAAAATTGATGTTTTCGGGTATAGGCAAGGCATACACTTTATAATCTTTTACATGCGGCTCCGCTTTTTTGGGCAGCAAGTCCTTTTCAATTAGGGCTTCATAATCATTATGCTGCTGGTAACTACTCAGCGCCAGCGCTCCAATTCCACTCAGGGCAATCACCCCTACAACACTTAAAAACCGATTCATCCTCTTCATACGTATATTTTTTTCTTTTTCTTATTCATCTACCAGCACGCCTTGCTCTATATAAGCGGGCAAGTGCTCATTAAACCACCTAAAACGCTCGATAATCATCGCATGCGTACCACCTTGCACCGGAATATAGTTTTGGATATATTTCACCGGAAAAATAGGGTCTTCGGTACCATGTATATGCACCAAACCAGGCAATGGTTTTTCTTGTTTCCAATGCAAGATTTGCTCCAAAGACCAATCTAAATATTCTTTTTGATGCACACTCAGGTATTTTTTATACCACTTCGCCCGCTTGCGCGTGTAGTTTCCTACTGGCCAGTCAGATAGGTTTTCAATCTTCTGTGCCCATTGAGTAGGTAAAAGCTTATACAATTTCATACTCTTTGCCCAACGCAAGCGTCTTGGCATCTCTAAGTGCGTTTTGATACTCGAAATAATAATCACTCGGCGTACGGCTAGCAATTGAGCTAACTCTTGCACGATTATCCCGCCAAAAGACACTCCGATTAATACCGGATGCTCGTGTTTGATTTCGGGCAGATAGCGCTTCACATAATGCTTTAGACTTTCTCCCCCTTCAGGCATCTTCCATGACAAATACACCAAATCAAACCGATCTTCATCCAATTGCAGGTATTCAAAAATAGCCGGACTAGCAGCCATACCGGGCATAAAATAAACCGGTATTTTTTGTTTTACTGCTGGTGGGGTTTCCACCGATGTAGACGAATCGTTTAACATAATTTACTCGACACAAATCTAATAGGAATATACTAAAAAAAGCCTCTTGTTGGTCAGAAAATATATAGATTAACTTTTTTAATCCGCCTAAGCGTAAAAACTAAAGCCGCCCCTAAAAATCAAGCCTTAAAGAAACGTCAAAGTCTACTCCTTTACTCCCGTACCCGATAATTTTTCGTATCTTTATACCTGTTTATGAGTTGATTAACGCTAAAACTAATCTGTTTAAAATTTATAAATTATGCCCAGTATTACCGCCCCTTTAAAAGACAATGAATTCATCAGACAATTTGAAGCCCAAGTAGATCAAGTATTTATCGCAATTGAATACAGCAAACAAGAACGCAAAATATTTCTTTCTCGCTTGCATCAAAATCCGCCAGAAGGTTTAACCACCGTACAAGTTGACGCTTTCTTAGAACAGGTATTTGATTATGTGCGCAGCTTAGGCCGATTAAAAATTGTGCCCACCGGTAAAGAAGTAGCCCGCTTTTTTAAAGCCCGAAAAAAACAATATGACGATTTAATTCCTATGGGAATGTCGCTTTAAATCGCCGCCTCTTCGCCTACAAAATCAAAGCGCACCAAGCCGTCTTCGTCTATTTCGGTTAGTTTTATACGGTGAATGGTATTCACAAAACTAGGATCCCACGGCATTTTTACTTTCACGTAGTTTTCGGTAAACCCGTGTATATAACCGGCTTTATTTTCGCCTTCAAATAACACGCTGCGCTCACTACCCAATTGCGCTTCATAAAAAGCACGTCGCTTTTTAGCCGACAAACCACGTAGCATTTTGCTTCGTTTTTTGCGTTGCTTTAAGGGCACTACTCCTGGCATACTTGCCGCTGGCGTATTCTCACGCTCAGAGTAAGTAAATACGTGTAAATAAGAAATAGGTAAATCGTTTAAGAAATTATAGGTCTCTAAGAAATGTTCTTCGGTTTCACCGGGAAATCCTACAATCACATCTACCCCTATACATGCATGCGGCATTGCTGCTTTTATAGCCTGTACCCTATTTACATACAAATCACTCATATACCGGCGACGCATTAATTTAAGCATCGCATCGCTACCGCTTTGCAGCGGAATATGAAAATGGGGCACAAAACTGCGGCTTTGTGCTACAAAATCTATGGTTTCATTTTTCAGCAAATTGGGTTCTATACTCGAAATACGCAAACGCTCTATACCTGGTACTTCATCTAGAGCCTGTACCAATTCATAAAAGGTATGCTCATGCTTTTTATTGCCAAACTCACCTTTTCCATAATCACCAATATTCACTCCGGTTAGCACAATCTCTTTGATATCTTGTGCGGCGATTTCGGCAGCATTTTTCAATACATTAGGTAAGGTATCACTACGCGATATTCCCCGTGCCAGCGGTATTGTACAGTAGGTACATTTATAGTCGCAACCGTCTTGTACTTTTAGAAAAGCCCGGGTTCTGTCGCCAATACTATAACTTCCCACATAAAAATCGGCTTCATCAATTTCACAAGCGTGTACTAAACCATTTCCGCCATCGAGCTTGGGTTGGGCTAACAAATCATTCAGATAATGCGTGATTTTAAACTTTTCGGTTGCTCCTAAAACTAGGTCTACGCCGTTTACATCGGCTAGCTCTTCAGGCTTGAGTTGCGCATAACAGCCTACTGCTATTACAAAAGCATCTGGATTTACTTTCTGCGCCTGTTTTACAATACCCTTAAAACGTTTATCGGCGTTTTCGGTTACACTACATGTATTGATCACATATATATCGGCCGACTCATGAAATTCTACCCGATTAAAACCTTCCTGCTCAAAAGAACGAGCAATGGTAGAGGTTTCCGAAAAATTCAATTTACAGCCTAAGGTATAAAAGGCTACTTTTTTTGCTATTTCTGTCTCACTTCCCACGCGCTATCCAAATTTCTTTTAGTATTATTGCCAAGCTTAACTGCTTGGTTTTCTTTAAAAATGTGTGCAAATATACAACCTAATTCTTGTTTAAAAAAAACTAGCCGCAACTGGCTGCTATTTCGGAATCCTTCCGTTTTAATTTGTTTGTTGCTCAGCTTATGCTTTGGCTGCCAACCCCAAGCCCCGCTGTACCCCGACACAGCCGTCTTTCGGTACAACGAGCACGCCAATATCACCTCGCTCGATCCGGCTTTTGCTAAAGATCAACGCAACATCTGGGCTTGCCACCAGTTGTACAACACCCTAGTACAATTAGATGAAAACCTTGAAATTCAGCCCGATTTAGCCGAATCTTGGAGCATCAGCGAAGATGCCACCACCTATACCTTTAACCTCAAACCACAAGTTTACTTTCACGAAAATGAAGTTTTTAAAAATCTTGCCGATAGGCAAGTGCAAGCACAAGATGTGGTATATAGTCTAAAACGCCTCACTGATAAACAAGTGGCTTCACCCGGTAGCTGGGTGATGAACCAAGTAAAAAGCATTGAAGCACTTAACAACAACCAAGTGCAAATCAAACTTCACCAAGCTTTCCCCGGTTTTTTAGGTTTGCTCAGTATGAAATTTTGCAGCATCATACCCCAAGAAATGCAGCAGCTAGACTTTAGAGCCAACCCCATAGGTACCGGACCCTTTTATTTCAAACGCTGGGAACCGAATGAGAAATTGGTTTTTAGAAAAAATACCAACTATCACGAATTTGATGAAAATGGCGAACGACTGCCCTACCTCGAAGCTGTGGCCATCACTTTCTTACCCGATAAGCAAGCAGAATTTCTGCAATTCGCCCAGGGCAAACTAGATTTTTTAAGCGGATTAGACCCTGCCTACAAAGACGAACTGCTCAACAGTCAGGGGCAATTGAATACGCGTTACCAAGAAAAAATCAGCCTCCAAAAAGCACCTTACCTTAACACCGAGTACATTGGTTTATATGTAGGTGATCCTCAACAAGCCACCCATTACCGCTCGTTTCGGCAAGCCTTAAATTATGCCATAGACAAACCCACTATGATGCGCTATTTACGCAATAATATTGGGGTTCCCGCTCAAGGCGGATTTATTCCACGCGGACTCCCTGCCCATACGTCTAGCGGATTTTATACCTATCAACCAGAAAAAGCCCGTGCGCTCATTCAACAGTTTAAACAAGAGCACCCCAACATTCCGGTTCGGCTAAAGATAAGCACTAGTGCCAATTATCTTGATTTAGTAGAATACCTACAGGGCCAGCTTACACAAGTGGGCATACAAACTGAAGTAGAAGTTATGCCCCCTTCTACCTTACGTCAATTGAGATCGGCTGGAAAGCTATCGGCTTTCCGAGCCAGTTGGATTGCCGATTATCCCGATGCACAAAATTACCTCTCGCTTTTTTATAAAGCCAACTGGTCGCCCCACGGTCCCAATTATACGCATTATGCTTCGGCAACATTCGATAGCTTATACCAAAAGGCCATGACGGCACCTGAAGCCCAAGCCCGCGAAAGCTTATATCGACAAATGGATGCATTGCTTATGCAAGCGGCACCGGTTATTCCTTTGTATTATGACGAGGTGGTACGCTTTACACAAAAAAATGTTCACGGCTTAGGCATCAATGCGATTAACCTATTGGATTTAAAACGGGTGCAAAAACAAGCATTGCAGTAAAGCCTTGTTGTTTCATTCGAGAGGATTATCAGCCTAATGTCTGTTACAACACGCCTTGTCAGTTCGAGTTTCGGATTTTTGGGCGATAGAACAAAAATGCGAAGTATCGAGGCAAAGTCGAAAAGTAGCGAATACTTTTTTAGTTTTAATTCAACCACTTCTCGATACAACCCAGCGAGTCCAAATACGGCATTAAAAATGCCTGTTGGCTAAGCTGGCCCACTCGAAGTGACAGTGCGTTTAAAACCTACCTTGTCATGTCGAGTGCGATTTTATGGCGTAAGCCATAAAAACGTGTATCGAGACACGGTCGAAAAGTAGCGAATATCTTTATAGTTACCATTAAAAATACGCTACTAATCGAAAACTAAAGCTATTTATTTTTTATTCCTCTACTTTTTTCCATCGCCGAAAAAAGTAGCAAAAAAGTCTAGGCTGACGAAACTAGCGCTAAATTGTAGGTTTGCAAGCTAAATTTTAGGAACTCACCCGATTTTCAATCGGGCTCAAACAGCCTAAAATTTTTAACGCTTACTGCACTGCCAATTTTACGCGCTATTTTCGATAGGCCGATTTAAAAAGTGGTTGTATTTCTTTGTAGAAAACCACGTCTTGTCAGTTCGAGTTTCGGATTTTTGGACGATAGAACAAAAATGCGAAGTATCGAGAACAAGTCGAAAAGTAGCGGATTTATTTTCTTTTTCCAAACCTACATGATAACAATTCATAAATAATACTATGTCCTAATTTTCATTTTCTTTACTTGTATAAAGAAAACGAAACAAAAGAAAGTACACTTTTTCTGAGGTATTTTTCAGACAAGCTGAAAACCACTTGTATTTTGCTAAATTGGTTCCAAGGCTTCACCAATTCTTCACGCAAAATACAAGTTATACTGAAGAAAAAGATTACAAAGCCCTGCTTTGAAACGCTTTTTGACGTGGGCTGCTGGGTATTAATAACTCTACTTATTATTTTTCAATTAAAAACCCGAATAGTTTCAGAAATAGCGAGTGACAAGCGGAAGTGCGTTTCGCGGTAGCGAAAAAGAGCATGCAGCGATAAGGAACGAGTGATGCTTTCCGCTGAACACTTTCAGCGTAAAGCAATTTCCTCAACTATTCTTGATTTTTTGGTTCGTTTTTGATCAAGCAAAAATGAACAGAAAGAATTTGTAGCTTTTTGTTTGAAGTTGGATCTTGATTGGGAAAGGTTTAGTTATTGCGGATCCTTTTCATTTCTTGCACCAATTGGTCAGAATTAAGAGAGCTGAATAGGTACCTTTTGTTTTTCGTTGTAATGCGCAGCATATTTTTTCTGTCTTTTACAAGACTGATGGAATCATCCATTGTCTTGCCGATAAATCCAAAAAAACCTTTACTTCCATAAGTCATTGTCAAATTAGAATAGCTTAATCTGCTTACTTCAATAATATCAACCTTCAAAATCTTTATCTGTCCGATGTTTTTTTGTAATATAATAAAATCCTTTTCGATAACAATTTTTTTCAAAGAGTTGGAGTAAAAGTAAATCACAGAACCAAAAATTAGCAAACTCAAAATAACTCCACCAATAAGACCATAACTTTTATCGGTGGTGGTTAACATTATTGCAATCAGCGTAACTAAAATCAAAATGCTAGCAGTGGCAATTTTTACAAATATTGAGCTTTTGCTTTGGTAGGTTTTCATTTCTTGATATATGTTCTTTTAATTGCTCTACAGCGACCCTAGCTGGGAGTAATTACTTGGTTTAATCAACTAATTTAGCAAATAAAAACCGAATAGAAAACCCTAGCCTCGTTGACACGAGCGTCTCGTTCGTGACTCCCGCACCAGCACAATTGTAGTCTCTGGTCTTTTACCTATTTACGGATAGATGAAAAATACTATTTTTAAAATAGGAGCCTTAATTACAAGTTTCTTAATTCAAAAGGTCTTTATATTGGGGACTTAAGTTTTATACTTGGATTATGAATTCTAGTTTTGAGCAATTGATTGCAATGGGGTTAGGAGAACGCGATGCAATCGCGCACCAGCGAGGGGAACTTCATATTACCTGTATAGACCGTTCATTTTGATTTTAAATTATGAATTCCCGTTTTTATAATTTATCATTCAAATCTTGTCTTCCAACTATGGTCATTATTTCGACATTATTGTTATTAACTCTATAGTAAATACTATCCACTCCGCACACGCAGCGTCTATATCCGTCTTTTATATGGTCAACCGCTTCAAATGAAAAAGGTTGTTCAGCGATAATGTCAAAATACTCAAAAAATGTCTCAAAATATTTATCCGCTTGGGTCAATCCAAATTTTTTAATCCCATAATGGTGAATACGAATTAAGTCAGTTTTTGCTTCGTTTGACAATTTATATTGAGCCATCAAGCAAAGACTTTGATTCAGCTAAAATACTTTCTTTACTATCATTAGTAAATCCACTATTCTCAGCTCTTTCAATTTTGGCCCTAATCCAATCAATTTGAACTTGCTGTTTTCGGGCTTGCCGTATTAAGTCGTTCACTAACTCGCTCTTGCTTGAATACTCTTTACTATCTACTTGAGCCTTTAGCCATTCATCATTAGGCTTGGTAAATGAAATACTTTGTCTAGACATGATTAATTTATTTGATGTAAATATACACCATTATCGAATCAGTTGCAAATACAAGTACACTATCCCAAGCAAAAGGAACTACTTTTATTTATCCCTCTACTTTTTTCCTTCGCCGAAAAAAGTAGCAAACCCCGAAATATCGGGACTACGAAAATCTAGGCTGACGAAACTAGCGCTAAATTGTAGGTTGGCAAGCTAAATTTTAGGAACTCACCCGATTTCCAATCGGTCTCAAACAGCCTAAAATTTTTAACGCTTACTGCACTGCCAATTTTACGCTCTATTTTCGATAGGCCAGGTTTAAATGGTATCTTTATGTATTCTTTTTGTAAAATAACCTGCCTTGTCAGTTCGAGTTTCGGATTTTTGGTGGTAAACCAAAAATGTGAAGTATCGAGAACAAGTCGAAAAGTAGTGAATACTTTTATAGTTCTCGTTGAACAGCACTTCTCGATACAACCCAGCAAGTCCAACTACGGCATTAAAAATGCCTGTTAGCTAAGCTGGCCCACTCGAAGTGACAGCCACCAGAAAAATCGAGACTCCCATAAGGTCTCGCTAAGTACTAATTTTTTAAAACCTACCTTGTCAGTTCGAGTTTCGGATTTTTGGACGATAGAACAAAAATGCGAAGTATCGAGAACAAGTCGAAAAGTAGCGAATACTTTTATAGTTTCAATCCATTCACTTCTCGATACAACCCAGCGAGTCCAACTGCGGCATAAATGCCGGTTGGCTAGGCTGGCCCACTCGAAGTGACAGGGCGTTTAATACCTGCCTCTTCAGAAAGTAACTACCATATAAAATAAATTACTTTTCAATTAAAAACCCGAATAGTTTCAGAAATAGCGAGTGACAAGCGGAAGTGCGTTTCGCGATAGCGAAAAAGAGCATGCAGCGATAATGCTTTAAGCTGAACACTTTCAGCTTAAGGCAATTTCCTCGACTATTCTTGATTTTTTGGTTCGTTTTTGATCAAGCAAAAATGAACAGAAAGAATTTGTAGCTTTTTGTTTGAAGTTGGATTTTCATTGGGAACGACTCGTTTGTTATTTTACCAAAAGAAAATACTAAAACACGCCTTGTCACACCGAGTTTCGGGTTTTTGGGCGGTAGAACAAATATGCGAAGTATCGAGGTGCAGTCGAAAAGTAACGAATACTTTTTAGTTCTAATTAAACCACTTCTCGATACAACCCAGCAAGTCCAAATACGGCATAAATGCCTGTTGGCTAGGCTGGCCCACTCGAAGTGACAGTGCGTTTAAAACCTACCTTGTCATGTCGAGTGCGATTTTATGGCGTAAGCCATAAAAACGTGTATCGAGACACGGTCGAAAAGTAGCGAATATCTTTATAGTTACCATTATTATACGCTACTAATCGAAAACTAAAGCTATTTATTTTTTATCCCTCTACTTTTTTCCATTGCCGAAAAAAGTAGCAAAAAAGTCTAGGCTTACGAAACTAGCGCTAAATTGTAGGTTTGCAAGCTAAATTTTAGGAACTCACCCGA
>NZ_JBHULZ010000041.1:706572-710548 GCF_042684705.1 Mesonia sediminis
AAATAAAATAGATCTATGCCCCAACGAACATACCACAATTATACGGTATATATTTTAACAAATAAACCTAAAGGTGTATTGTATATCGGTGTAACTGGAGGAATAGATGATAGAATGGAACGGCATATAAATGGAGAAGGAAGCAAATTCACCTCAAAATATAAACTAAAGCGCTTAGTGTATGTTGAAGAATTTCAATATATTGAAGATGCTATAGCAAGAGAAAAACAATTAAAGAACTGGCATCGACAATGGAAGATTAATTTAATAGAGCAAGATAATTCTGAATGGAAAGATTTATATAAACCTTTGGGCTCAGACCTAGACCCTTGAATGAGACCCTGAAATAAATTCAGGGTGACAACTAGTTTATTTTGTCATCCTGAACCAATCCCTTGTCATGCTGAACTTGTTTCAGCATCTAAATAAAATAGATTTATGCCCCAACGAACATACCACAATTATACAGTATATATTTTAACAAATAAACCTAAGGGTGTATTGTATATCGGTGTAACTGGAGGAATAGATGATAGAATGGAACGTCATTTAGAAGGCAAGGCTAGTCAGTTTACTTCGAAATATAAACTAAAGCGCTTAGTGTATGTTGAAGAATTTCAATATATAGAAGATGCTATAGCAAGAGAAAAACAATTAAAGAACTGGCATCGACAATGGAAAATAAACTTAATAGAGCAAGATAATCCTGAATGGAAAGATTTATATAAACCTTTGGGCTCAGACCTAGACCCTTGAATGAGACCCTGAAATAAATTCAGGGTGACAACTAGTTTATTTTGTCATCCTGAACCAATCCCTTGTCATGCTGAATTTATTTCAGCATCTTGCATGTCAACCATTCACCAGTCACTAAATTAATGTACAAATCAACTATTAAACCCACCCTCGATTTCCTTGCAGCCCTAATCGGCTTGCTATTGCTCAGTCCAATTTTCCTGCTCGTTATGATAGCGCTGGCCATTGCCAATAGCGGAAAGCCCTTTTTCTTTCAGCGCAGACCTGGGAAGGGAGAGCGTATTTTTACCATTGTGAAGTTCAAAACTATGAACGATAAAAAAGATGCACAAGGACGTTTGCTTCCCGATGCACAACGCCTCACGGCCGTAGGACGCTTTGTCCGTAAAACTTCTTTAGATGAAATACCGCAGCTGCTTAACGTACTCAAGGGCGATATGAGTTTTGTAGGTCCGCGGCCTTTATTACCCGAATACCTGTCCTTATATAATGAAATTCAGCGCAAGCGACACCATGTAAAACCAGGCATTACCGGTTGGGCACAAGTAAACGGCAGAAATGCCATATCTTGGGAACAGAAGTTCGATTACGATGTGTGGTACGTAAAAAATCAAAGTTTGGCAGTAGACCTGAAAATACTTTTCTTAACCGCCAAAAAGGTGCTGGTGTCAGAAGGCATCAGTCAAGAAGGTCAGGCTACAGCCGAAGCTTTTAAGGGGAATAAGTAAGGTTTTGAATACTTATAGTCTAAAAAAAATTGTGCTTCTAACATTATGTATTAATTTAGCTAAAATCAGAATTTAGGTTACAGATATTAATCAAATAGATTATGAAAGAAATTGTTATCATAGGGGCAGGAGGATTTGGTCGAGAAATAAAAATGCTTATTGATCAGATTAATCAAAAAGAACTTTCTTATACATTACGAGGTTTTTATGATGACAATTTGCAATTGCCTGATAAAATAAACGGTATACCTTATCTTGGATCAATTGATGATTTAATCAATCGAGAAAAACCTGGCACTCATATTGCGTTAGGTATTGGTACTCCAAGAGTGAAGGCAGAGCTTGTTGAGCGTTTGGAAAAATATGACTATCAGTTCCCTTCTTTAATCCATCCAAACGCTATAATTGGTGCAGATGAGGTGAGTATAGGAAAAGGGAGTGTAGTTTGCGCAGGGACTATTATTACGTGTAATATCAAGATAGGAGATTTTGTGACTTTGAACTTGGCTTGCACTGTTGGTCACGATACCACCATTGGTAATTTCGCTTCGTTTATGCCTAGTGTAAATATATCTGGAGAGGTGCTTATACAAGAAAAGGTATATGTAGGGACAGGAGCTAAAATAATCAACCAACTAGAAATAGGTGCGAATACCACGGTAGGGGCAGGCGCTGTTGTAGCCAAATCTCTTCCTGAAAGTTGTACCGCCGTTGGAATTCCGGCTAAGCCTATAAAGTTTCATTAAAATGCTATGGCTATTGTAGTTGTTTTCCAATAAATACACTTTTGTGAATGAAAAACTTTTTATTCCTTCTACTATTTCTCGTCAGCGCCCTAAGTCCGAGTTTTTCGGCGGTCAGTTTACCGGTAAAAGTAGAGCGCATACAGCCCATTACCGAAGTAGTTTATATTACCAATACCGGTAAGAAGTACCACAAAACCGGTTGTAGGTATTTAAAAAGCAGTAAGGTTAAAACCACTAAGGCTGAAGCTATAGCTGCGGGCTATACAGCTTGTAAGGTTTGCAAGCCTTAAAATTGGAGTTTTTTAATCCTTTACTTTTTTAGTTTTAATTAAACCACTTCTCGATACAACCTGCCTTGTCAGTTCGAGTTTCGCTTTTTTGGGGGAAACCAAAAATGCGAAGTATCGAGAACAGGTCGAAAAGTACTGCACATGTTTATAGTTGCAATTAAACTCACTTCTCGATACAACCCAGCAAGTCCAACTACGGCATTAAAAATGCCTGTTGGCTAGGCTGGCCCACTCGAAGTGACACCGAAGTGTCGGGACTGCTAATGGTCGCACTAAGTACTAGTATTTTAAAACCTGCCTTGTCAGTTCGAGTTTCGGATTTTTGGACGATAGAACAAAAATGTGAAGTATCGAGATCCCGAATACTCGGGACTACTGGGTAGCGAAATAGCGATTTTTTTAAAACTCTATTATTATACATTACTAATCGAAAACTAAAAATATCCATTTCTTAATCCTCTACTTTTTTCCATCGCCGAAAAAAGTAGCAAAAAAGTCTAGGCTTACGAAACTAGCGCTAAATTGTATGTTTGCAAGCTAAATTTTAGGAACTCACCCGATTTCCAATCGGTTTCAAACAGCCTAAAATTTTCAACGCTTACTGCACTGCCAATTTTACGCGCTATTTTCGATAGGCCGGGTTTGAATGGTATTTCTATTTATTCTTTTATAAAATAACCTGCCTTGTCACACCGAGTGGGGGTTTTTGGGCGATAGAACAAAACCCTTGTATCGAGGTGAAGTCGAAAAGTAGCGAGTTTATTTTCTTTTTCAAAACCTACATCTTAACAATTCATCAATCTTTCTATATCCTAATTTTCATTTTCTTTACGGTGTATTCCTCTCGCTGCGCTCGTCGGATACAGGAGAAAACGAAACAAAAGAAAGTACACTTTTTCTGAGGTATTTTTCAGACAAGCTGAAAACCACTTGCATTTTGCTAAATTGGCTCCAAGGCTTTCCCGAATACTCGGGACTCCCTAAGGGTCGCGCTAAGTAGATAGCGGTATATTATTCACTTTTAAGTCTATTATCCTGCCTAATTTATGCGCAAAACACAAGTTATACTGAAGAAAAAGATTGCAAAGCCCTGCTTTGAAACGCTTTTTGATGTGGGCTGCTGGTGTATAGAATAACTTTAAAACCTGCCTTGTCACACCGAGTGGGGGTTTTTGCCGATAGGCAAATACCCTTGTATCGAGGTAAAGTCGAAAAGTAGCGAGTTTATTTTCTTTTTCAAAACCTACATCTTAACAATTCATCAATCTTTCTATGTCCTAATTTTCATTTTCTTTACGGTGTATTCCTCTCGCTGCGCTCGTCGGATACAGGAGAAAACGAAACAAAAGAAGGTACACTTTTTCTGAGGTATTTTTCAGCTTTGCTGAAAACCACTTGTATTTTGCTAAATTGGCTCCAAGGCTTTCCCGAATACTCGGGACTCCCTAAGGGTCGC
>NZ_JBHULZ010000041.1:710696-744478 GCF_042684705.1 Mesonia sediminis
GTATTAATAACTCTAAAACCTGCCTTGTCACACCGAGTGGGGGTTTTTGCCGATAGGCAAATACCCTTGTATCGAGGTGCAGTCGAAAAGTAACAAGTTTATTTTCTTTTTCATAACCTACTTTTTTACAAAACATAGATATTTCTATGTCCTAATTTTCATTTTCTTTACTTGTATAAAGAAAACGAAACAAAAGAAAGTACACTTTTTCTGAGGTATTTTTCAGACAAGCTGAAAACCACTTGCATTTTGCTAAATTGGCTCCAAGGCTTCGCCAATTCTTCACGCAAAACACAAGTTATACTGAAGAAAAAGATTGCAAAGCGCTGCTTTGAATCGCTTTTTGAATTGGGCTGCTGGTGTGTAGAATAACTCTAAAACCTACCTTGTCAGTTCGAGTTTCGGATTTTTGGTGGTAAACCAAAAATGCGAAGTATCGAGAACAAGTCGAAAAGTAGCGAGTTTATTTTCTTTTTCATAACCTACATCATAACAATTCATCAACCTTTCTATGTCCTAATTTTCATTTTCTTTACGGTGTATTCCTCTCGCTGCGCTCGTCGGATACAGGAGAAAACGAAACAAAAGAAAGTACACTTTTTCTGAGGTATTTTTCAGACAAGCTGAAAACCACTTGCATTTTGCTAAATTGGCTCCAAGGCTTCGCCAATTCTTCACGCAAAACACAAGTTATACTGAAGAAAAAGATTGCAAAGCCCTGCTTTGAATCGCTTTTTGAATTGGGCTGCTGGTGTATAGAATAACTTTAAAACCTGCCTTGTCAGTTCGAGTTTCGCTTTTTTGGGCGGTAGAACAAAAATGCGAAGTATCGAGATACGGTCGAAAAGTAGCGAATTCATTTTTTGGTTCGTTTTTGATCAAGCAAAAATGAACAGAAAGAATTTGTAGTATTTGGTTTGAAGTTGGATTTTGATTGGGAATGAAGGCTTGATTTTTCAGTTATTTTGGGAATTGAAAATTTGTAAAGAGAACGCGATGCAATCGCGCATTAGGAGAGGGTAAAGTTAATGGCTCCCGGTCTTCTCCTTGTTGATATTCCATTTTTAAAGATAAAACGATTTTAAAATAAATCCTTAAAAAAAGACTGCAATGTTGGCATTAGTACTTTTTTCAGTCCACAAAGGTTTCTTTTAAAACGTCTTTACATTTTTCAATCTCCAATTTTGTCAGATTTTCGAAAACTCGAATGATTCTGGTTTTATCCACTGTTCGAATTTGGTCGATTGCAATCATTCCCATTTTTCCGTTATGCTTAACTGAAACCCTTGTTGGATATTTTTTCAGGTTCGTTGTCATTGGTGCAAGTACGATTGTGCTCAAATATTTGTTCATTTCATTTGGTGAAATGATAACACAAGGTCTTGTCTTTTTTATTTCACTTCCGATTGTTGGGTCAAGATTTACCAGAACAATTGAATATTGCTTTAATTCCATTCTTCAAGGTTTTCATCATCGAACACATCGCTCATAAGTAACTTATCGTCTCCGTTTTCACTCATTTTCTTAAATTCTTTTTCCCAATCTTTTCTTGGTAAAGCGATTGGTTTGAGAATTATTTGTCCTTTTTCAAGAATGAGTTCAACCTTGTCCTTAATATTATATTTCTCCAAAATGGTCTTGCTTAAACGAAGTCCTTTTGAATTTCCGATTTTGATTATTGATGCTTCCATAAATTTTTAAATGTTATTACAAAGTAAATACATTTTATTAGAAAATCAAAATTCGTTCCAGTATTAATGCTAACTCGTTATATAAACCCCAATATACGCTTTTAAAACAATTTTGTACTGGTTATAGCCTAACTCGGTTATTAGATATAAAATCTGGAAGGCTTAGCATTTGCCCGTTGAAGCTGAAAGGCAAAGATTTCCCATCGGTCTCAAACAGCCTAAAATTTTTAACGCTTACTGCACTGCCAATTTTACGCCCTATTTTCGATAGGCCGGTTTGAAAAGTAGTTATAATTACTCCTTTTGTAAAATAACCTACCTTGTCAGTTCGAGTTTCGCTTTTTTGGGGGTAAACCAAAAATGCGAAGTATCGAGAACAAGTCGAAAAGTAGCGAATATCTTTATAGTTACCATTAAAATACGCTACTAATCGAAAGCCACAGATATCTAATTATTATTCCTCTACTTTTTTCCATTGCCGAAAAAAGTAGCAAAAAAGTCTAGGCTTACGAAACTAGCGCTAAATTGTATGTTTGCAAGCTAAATTTTAGGAACTCACCCGATTTCCAATCGGTCTCAAACAGCCTAAAATTTTTAACGCTTACTGCACTGCCAATTTTACGCGCTATTTTCGATAGGCCGGGTTTAAAATGGTAAGTCTAATTTTTCATTTTTAATTAAAAACCCGAATAGTTTCAGAAATAGCGAGTGACAAGCGGAAGTGCGTTTCGCGATAGCGAAAAAGAGCATGCAGCGATCATGCTTAAAGCTGAAGGATTCAGCTTTAAGCAATTTCCTCAACTATTCTTGATTTTTTGGTTCGTTTTTGATCAAGCAAAAATGAACAGAAAGAATTTGTAGTATTTGGTTTGAAGTTGGATTTTGATTGGGAGTGAGGGGGGTAGTTTCATTCACTTCTCGATACAACCCAGCGAGTCCAACTACGGCATTAAAAATGCCTGTTGGCTATGCTGACCCACTCGAAGTGATCCCGAATACTCGGGACTTCCAAAAGGTCGCACTAAGAACTATTATTTTAAACCACGCCTTAGCAGTAAGTAACTACCACCTACCCACATCAATCACATTATTAAATACCAATGCCTCGACTGCGTCCCTTTAGGCAATAGACTAAATAAAATGTAAAAAAATAAAAAAGTACTTGGTTAGAATCATTATAAATAATTAGTTTTGCTATTTTAAATGAATCTAAATAAAACATAAAATACTCATGAAAAAAATTATTTGCAGTGTATTTATCGCCGCAGGTTTATTCACCTCTTGTTCTAGCGATGATGATAACGGAACCAATACGCCACTCAACCCCACGCCAGATGTTTATCAGTTTGAAAGAAACGGAAAGTCTAGTGTGAGTTATAGCGGGCAGACCGATCGCTTAATGATGGGCGCCGAATTGGGAAGTGCGCTAAAAGACCCTGCTAATACTCAAGCGGTTTTAGAGGGTATGTTTACCAATACCGGGAATCATTTTGGGAATGAAGCGCTTAACAGCTCTTCTAAAAATATCAGGAGTAAAACCGCGGCTTCTAAAGATTATTTCTCGGCCAATACTACCGAATCTAATGTGTATAAAGCCGATTTTGATACTTGGATTGCCAATCAAGTAAATGAGGTATTTCCTAATTGGAACACTACTGCTAGTCCGGGTGTAGCCGGAAAAATCGAAGAGGCTGGCGGCAAAGTCCGTTATGTAAATGCTAAAGGTTTAGAGTATGATCAGGCTTTTATGAAAGGCCTTATCGGTGCTTTGGTGACCGATCAGATACTTAATAATTACTTGAGTCCGGCAGTACTTGACGAAGCCGATAATCGCGAGCAAAACGATAACGAGCTGCTGGCAACCGATAAAAACTATACCACTATGGAGCATAAGTGGGATGAAGCTTTTGGTTACTTATATGGTACCGACAATGCTGCCAACCCACAATTGGGCGCCGATAGCTTTTTAAATAAATACCTGGGTAGGGTAGATGAAGACGAAGATTTTAGCGGAATCGCCGAAAGTATCTACAATGCATTTATCGCAGGTAGAGCTGCTATTGTGAATAAAGATTATGAGCTTAGAGATCAGCAAGTAGCCATTATCCGTGAAAAAATATCTATGCTAATCGGTATTCGTGCCGTGTATTACCTACAGGCTGCAAAAGAAAGTTTGGGAACCGATCCAGCAGCAGCTTTTCACGATTTATCAGAAGCTTACGGCTTTATTTACAGCTTGAGATTTACACGTATGCCAGGAACCGAAACACCGTACTTAAGCGATGTTGAAGTACGCGATATACTAAGTGAATTGACAAAAAACAACGGCTTCTGGGATGTTACCCCAGCTACCCTAGATCAAACGGCCAATGCTATTGCTAGTAAATTCAATTTTACACTAGAGCAAGCCGCCACTAATTAATTTGATGGCCAAGAATGCATAAGCAAACCTAGGCGGTTTGCTTATGCTTAATTACCTTTGCAAAAAAAATGAAAAATGAAAAGAAGCATATTGATGTTCTGCTTGGCGCTAACCAGCTTGGCTTCTTGCAGTTCAACCGACGATTCCGATAAAAATACAAGCGATGGTTTTGATCGTACGGCTTTGCTGACTTATACGGCAGACCAACGCATTATTCCCATTTTTAAAGATTTACAAGCTGAGTTGACGGTATTAGAAAGCACCCGAGCGGATTTTGAAAACAATCCGAACAGCACTCAATTAGAGCAATTAAGCGCAGCTTGGTTGTCGGCTTATAAGGTATGGCAACACTTGCAAATGTATAATTTAGGACAGGCGGCAACTACTTCGCTCGACGCTGAACGCGGATTTAGAACCTATTTCAACCGCTATCCTGTAGATCAGCAACGCATAGAAGAGCTTGTAGCGGCAGGCGACTATGATTTTGAAGCCATTCCGACTTATAACGCGCAAGGTTTCCCAGGCCTAGACTTTCTTTTGCACGGCACTGCCACCGGTGATGCCCAAGCCATCGATAAGTTTACCAGCAACACCCTAGCCGCAAATTATCAGCAGTATTTAAAAGATTTAGTAGCGCATATGCAACAGGTGAATACCCGTTTGCTTAACGATTGGCAAAACGAGTACCGTGCTACTTTTATCAATAACACCCAAAACGGACAAGACGGCTCGTTCAATAAAATGGCGAACGATTTTGTTTTCTTTTATGAAAAAGGATTTAGAGCCGAGAAATTTGGAATCCCTGCTGGGGTATTCTCTAACCAACCTCTTCCCGATCGAGTAGAGGGCTTATACAAGAAAGATGTTTCTAAAGCATTGGCCTTGGCAGCACTCGATGCCATAGAAAACGCCTTTAACGGTAAAGCTTATCAGCAACAGACAGAGGGGCCGGCTTTTAAACAGTACCTAGAATTTCTAGACCGTAGTGATTTGGTGCAAAACATCAACCAACAGTTTGAAGATAGTCGTGAAGCCATCAATCAGCTTGACGATAACTTTTACCTACAGGTGCAAAATAACAACAGCCAGATGACCCAAACCTATGATGTCATTCAGGCTGCCGTGCCCAAACTCAAGGTGGATATGAAGCAAGCACTCGACTTTAGCATCGACTACCAAGACAGCGACGGCGACTAATTTAAAACCAATACAAAACAACAGGCTATCTTAATGGATAGCCTGTTTTTGGGTTATGCGAAACAGCCTCTCAGCATACTTACAGCAACAAACCAGTGCAGCGCCCTTGGCGGTCTTTCGTATCGGTTTTGGACTGATGATGTTTTTTAGCATCCTGCGTTTTGCTTTTAAAGGATGGATCGAGCAACTGTACATCGCCCCCCAATTTTATTTTCCCTACTATGGTTTTGAGTGGATTAAACCCCTCGGAGCCTATACCTACCTGCTTTTTGCCCTTTGCGGATTAAGTGCATTTTTAGTGGCCATTGGCTACAAATACCGACTGGCAATCTTGGTTTTCTTCCTGAGTTTTAGCTATATCGAATTGATGGATAAAACCAACTACCTGAACCATTATTATTTTATTTCGGTACTGAGTTTTTTAATGCTTTTCCTTCCGGCAAACGCATACTTTTCAGTAGATGCTTATCAGCGTAAATATCATTATCCCAAAATCCCTCGATGGACGATGGACAGCATCAAACTTTTGTTGGGAATGGTTTATTTTTATGCGGGCCTAGCCAAAATCAATAGCGATTGGCTGCTAAAAGCCATGCCGCTTAAAATTTGGTTACCCTCTAAATACGACTTACCGCTAATCGGCGAAAGTCTAATGCATAAAGAATGGTTTCACTATGCCATGAGTTGGTCGGGGATGCTGTACGATTTAGCCATTCCCTTTTTACTGCTTTACCGTAAAACCCGTTGGTTGGCTTTTATTTTGGTACTTGTTTTTCACATTTTTACCCGGGTGCTGTTTCCTATTGGGATGTTTCCCTACATCATGATTGTCTCTACTTTGATATTTTTTGATGCCCAATTACACGAAAAAATTTTAAATGGCTTTCGCCGATTTACCCGAGTTTTTAAAAACAAAACGAAGGCGCTGAGCTATCCGCTGCACACCTCCGTAAAGCAAAAGATCAGCTACGGCATTTTAGTGGTATTTTTCGCTTGGCAACTGCTATTCCCTTGGCGCTATTTGTTGTATCCTGGGGAATTGTTCTGGACCGAGGAGGGCTACCGTTTTTCTTGGCGGGTGATGCTGATGGAAAAAGCCGGCTACGCCCAATTTAAAATTGTAAACCCACAAACTCAGGAGTCGTTTTATGTAGATAACACTCAGTTTTTAACGCCTCGACAAGAAAAGCAAATGAGCTTTCAACCCGATTTTATATTGGATTATGCCCATTTTTTAGGCGATTACTACAAAGCAAAGGGAATGCCAGCGGTTGAGGTATATGTAGATTGCTTTGTAGCGCTTAACGGAAGACTGAGCAAACGCTATATTGACCCCAAGCTGAATTTATACTCTATTAAAGATACATTTAAGCATAAAGATTGGATTTTACCCCTAAATGATGAGATTAAAGGATTATAGTATGATGTTGTGCCTACTGCTGCTGTGCGTAGGATTGCAAGCCCAGCAACGCGTGAGCGGAGTAGTGGAGAATGAGCAAGGCGAACCTTTGCCGCAAGTGGAGTTGTATGAGAAATCTTCGGGTAAATTGGCAGAGACCAATGCCCAAGGAGAATTCGCTTTTGAAACCCAAAAACAGCGAATCGATGTGGTGGTGTTTTCTTATGATTATGCCATTAAAGAGCTGCAATTATCGGCTAATGCAACCCAGCCCCTGCGCATTCAACTCCAACCGCTAGGCGAGGAGCTTTCTGCCGTACAAATCACCGCACGCAAAGCCAAAGTCTTTGCTTTAAGTCGGCTGCGGGATGTTGAAGAAACCGCCATATATGCGGGCAAGAAGACCGAAGTGATTTTAATTGACCAATCTATGGCCAACTTGGCGAATAATAATGCGCGCCAACTGTACAGTCAGGTAGCCGGACTCAATATTTTTCAGAATGACGATGCCGGTTTGCAACTGAATATCGGCGGCCGTGGGCTTGATCCTAATCGTACGGCCAATTTTAATACCCGCCAAAACGGCTATGACATCAGTGCCGATGTGCTGGGATATCCCGAGAGTTACTATTCTCCGCCTGCCGAAGCACTCGAGCAAATTCAGGTGGTGCGCGGAGCGGCCTCCTTACAATACGGTACCCAATTTGGCGGATTGGTGAATTTTGTATTTAAGCAGCCTAAGAAAAATAAGACGCTAGAAATTTTAAGTCGGAACACCTTAGGCAGCAATGCTTTGTATACCAATTTTACCAGTTTGAGCGGTACGCACAAGCAATGGAGTTATTATGCATATTTCAATTATAAAAAAGGCGATGGCTTTAGACCGCATAGCGAGTTTGAAAGCAAAAATGCCTTTGCGCATTTGGGGTATCGTTTTTCTGAGAAAACTAAAGTCACTACCGAGGTGACCTATATGCGCTATCTGGCACAGCAGGCAGGTGGTTTGAGCGACCGTATGTTTGAAGAGGATGCCTACCAAAGTACCCGTGCACGGAATTGGTTCCAGGTAGACTGGCTGCTGCTGAACTTAAAATTGGCGCATCAGTTTTCAGACAAAACCAATTTTACGCTGAATTTCTTCGGATTAGATGCCGAACGCAATGCATTGGGTTTTCGTAGCAATCGACGCGATATTCCCGATAACCAAAGCGAACGCGATTTGATCAAAGGCGATTACCACAACTTTGGCTTTGAAGCCCGACTGCTGAACGAGTACCAACTGGCGGGTAAAAAATCGATTGGCCTTTTAGGGACTAAATTCTATAAAGCCAATAACAGCTCGGTTCAAGGTCCCGGAAGTGCCGGTACTGGTCCCGATTTTAAATTGCAAACCCAACAATACCCCAATTATGCCAATCAATCTGATTTTGATAACCCCAACCTCAATTGGGCGGTCTTCGGTGAAAATGTATGGTACCTAAACGAGCGTTGGTCGATTACTCCAGGTTTCCGTTGGGAGTATATCAAAACCGAAAGTGAAGGTTTTTCAAAGCGTATCAATCTAGACGGGGCTGGGAATGTTATTTTAAACGAAACCGTGTATAGCGACAATATTAACGAGCGTAACTTTGTGCTGTTAGGACTTGGCGCAAGTTTTAAACCCAATGCGCAAACCGAATGGTATGCCAACGCCTCGCAAAACTACAGATCGGTTACCTTTTCGGATATCAACTTGGTGAATCCCAATTTTGCTGTAGGCGAACTAAAAGACGAAACCGGAATGACCACCGATTTGGGACTACGCGGAACTTTTGATAAATGGATCAATTACGATGTGAGTGCTTTTGGTCTTTTTTATAATGACCGTATAGGAATTACCTTGGAAACCCAAAACGACAACAGCGTTCGTAAACTACGCGCTAATATTGGCGATGCTTTCATTTACGGTTTGGAGAGTTTAGTCGATTTTGATTTAAGCAAACGCTGGATCAAAGACAAAGACTTTAATGCCAATTACTTTATTAACTTTTCGGCTATCCGTTCTAAGTATGTTTCTTCCGATGAATCGGGTATCGAAGGCAACCGAGTGGAGTTTGTACCACAGGTAAATTTAAAAACCGGTTTCCGATTCGGGTACAAGAACCTTCAAAGCAGCATGCAATACACCTATGTAGGCGAGCAGTACTCAGATGCCACCAATACCCAAACCGATCCGCTAGGAAGTTCTGGTGTTATTGGTGTAATTCCCGCCTATGGTATATTAGATATGTCGCTAGCCTACACCTATAAGCGCTTTAAATTGGAAGCCGGAATCAATAACTTGTTAGACAATACCTATTTTACCCGTCGCGCTACAGGATATCCGGGTCCGGGAATTATTCCCTCTCCACCACGTAACTGGTATGTGAGTTTGCAAGTAAAGATTTAGGTTTTTTATAAGTCCTTTTTACTTATAACCCGCCTTGTCACACCGAGTGCGGGTATTTGGGCGGTAGAACAAAAATGCGAAGTATCGAGGTGCAGTCGAAAAGTACTGCACATGTTTATAGTTGCAATTAAACTCACTTCTCGATACAACCCAGCAAGTCCAACTGCGGCATTAAAAATGCCTGTTGGCTAGGCTGGCCCACTCGAAGTGACACCGAAGTGTCGGGACTGCTAATGGTCGCACTAAGTACTAGTATTTTAAAACCTGCCTTGTCAGTTCGAGTTTCGGATTTTTGAGCGATAGAACAAAAATGTGAAGTATCGAGAACAAGTCGAAAAGTAGCGAATATCTTTATAGTTACCATTATTATGGGCTACTAATCGAAAGCCACAGATATCTTATTATTATTCCTCTACTTTTTTCCATTGCCGAAAAAAGTAGCAAAAAAGTCTAGGCTTACGAAACTAGCGCTAAATTGTAGGTTTGCAAGCTAAATTTTAGGAACTCACCCGATTTCCAATCGGGCTCAAACAGCCTAAAATTTTTAACGCTTACTGCACTGCCAATTTTACGCCCTATTTTCGATAGGCCGGTTTAAAATCGTATTTCTATTTATTCTTTTTAGTAAAATAACCTGCCTTGTCAGGTCGAGTTTCGGATTTTTGGTAATAAAACAAATAAAGTAAACTACTATTGCCCGCGGAAAAAGATAATGGTACTTAGGGTTTTTAGAAAAATACGGAAATCTAAATACAAACCTCGGTGCTTGATATAATACAAATCGTATTGAAGCTTTTCTAAGCTGTCGGTTTCATTTTCGGCGTACTTAGCATTCACTTGAGCCCAGCCGGTTAAGCCGGGTTTTATCACATGACGAACTTCGTAAAAGGGAATGCTTTCTTTTAATTCGGCTACAAACTCGGGGCGTTCGGGACGCGGACCTATAATACTCATATCGCCCAAGATAACATTGATGAATTGAGGGATTTCATCCAATCGGGTGCGTCGCAAAAATTTACCAAAGGGTGTAATACGGCTGTCGTTTTTTTTTGCATATTGTGCACCATTTTGCTCGGCATGTTGCACCATACTCCGCAACTTATAAATCGAAAAGCACTTACCGTGGCGCCCCACTCGGGTTTGCCTATAAAACAAAGGTCCGCGATTGGCAATGCTATTCAACAAAACCACAATAGGCAAGATTAAAATCAGAAAAAACAAACCAAGCAAAGAAGCCAATACATCAAAAACCCGAGTAAAAAACAAGTACAGTTTATTCTGACCGCTTCGGCTAAATGGAAAATAAGAATAAAAATCTCGGGTAACATCTTTTACCGGTAAACGTTGGGTGAGTTCCTCGTAAACCTGTGCGTATTTTTTAATGTTATA
This sequence comes from Mesonia sediminis, assembly GCF_042684705.1. Classification (NCBI taxonomy): domain Bacteria; kingdom Pseudomonadati; phylum Bacteroidota; class Flavobacteriia; order Flavobacteriales; family Flavobacteriaceae; genus Mesonia; species Mesonia sediminis. Next base: position 721,223 of record NZ_JBHULZ010000041.1, read on the forward strand.
ACCCCGCTTCAGCAAACCGATTAAAGCCTCGTGCAATTTGGTATCTAAACCTTGAGCCGAAGGCGTATATACAATAATTTCGCTAATCAATTGCTGCTTTAGGAATTCATCCAGCGCTTCGATTTTTAATTGCGGTAGTTCACTTTTTTGAGGGGCATTACAGGTTTGTATATACCCGCATACCACATAATACGGATCGGCAGCGCTAAGTTTGCGCTCCAATTGTTCTATATCAAACGAATCGCCAACTATAAGCGTGTTTTTATAAAAACGAGGCGAACTGATAAAAGTGATATACGACCAGCGCCAAAGGCTCAGCGAACCCAAAATACCCACAAAAAAGTAAAGAATCTGAATGCGGTTCTCGGGTAACGAAGGAGTATAAAAAGGCGTAAATAAATAAAACAAAACCGTTAATAAACTGGTGAGTACACAGTTTTTAAACACCCGATTAAACTCGGTGGTTTTAGGCAACTGGTAAAGCTCAAAAATGGTAGCAAACAGTAACAGGTAAAACACCAACACCAACGTCCACGCCCATTTATCGGGGGTAATACTAAAATAGGAAAAATCAAACAAGCTACTCAACACATACAAGCCCAGTACACACACCAGCACATCCATCACCCGCAATAAAATTTTGCGTTCAGAGACTTCAAAATGCAACCGGTTTGAACTTTTCATATGGGGGCGCTTAGGCAAACAAAGATATTATTTTTAAACATTTAAGAGGAGCTCCTCCCATTTATTTTTGATGACGCTCCAGTCAAGTCGCTCGGCTTTGGCGCGAGCAGCGAGGCAGCGCGCACGCGTAGCCTCGGGTTCATTTATGCTACGGCAAATGGCTTGATAAAAGGCTTTTAGGTTTTGACTGGGCACCAACAAAGCATGCCGATCTTGCTCTACCAGCGCGGGAATACCGCCTACATCGGTTGAGACTACGGCAAGGCCTAAAGCCATTGCTTCCATCACGCTCATAGGCGTATTATCAATACGGGTGGTGTTGATAAAAACCGAATAGTCTTTAGCCAGTTGATGCCAAGCGGCTTTGCTCAATTTTCCTGTAAACCGCACCGGTAAATTATGTCGCTCAGCATAGGCTTTACAAGCCGGATAAGCCAGATCATCCCAAGGCCCTACCATACACAACTCAGCTTGGGGGTAGTCTTGGTATAAGGCTTCCAGCACTTTTACCGCCAAAAGCGGATCGTAGATTTCGGCAAAAGAACGCACCCAAAGCAGTTTAGGTACAAAGTTGTTGCGTGATTTAAAAGCATAATCCTCAATACTAAAACCGTTGGGGATCACTTGGGTGGAATAATTATACAGGGCAAAACGCTGCGCCAAAAAATCGGAAAGCGCCACATTTGCGCTAGCCTTTCCGAATAAAGTCCGACACCAAAAACTACTATTTTGCAATCTATTTTCCAATAAACCTCCTCGCAGAATACATATATATTTCAATCTCAATAGCCTACAGTTCAAGGCGATACTCACGGCAAACCAAAAATTAAGACTCGAGTAGGTATCGATAAGCACTAGCGGTCGCTGCCGAAAACTCTTCCACAACAAAAGGTGCATATGCAAAAAACGAAGCGCTTTGTTTTTTTGAGCACTTCCTCGGGTAAGCCTATAGCCCCATGCTTGAAGTTGGTCGCCTAAAAAATCTACCCCAGTAGGGTTTTTACCATGTTTTTGCAAGCGATTGCCGAGGTACAGGAGAGCCGGTTTTCTTTTTTCCATAGGTCAAATGTAGTAAAGCCAGCCCATATATAAAACCCGGAAGCGCAATTCGCATCGAACTATGCGCCATGGTCAAAAAGGCAAAAATAAGAAACGGATAAAAATAAAGATTGCGTTGACCTTGTAGTTTACGGATTAAGGGGGCTCCTAAAAGAATGCATAAGGCGATTATCCCCAACAATCCATGTTCCCCTATAATCCTACTGATTTCGTTATGAGAGGCAGCGGCCTCCCCTAATTCCGCTTCGTGGTACACCTTTGAAGAGCCCACCCCTCCGCCTAAAAACGGATGATCGATAAAAGCTTGTATTTCGGCTAGAAACAAATCCCACCGACCCGTAGTCACATCATCTTTGGAGACTCCAGCTGCATTTTCGTTGGCATAGCGATTTTCAAGCAAGCCGCCAGTTTGGCTTACAGCCAATCCCCAGATGCCCAAAGTTACCAGTAGGCTGACTCCTATTTTAAAAATCAGTTTGGCCTTATGCAGTACGTTTACTTTTTGAAAAAAGAAAAATACAAATACCGAAGCCATCAAAATCGCTACATACACCCCACCTCGTGAAAACGTCAATAAAGCACGATGCGCCATGGCGATTAAAAAAAACAGCATTACCCACTGCACGAGCTTGTTTTTATAGGGTAGCAACAAACGGGTGAATAAGATAAAAACGCCAAGACCTAAAACCGTGGACACCTGATTAGGACCGAAACCACCTGAAGTCGCCGCATTGGAAGCCGTACCCGTAACCACCGACTGAATATCAGGAGCATACAAATAAATATACACCGTCATGGCGATAATCGGGTATAGCATGGCATCTAGCAACTGTAAAAATACAGTAAAACTGATTCTCCTTCCGTAACAATAAAGTGCCGAAGCCATCAAACATAAAGGTCCGCTTAGATTAAACAAAACATTTTTTCGAAACAAAAACAAATCATCGCTGTAATATTCCAACGCCAAAATCACTCCTGGGAGCAAAAGGAGAATATACAGCACATAAGGATAAGCCTTGCGCTTAAAACCAGTATAAAACATTCCAAATAACAAGAACAGAATTACCGCATACTTTCCAGTTTCATAAAAGAACATGGCTTTGGTCATTCTAAAAAACACTTCGGCACCGGCCATATAGGCACTGGCGACCAGTATTTCTTTTTCTTTATCGGGCTTGGTTAAAAAACGATAAATGAAATAAGCAAAAACCACTACCAAATACAATCCCATAGCCGGTCGATACACACTGGCTAGTATGCCTAAGCCAACGTGTCCTAAAACAGCCGCTAAGGGCTTTATTCGGTTGATATTTTTTGGTTTTAGTTTCAATACTGGGCTAACATATCTTTAATTCGTTGGCGGTAATGATCATAGGTAAAATGGGCGGCCACTGTATGGCAGGCTCTCGCCTGAGCAATGCGTTTAGTGGTATCGGCGGTTAAAGCTTGTTGTATTGCCTTCTGCAGACTAAGCCTATCTATACTTTCCATTTTATATCCGTTCTCCGGCTTGACGTATTGACCAATACAGGAAACATCGCTTACAATGGGGATGCAACCGTAATTCATAGCCTCAGCAATCACCTTAGGAAATCCTTCTGAATCACTGGGCAATAATAAAAAATGTGCTTTTTTGTAGTACTCAAATACGGCTTCTCGCTGTAAAAATCCGTGAAAACGAGCGGGTAACTGCTGGGTCTTGGCTTGCTCTTCATACTGCTCACGTTTGGCTCCGTTACCGATAAAATCGATTTGAGCCACAGCACTGGCGGGTAAGTCAGCAAAAGCATCCAAAATGCGTTGTACACCTTTCTCATCTTCGAGCCGACCTACAAAACAAAACCTAAAAGGAGCCGCATAACTTTTTTGAGCGATTATGGCTGCTCCTTCTTTTCGTTCGGCTTGAGTCAAGCAAGGATTTTCAAAAGTAAAACAATGCGCCGGCTGCTCGGGCCAAGCTCCGTTAATGGTTACGGGTCGGTTTTGCTTTTTTAACCAATACCGCTGCAAGGCATAGCCCAGCGGTGGTTGGTTTTGGTTCCAGTTCCCGGCATATTTGAACCAAACTTTTGGCGATTTTAAACCACTTAGATACGGAATCAAGTACACCCCCATACCCGTAGGCGCTCGAAATTGAATCGCATCCACATCACCCACCAAACGACGCACTTTACCTAGGGTTTCGGGAATGCCTTTTAAAATGCCCAGTTTATCGCTCCAGCTTTTTCCCCCTCTAGGGCTTAGCGGTATAAAATGAATGTGTTCAGAACTATAAGGCAGCGCACTAGGCGGCGGGTCTTCAGCATGCAAGTAAGCCAAATGATAAATCGCCTCAAAATCTTGAATAAGGTGATTGATTTCGGTAACCGTTGGCCCCCAACCCACGATCTCACCACTTGTGGTTTTATAATGTCTAGTATGAGAGATAATCGCTAGTTTCATGCTTCCAATATTTTAAGGTACTGGGGTATGATCTTTTCCCAGCTAAAGTTTTGGGCCCAAGCTTGTGCACCCTGTGAAAACTGCGGATAAGCCGCCATAATTTTTTGTACTTGCTCCAACACCTGCTCCGGATTCTGGGCATCGACCAATAAGCCAGATACGCCATGCGCAATCGCATCTTCTATACCGCAACCTCGAGAGCCAATACCGGGTAGTCCCAAGGCATTGGCTTCAAGAATCGCAATGCCAAATCCTTCTACATCCCCATCCGCTGTGTTTTCACTCAGCATCATAAAGATATGCGCGGCTTGCAATTGTTTGATTTTATCGGTTTCGCTTACTCTTCCATGAAAATGCAAACGATCGGCTACGCCCAAACGCTCGCCCAAGGCTTGCAAGGCTTTTTTTTCGGTCGGTAGCCCCAGCATATGGTAACTTACTCCGGCAAAATGCTTTTCAAGCAAAGGCAGGGCTTTGATAATATTGTGTTGACCTTTACGCTGCGTAAGATTGCCCACCGTTATCAGTCGTAAGGGCATTGCAGGGGTTAACCGAGAAGATTTGGAATTGATTTCTGGTAAAGCAAAACCATTAGGAATCACGTGAACATGCCTATTGCCAATACCTTTAACCAAACTACGGGTGTAATGCGATACGGCAATCCGCTCATCCAAGCGTTTGAGACTATAGCGAGTAAGCTGCCGTTGCCAAGCCTTTGGCAATTGCAATTCGCTACCATGCAATACGCCTATCTTTTTTCCTTTAAAGTTGAAACTCAATCCCGCCCCCAACCAAAGCGAAAACTTTCCCGAAAGCAACAGCGCATCGGCATGCTTTATGGCTTGCCTCGCTTTACGGATCCTATTCAGATAAGCCAAAGCCATCGGCTTTCGGCGTTTTATACGAATGATTTTAAAGTCTTGTTCTGCATCAAACAAGCGTTCTTCCTCCCCATCAGCCGAACGCTGATCGCTGATAACTACCACTTGCTTACCGGCAGCGGCAAAAGACCGCGCCAAATGCCATGCATGGTTGCCAATGCCTCCGGGTTGCGGAGGAAATTCAGAAGTCAACAGCAGTATGCGCTTAATCGCTTGGGGCATTTGTTTTGGGTTTTAGCGTACAAAGCTACGCCATTTCAAAAAAACACAAAACTTTTGAATTCCCTAGGCTTTTTATTGATTTTTTAAATTTCCATCGGAGTGGGATGAAACGGGGTTAAAAAATATTCCTATTTATTCTTTTTAAGGAAATAACCTACCTTGTCCTACCGAGTTTCGGGTTTTTGGGCGATAGAACCAAAATGCGAAGTATCGAGGTGCAGTCGAAAAGTAGTGAATACTTTTTTAGTTTCCATTAAACCACTTCTCGATACAACCCAGCAAGTCCAACTACGGCATTAAAAATGCCTGTTGGCTAAGCTGGACCACTCGAAGTGATCCCGAAGCGTCGGGACTCCCATAAGGTCGCACTAATTCGGTTTAGAACCTACCTTTTCAGAAAGTAACTATCATATAAAATAAGTCTACTTAATTTATTCCTCTACTTTTTTCCATCGCCGAAAAAAGTAGCAAAAAAGTCTAGGCTGACGAAACTAGCGCTAAATTGTAGGTTTGCAAGCTAAATTTTAGGAACTCACCCGATTTCCAATCGGTCTCAAACAGCCTAAAATTTTTAACGCTTACTGCACTGCCAATTTTACGCGCTATTTTCGATAGGCCGATTTAAAATGGTATTTCTATTTATTCTTTATGTAAAATAACCTACCTTGTCACACCGAGTGGGGGTTTTTGACGATAGGCAAAAACTCTTGTATCGAGGTGCAGTCGAAAAGTAGCGAATACTTTTATAGTTTCCATTAAACCACTTCTCGATACAACCCAGCAAGTCCAACTACGGCATTAAAAATGCCTGTTGGCTAAGCTGGCCCACTCGAAGTGACACCGAAAATTCGAGACTCCCAAAAGGTCGCACAAAATACGTAGTAATTTAATACCTGCCTTGTCATGTCGAGTTTCGCATTTTTGGTGGTAAACCAAAAATGCGAAGTATCGAGACAAAGTCGAAAAGTAACGAACTTATTTATATTTTCATAACTTACTTTCTTACAATTCATCAATCTTGCTATGTCCTAATTTTCATTTTCTTTACGGTGTATTCCTCTAGCTGCGCTCGTCGGATACAGGAGAAAACGAAACAAAAGAAAGTACACTTTTTCTGAGGTATTTTTCAGACAAGCTGAAAACCACTTGTATTTTGCTAAATTGGCTCCAAGGCTTTCCCGAATGCTCGGGACTCCCTAAGGGTCGCGCTAAGTAGATAGCGGTATATTATTCACTTTTAAGTCTATTATCCTACCTAATTTATGCGCAAAACACAAGTTATACTGAAGAAAAAAATTACAAAGCCCTGCTTTGAATCGCTTTTTGACGTGGGCTGCTGGTGTATAAAATAACTCTAAAACACGCCCTGTCAGTTCGAGTTTCGCTTTTTTGGTGGTAAACCAAAAATGCGAAGTATCGAGAACAAGTCGAAAAGTAGTGAATACTTTTATAGTTTCCATTAATATTTACTGCTAATCGAAAACTAAAAATACCCATTTCTTAATCCTCTACTTTTTTCCATTGCCGAAAAAAGTAGCAAAAAAGTCTAGGCTTACGAAACTAGCGCTAAATTGTAAGTTTGCAAGCTAAATTTTAGGAACTCCCCCGATTTCCAATCGGGCTCAAACAGCCTAAAATTTTTAACGCTTACTACACTGCCAATTTTACGCCCTATTTTCGATAGGCCGGTTTAAAATCGTATTTCTATTTATTCTTTTTAGTGAAATAACCTACCTTGTCATGCCGAGTGGGAGTTTTTGACGATAGGCAAAAACTCTTGTATCGAGGTAAAGTGGAAAAGTAACGAATACTTTTTTAGTTTCCATTAAACCACTTCTCGATACAACCCAGCAAGTCCAACTACGGCATTAAAAATGCCTGTTGGCTAGGCTGCGCCACTCGAAGTGACACCGACGTGTAGGGACTCCAAAAGCTCGCGACAAATGCGTAGCAGTATAAACTAATCGTCTAAATGGGCAATACGGGCGCCTTGGCGGAGTTTCTTGCTGGAGAGGTGCCAAGAATAACCGACTTGCAGCATGACTAGTGGGAAAAGCAGTACGGAGACTAAAGCTCCTATGACCAGCATAGCTTTGTTCCGCTTAAAGCGATAGGGCATCACCGAAGGGGGTATAGATTTTAACAGTGCCCAACGCGCTGCGGCATCGCCATGGTATTTCCTGAAAAAGTACAAAACACTGGGGACCGGTCGCGGTGCCAACCAGCTTTTGGGACGAAAACCATCCCAACTGCCCATCTCTCTTAAACCGCCTGAACCTACTTTTAAATGCAAACGCTTGGCATAGGGATTCGATACGTTTAAAAAGCCTGCTAAATAAACCCGCATCCCAAATTCACCATCGCCCATACGCTGTTTCTCAAATTGCCGATCGAATAAACCTATTCGCGAAAAGACTTCTTTTCTCAGCATAACGTTTCCGGTGTCTAGCTGACTAGATACCGAAAAATAAGCATAATGAGCCGGTACTTCGGCTCCTACTTGAGAAATGGATACTCCTGAAGATACCTCCGCTTGAAAATAATCTAAAGCTTTCATATGTTCGCTGATCCAATTTGAAGCTACCCTGCTGTCGTCATCATAGAGTAAAATAAAAGAACCTCTGGCTCGTTTTATGGCGGTATTTCGGGCCAACCAAAGCGCTTTCTCATGTTGGTGCAAAACCTGTATGTTCAAATCCCAGCCTCGGTAAAACTCCTCTTGAAAAGGAGTAGATTGGTCCACCACCAGTACTTCAAAGTGCTTATAATCCTGTTGCTCTAAATCTCGCAGCACCTCCTTTAAATAGGAATAACGGTTTAAAGTAGGAATGATGATACTTACCAATGGCTGTTGCTTTACCAAAGCCGACTCATAAGCAGCATAATCTTCGTAAGTGAGAGCCTGATTGTGCAGGTAACTACGCGAAGCTTTTCGGCCTTTTTGGTAGGCGGCGATTTCCTTAAAAGGATTCCGTAAACCCAGCAAGCGAATCAATAAGATATATACCGACCATATCGGATGAAAATACTTATGCGCAAAACGGTATTCATCCGCTAGGGGCAAAGTTTCAAAATCTGTATAAGTAGGTGCATCCCCAATATACCCCTTTTGTATCGCCTGCCATGATAAATCATAGGCTTGGGCCATAGTACTCTCGAAGTGAGTATCGGCATGCAGCTGCTGCTGTACTTTAGACGCCAATGCCTCAACTTGGGGAAAAATAAAATCCCCTTGCTTGCGCCTCAAACGAAAATACTGGGTAGGTTGTAAATAATTTAAAAATTGAAACATCAAAGTTTTTGGTATTCTTGTTTAAAAAAGCCTCCCATTCGCAATTGGCTTTGCCAGAGTTCTCGGTTGCTTTGTTGCAAAGCTACAAATTCTTCGGGGCGCAAAGCTTGGTGGAAAGCGATTAATTTTTCGGCTAGCTGAGCGCGGTCGGCGTAATCTACCCAAACCAGATGCTTTTTCCAATCTATGCTATCATTCAAAGGCAAGAGACCATCGGTATGCACATAAATGGGTATGCGACCCATCATCAGGCATTCATAAAAGCGCACCGAGAAATTACCTGCCCCGCGTACGCAAAGTACGTAGGCATTATCGCGTATATTCCGATAAAAAGCTCGGGTGCTTTCTTCTTTTTCGGCGGTGGTTTTGGCTCCAGCCCGGTACTGCTCCCGTACAATAAAATCACAGTTTACACCAGGATGTTGCTGTAAATTTGCCAACAATTGCGCACGTAAATGACTAGCCGAAAGCAGCGCTTGGGGTTCATCAGCTTTTAGTCCTAAGCGACTTAAGCTATTGCGTAAGCCTATTTTTATTAGCTCTTTAAAAGCTTGTTTTCGAGTAGCATTGGCTAGACCACAAAATCCTACTTGAGGCAAGGGAGTATGGTTTAAAAATACAGACTGAGATGAACCGAAATTCTCATCAAAACGGTCAGCTATGAACACAGGCATCCCTCGATGCCCTAAGCCTTGTTGACTAGCATAACCGCTCATTCGAAATACCGTCAAATGCGGATACACCGGTACTTTTACCCCAAAATCTCCCGCATTCCAACTCCAAACCGGCAGATTCAATTCTTGGGCGGCCCGAAGCAATTTTAGCGCCTGAGGCATGCGTTTGTATTTTTGGTAGTAATTCCAACTCCTGGGTAAGATGACCAACTCGGCTTCCTTCATCGTTTTTACAAAAGTACAATCTTTAGAGTGCAACTGATATAAAGCCATACGCTGGGTATCGGTAAAACTCGAGGCTTTGATGAATGCCTTTAAAAGCGGAAACAAAGCTCCACGTTCTTGCGGATGATAATGTTCTTTAGGGTAATAAATACGCATCATAAAGCTTGGGTATAAAATTGTTGAAAGGCTTGTTGTTGCTGTTCCAAATTAAACTGGTTTTGTACACGTTGCTGCGCCTGTTGCTGTACCTGCTGGCGTTGACTTTCGGGCAAGGAACAAACCTTCATGACTTGAGCCGCCAATTGCTGGGCATTCATTTCAGGCACCAACCAACCGCTATAAGCATCTTGAATATTCTCTCCTATCCCACCCCGATTAAATGCCACGCAAAGTTTACCCATGGCCTGAGCTTCCAACAGCGCATTACAAAAACCTTCAGTATAACTGCTTTGAACGTAAAGATGAGCATTTTGCATACATTCGAGGGTTTGCTTATGGCTCTGTAGGCCGAGCAAACTTATAAAATCCTTTAACTGCCTTTCATAAATATGATAAGCATAGCGTTCATTTTCGGCAGCTGTACCTCCACCAATTACTTTCCAATGAAAATTCAGTCCTTTTTGTTTCAATTGATATGCTGTTTCAATCAACACATCTAAACCTTTGATCCAATTGAAACGCGCTACGCTCAGCAATTGAATTTCACCCTGCCAATTAATATTTTTAACCGCTGGTAATTTATCAAGATCTACCGCTGGACTTATAATCTGAAAAGGTATATTTTTAGACAAACCTAAAGCATAAGCCTTTTTCAATAAGTGCCGGGAGATACTATGCAGCTTATCCACTTTTTGCCAGAGTAAATCATAAGCCTGCGGATGTTTAAGCGGGTAAACCCCAATATCATAACCGCGCAAACTCACAGCCATTTTAGCTCCAATGGCTTCGGCTACCAATTCTCGGTCTAATGCCATACTGGCAAAACCAAAATGCAGCCAATCGGCTTGGCATTGCAACAAACGCGCATTCAGGTAAATTTTTTCAAGTATGCGTTTTGGTTGGGTTTGCTGTTTGCGTTCCAATTGCCAGTACCGATAAAGCTTTGATGCATACGGCAATAAACCCAACAACACCCAAAACATTGCTCCAAGTTGTAGCAACACATTTTGATAGCGTTTAGGATGCTTTATATGCTTGCATAAATCAAAAGATCGCTGGCTAGGTCCGGTCACCAAGATTAGTTCATGCCCTTGGGCTTGCAAGCCTCTTATTTTAGACCGAAAAAAAGTTTCTGAATACCCAGGAGGAGAAGATAAAACTAAGACGATTTTCATGATGGTAGCATTTTTAGATACAATTGTTCATACGCATCGATTTCTTTATCTAAAGAAAAATGAGTCCTAGCGAGTTCTTTTGCCTCCATACTGGTTTCTTTATATTTCTTTTTGTCCATATACAAACTCATCAGGTAATTGATAGCCGCCTTTTTGTCATCGATTGGCAAACACTTCCCCCCCATTTGTTTCTCAAAAATATACTGAGTACCACCACCCGAATCACTACATAATACAGGCAAACCACAAGCAAGGCCTTCCAAAACCGATACTGGTAAACCCTCTTTAAAAGATGTTAAGGCCATTACCCAGTGTTGATTTATAACTTTAGGTAACTTACTTTGATCTACAAAAGATTTAAAATAAACGCGATTGCCGAGCTGTAATTCCTTTACTCTATTCTTTAATAATCTCAAATAATCAGGTTCAGCTTTACCATATAGGTAGAGTTCTATTTCTTTTGGTAAGTGATGCAATATTTCAATTAAAAATTTTTGATTTTTATTGGCATTAATATTACCTACACAACAAAGGCTAAAATTGGTGGTTTTTTGTACATTTTTTAAAGGGCGGAAGCGTTTTATATCGACCCCATGTGGTATAAACTGGATTTTATATTTTATAAACCAACCTGAAAAAAATCGTTGTTTCATACTCGGGTTATCATAGGCTATCTTTTTGGCTAAGATACTTTTAACTAACCAACGTTTGGACCAGGATGCATTTTTTTTAGTATAAACGTAAGGGACCCTTGCTAGACGACAACCAAGTGCCTCATAAAAATTGGACTTATAATCCCAAGAATGTACTAAATGAATGTCATTTTTTTTCAGCAAATCTGAAAAATGAAGGGCATCCTTTTTTACCGATTTGGTGTTTTGCTGCCGTAGACGATGCGTTAGAGGGATTTCCTCTGGAATCAATTCAGGATAACTTTCAACACTAACAAATGCTTCAAACTGTGAGGTGTTTAAACCTAATGCAACACTTTTCAAAACGTACTGACTCCCAGCAGTTTTAAAGTTCGGCAAGGTAAAAAGGATTCTATACCGCATAAAATCAAGCTTTTTTATAATAATTTGTTTTAGACCTTCTTTTTATACCAATTAGTTTTTTAATTTTTAAAAGAATGTTTCTAGGACTGTAGCGGTAAGATACAATACCCAAATAGGGCACATAAAGCCTTTTTGCATGGGTGCTGTTAATTTTCTTGGCGAATTTTCGCATAAATTTTAAACTAGCATAATAGGGCGTAGTGGATTGCCATTCAGTACCTAATCGTTCGTGAATTATTTTCACTTCACCTTCAAGTATCTTCATGGTGCCTAGACCGTGTAAATTATATTCTTCCGGAATAATAACGTAATGCAATTGATTAAAATGTTTAATCACCGCTTCCCTAAAGCCTGGCATATCGATGGTAATTTTAAGTTGTTGGCAGATTTGTAACCAATCTCCCATTAGCTTCTGCATAATTGAATTATTTCGATAAACAATTACCCCTGTATTGAATTCAGGAAAAACATCTTCAAAAACCATGTTCTTCCATCTTTTAGTATGCCTTTTTCTCTCGGTGGTAGTTGCAAAGTCTGCCATTTCAAGAAGATCAAATAAGTTATCAATATTAGCACAAACAAAGGTATCACTATCTAAAAAAACAGTTTTTCCAAATGGTGTATTTTGCATCCCTATGATTTTACTTAAATAACTATGCTTTTTTATTTCATTATTTGTAATAACAATATCGAAAAACTCATCTAATTCAGAATCAACCAATTCGTCAACGGTAATCAACGCTATGGGTAATTTAGTATGTAATTTTAAAGACTTGGCTGATTTAAGCGCTTCGAATTTAAATTTTTCTTTATTGGCTACAAATAAAAACCCACACTCTTTATTACTCATCTTTCTTACAATTAAAATTATTTTAAATCAAAACTAATTTTTCAATCCATAACGTTGCAAAGCACTTAGGGTAAGCAGCATACTTAAGGGATGACTATAGAACACCGCATCTTGGTTTTTAAAGCCCTTATAAATCTTATCAATACTGTCTGCACCTACCCAATCTACAAATGCTTCTCGTTGCAGGTAAGTCTGCAGTTGTTGATCATTGCGCTCGCCTAAAAATTGTAATTCCCAGTTGCGTTGCACATATGCTTGCCCCAAAGCAGCTTGAAGGCTTCTTTTTAGTTTTTGTTGTACTCTATAAGCCAGATTATACGGCATTTTATTGTAAGGGTAGGTATATAAATTAAAAGGCTTTTGCGCTTGCCAGGTTATTTTTGCCAAGCCTGGATTGCGTTGTTTGATATAAGCAATTTGTATGCGACGATCGGCGAGAAAAGACTCGGGTAATTCCATTATAAAACGGCACATACGTTCATCGTAATACGGCAAATGAATGGGATGGGCTTGTTCAAAAATTTGCAAATTGATGCTGGTCCATCGGGGAGCCCAATATAAACTCTTAAAAGCGCGAATACGAGCGCCCTGGTGTTCAATCTCGATTTTTGCTAGCAGTGCCGAGAGTCGGCTTTTTAAATAATCTTGAAAATCACCGGCTAGTTCCCATTGCTTCCATAAAGCTTCGGCCAAAGCCAATCCGCCTTTTTTGATTATCTTTTTATACAGAATTACGACATCATCTTTGCCTTCATCGGCTGCCGCAATGCCACGATCAAACAACACATCGCCCCAATGCCCCAAAGAGAATTCGCCTTGCATTTGCTTAAAAGCATCTAACACCGCCATTTGACGGGCGTGGGTAAATTCAGAATAACCAGAATTGATTTTCACCAAATCTTCGATCACCGACCATAAATAGCCGGGCGGAATTAAAAATCCCTGAAAAGGAAATGCACAAACACGGGCTATTTTCTCCGATAACTGATGTTCGGGGTAACCACGAGTAAAAGCATAGGAATAAGAAGATACCTCGGCTCCAATATGTTTTAATCCGGCTGCTTGCGAACGGCTATCCAATCCGCCTGAGAGCGGAAGCAGTACTTTATGCCCCGCAGCTTGTTCTTTTAAAATTTGCTCGTACAAATCGGTGAATTCATCTACTGCGGTTTGAAAACTAATGTTACGCGGTTGATATTGCCATTTAAAATGAGCTTCTTGATGCTTTATCGCCCCCTGCTCATCTAGGGTATAGGTTTGTCCGGGTTGCAAAACTTTACGGTTTTCAAAAAAATCATCTTCGCCCAAAAAGAAGCCCGTAGCCGCATAAATGCAAAGCGCTTTTTTATTGAGTTTTGCGGCAGCATTGGGTACTTGAGCGAACTGCTGATGCAACGGAATGCAATCGGTTTTGATTTTCATAGTGTTTTGGCTAAAGCACGAAGATACATTTTTTTAAGCGCTTGGCTAAGTGTTTAAAGCAAGTCTTGGTATAAGGCAATCATACCTTGAACCATCTGCTGTTCTTGGTGCTGCTTTTTTACTTTTTTGCGTGCGGCATTAGCTATTTGGCTATACGTACTTTTGTTCAGTTGTGCTACTTCCTCGATTTGATTGGCTAGCGCCAAAGCATCCCGACTGGGTACCAACCAACCGTTTTCTTGGTGGCTAATTAGTTCTGCCATACCACCGCAGCGAGTCGAAATCACTGGCGTGCCTAAAGCCATGGCTTCTACGACTACATTGGCTAAGCCTTCCTCAATACTGGGTAATAGCATAAAATCGGCTGCTTGCACAGCGCTTTTAACTTTCTCTATGGGTACACGCGGCAATAAACTTACTTGTTCTTCCAAGCCGAAAGCCTGACGTAGGTAAAGGCATTCCTCGTCTCCGGCTGCTCCAATAATTTGATAGTGAAAAGACAAGCCGCGTTCTTTTAACAGCTTACAGGCACGTAATGCCATGGGGTAGTCTTTGATCCAATGACTACGGCCTACCGATATCAACTCCAAGGTCTCGGAGTTTACACGCTTTTCGCTGAATGTAAAGTCGTTTATAGCCAAACCCGTGTATACCACCGCTTCTACCCCAGTATGCGGCCGACCTATTTGGGCACCTACTTGCTGGATTGCTCGAGAAACCGAATGAATACCGTCGAGTTGGGGGTACCATTCTTGTAAATAGGCGAAGTTTTCTGGATTAACAAAGGGACGTACATTGATATGAAAACCACGCTGACTTAAAAGCAGTTTGAACTGGCGTTGCTCGCGATAAGGCTCTAGCCAGGGCAATAAAGAAGGCCATTGTACATGCAACACATCGGGTTGATGATTTTCTAATACAAAAGCTAGGTTTTGTTGTTGTAAGGCTTGGCGGTTGCCACGCAGGGAATGCTTTAGCGTATGTTTAAAGCTAGCCCAGGTAAACTTTTGCCAAGCATAATACCAACTGGTTTGCAGCAAGCGTCTTTTTGACTGGTTGCTGCCCAAAGGCCGGTACTGCACCCCAGCAACTGGATGCGGATTTGCCTCATTAAAGCCCATCACGCTCACCTCTATGCCGGCTTTTACCAAACCCGCTAATAAACGGCGAATAAAAGCAGTTGTCGAATAGGAACCGTCAAAAAGAATGATTTTCATGTTTTGATTAATTATTCATTACAAGATTATGAAATTCACTAACACGATTCGCAATTTCCATCCAGTCATATTCTAAGGCTTTTTGTCTTGACAGCCTAGATATATTTTCCAATTGCTCAGGATTTTTTAAAATTTTTACTAGTGTCTCAATATAGGCATCTTGATCACTTAGCAAAAAATTACCCGTATTCCTTAAGTAGCTTGAAACACCTCCAACATCTGATGTTACAATGGGTAAACCACAAGCCAAAGCTTCTAAAATAGAATTACAGGCCGTAGCGTCAAGTAAAGGTAAAAATAATACATCTGCCTTTTGGTAAAAAGACCTTAATTCTATATCATTTATATTGTGATGAATCTTAATCTTATCGTGTAGGCGTATTTCAGTAGCATATTCTTTACGCAAAATTACATCAACTTGCACCCCTTTAATCTTTTCAATAAGTACTTTAATTACAGTGTTAAAAGTTTTAAAATCACGTAAATGCTGCCCTACGAATAAAATATTTTTTGACTGCTTTACAGTTGTTTTAGATGCTAAAGGTGTAAAAAATTGAGTGTCTACACCATGAGGTATATATTTAACGTGTTCTAAATGCAAGCATTCTTTAATAAAGTCGACCTGATTCTCGCCCACGCAAACAGCTGCATTTAAACTCTTTAAATAGCTTAAGTTTGTTATTTGCGTTTTTAGTATGGCAGGAGGCTTATGAAAACTTGCAAAATACTTAAGGTTTTTGCGTCTATTGTATTTTACATTAAAACGCACATCACGTTCACCATTAAGATAATGCACGATGCTAGCTTTGCTTTTATTAGATTTTAAAACTCTTAAAAGCTCATACTCTTTCATCACACTTGTAGAATCATACAAACCTGCTTGTTTTGAGCTGACCTTACTAATGAGTTTAGCTATTTTATAAGGCATAATATTTCTACCATAAATGCTTGTTGGGTCTGGAAAATAATCTATTAAACGACTATAACCT
Source organism: Mesonia sediminis (assembly GCF_042684705.1). Classification (NCBI taxonomy): domain Bacteria; kingdom Pseudomonadati; phylum Bacteroidota; class Flavobacteriia; order Flavobacteriales; family Flavobacteriaceae; genus Mesonia; species Mesonia sediminis. Next base: position 737,569 of record NZ_JBHULZ010000041.1, read on the forward strand.
GAGTTTTTAGCGTGATGGGTAGAGCGGTGATGAATAAAAATGGTTTGCATTACAATTTCTCATTTATAACAGTTTCTAATACCCGTTTAACTGTTTGCTCTGGATGTATATGTTTTTCAAAATATGCCCTAGCATTTATAGAAAGTTGATTCGCTAACTTATCATTTTCTAACACTAATTTTATATTACTTATTAGCTCTTCGTTATTTTCAAAGAAAAGCAATTCCTTGCCATGCGTTAATGGCACAGGTAAATCTGTAGTTAATTTCTCTGCAATGATCACCTTGGCTTGCGACATATATTCCGCCATTTTCCATGCTGGTGATTTTGCTAGGCCACGGGTATAGATGACTACTTTCGCTTGCTTCAAGGCCTTTAAATATTTATGCGGTTCTGATGGAACATTGGTTAAAGCGTCACTATATTTTTCAGTAGCTAATTTTGATTTAATAAAACCACCTTTAAATTTATTATTAAAAACAAGAGACAAAAGTTTTATAATTTTATAGCGCTGTTCGTGTATTTCTTTAACATCATTGTTTGAATCGTCTTCGAAACAACGTGTTTGAAAAAAAACAATGTTCTCATTAGCTTCTGAATAGTTGTTATAATCGTTTATGTATCGGGGATTTTTCAGAAGTGATAATTGGTTCTTATGGTAAGTCAACTTTTTATTAAGTCTTTTGAAAAGGTAACTGTCAATCTTTAGTGATTTAACAATGTTAGTAAGTAAATATTTATATTTTAATCTTTTATTTTTTGTGAAATAACTTGAATAAACTTTAAATGTTAAACCTAAGCTACATAATTTAGCAGTATGCTGCTTTGGTAAATGATTAACCATATCGTATGAAAAATTTCTTTTAAATACGAAATCACAGTTCTCTAATGCATATGATGAGAACTGATTTTCAAAATCATAAGTATCTACAGCAAAAAAAACAGTTTTAGAAAATTTCCTATTACACAATTCAAAATAAGCAGTTTTTGGAAATTCTTGTTCTGTATAACTTACCATTCCTTCATCAATGATTGTTCTGCCCTTCTTTTTTTTAAAATTATTTATGTATTTAATCTTTAAACCTACCTTAGCAGAAAACTCTGTCAGCCCGGTTAGAAAAAAAGAAGATTGACTTAATTCTTCCGGAACATAAACTTTTAGACTATAATCTTTAAAATTTATTTTATTCATTACTCAGGGCATCATTAATAGAACTTTCTAGGACCTGATATGTTTTATCTAAACTAAAATCAGTTATAGCTTTTTCTTTTGCATTTTTAGAAACTTCGTAGGATTTCTTTTCATCTTTGAAATATTCTAAAACTGTTTGTGCATAGTTTTCTGGTTGACTGAGTAAGCCGTTTATTCCTGAAGTAATCACATCTTTTGGACCTCCAGGACAGTCAATACCTGCTACGGGTGTGCCGCATGCCATGGCCTCAATCATTACCATACCAAAGGTTTCTTTATCACTTGGTAGCATAAATAAATCAGCTTCTTGAAAATATCGCACAAGCTCATTATGTTCCTTGTGACCTAAAAAATTTACTTTATTGTCTAAACCTTTATCTTCAACAAGCTTTTTTAGCTTATCAAGATAAGGCTCTGAAAAAACTGGACCTATAATGTCTAAACTTGCTTTCTCAAATCCATTATTTACAAGTTTATCTAAGGCTTCAATTGCTAAATGAATACGCTTCCACTCTACAATTCTACCAACATATAAAAGTTTTGCTTGTGTCGTATTCTTTTGAGAAGGCTTAAATACATCGCAGTCAACACCTAACGGAAAAACTCTGATATCTAAATCTTTAAACATTTCTAACTTTTCCATCGATTGCTTCTGCAAATGTGTGTGTACGAGTATATGATGCGCATTTTTATAATACTCCCTATTTCTATCATTGTCCGAATAATGTTGACCTCCAAGCATAGCAATATACTTTTTACCTTTGTTTAGGATAACTTTAGAAAGATCATAAGAGAAAGGACTTGAGTGGCCAGACATATTAATAATGGATACATCCGGTGTGGATTTTTGATAGAACTTTAAACATTTTTTAGATTGCTGCTTTTTCCATTTTTTATGATCATTATTAAACTTAAAATCTACTGGAAAAAAACGATATGTTATGCCTTCAAAATCATAATTATAACTACTAAATTTTGATGTCAAATAGTGAATTTCACAAGCATTTTGCGTTTTATCCTTATATCGTTTTAACGACTTTAAGTGTGGCTGACTGTGATAGGTAGCAACACTACTTTCAACAACTCCTGCAGCTTTAGGAGTAAATGGATGTAAAATAGCAATTTTCATTTAAAGATTCTTTAAAAGGTGATTGACGATATTAATTTGTTGATTTTTAATTTTTATCATTTTGCCAAATAATTTTTGCTGTTCGTAATCTAAATTTGAATATAGATGATTAATTTTTAATAAAATTTCATCAACGCTCAAATTATCTACTTTGGTTTTATATGCACTAGTTAATCCCGTAGTATAAATAAAATCAGAAATCTTTGGCTCATACTCCAAGGCGTGGAACGGGGTGCCCACACAGGCAGAAAAAATAATAGAATGTAATCTTTGCCCAACAAAAACATCCAGCGACTCCAAAAAGCTTAATGATTTCTTTAAATTAGAGTAATTATAATAAACAGTTATCTCCTTAAAATCCTTTAACCTAATTTTTTCAAGCATATATTCTGTATCTTGCCGCGTCGTTGGGTAAAGATAGACTTCCCAGCCGGTATTTATCAATCTCTCAACAAGCTTATAAGCGAATTTTTCTATCGTTCTTTGATCGCCGCCATATATCCTATTGCTTATATTTGCAAAATTTAAACCTATTTTTTTTGTTTTACTTTTAAGTTTAATTTCACTTTTCGTAAAATAAATTGCGGGGTCATGATAAACTTTAATATTTGTTTTAACACTCCACTTTTCTAACTCTTTCTTAGATAATACACCTCGCACAGATAAAAAGGTAGCTTTATTCAAAGTATCTCTCCACCCTACTTTATCTACTGGAAAATTAATCATTTGAGCGAATTCAGGGTCAGCTACTCCAGGTCCTAAAACTATTAATTTCGAATTAGGATATCTATTAAGCATTTTATTTAAAATTCTTAAATAACTTTCATTTCTTCGTTTTCTTATGATTGTTCCTCCTCCCAGAATTATAAAATCAGGCGACGACATTATTTTTCTTAAAAACCTACCTGAGCTTGGCTTATTGTAAGATATTTCATAAATATTTAATTTTGATTCGAAAGATTTTTTAATAGCAACTAAAATGGCATTATCGCCCAAATTCTGCATACCTGTACACCCAACATAGAATGCTCTCTTTTTATTTGAAAAAATATATGTTATCGTGGATGGTAAGAATTTTAATTCTCTTCTAAGAACTTCAATATAATGTGATATTTTATTCAAGACTTCAACTTTATAATTTATTTTTTAAACCCTTTAAGTAAGTGTTTTTCTTTTTCTTTAACTCATTTTTCTTTAATCTTACATAATAACCTTGAAAAAAGTTTTTAATCTCATTGAGTAGATGCTTTAATTGGGTGTTGCTTTGGTAATGCATCCCTTGATATGAAATATAAAATTGCTGTTGGCTGTCTTTGTATTTTATTTCTGAAAACTTCATGGTTCTCTTCCAGTTGATAAAGTGCAAATACATCACTTCTTCATCTGTTTTGGTGTTTATCATCTTGCCATTATCCCACAACCATCTGTCTAAGTGATATTCTTGGTGTGAGTCTTTGCCGCGTTCTTGGTTGCATAAAATACTGTCCCACTTAACTTTGATATTTAAATTTCTAAATACATCAGAGTTTTTGAGATATGCTGTAAGTACAACTTCATCTGTCCACTTAAACTCTGGCACCTCAAATAATTGTTTATAGTTGGGTAATTTTTTGTACAAGCTATTGATTTGCGCTGTATTTCTGAACAAATTAAAATGGCCTGAAATCGCTTCCTTTCTGCTGGAAATCATATCAAAGCTATTTAGAATATCTTCTGTCATGAATTTACGGATATCTCCCCATATAATATCCATATCACAGATGCCCCAAAAATCGTACTCAGCAACTTCCTTAGAAAAAATTTCGCCATAAGCTGGTTTTAAATCACAGAACTTTCTTGGGTTTAAAGGGACTTCTGCTTCAACTATAGGGTTTACTTTTTTATTTAATTCTGGTAATGTTGTTCGTAAAAACTTGATGTTGTCTGGATGATTATCAGGAATTTCACAATCAGTAGGGCATAACCAATTAATTGTAGGATTCTTCTCAATAGATTTGAGGTAAGCCTCAAACCAAAGTGGCCATTTGCCAAAATAAGGGATGATGAGAAGGATTGATTTCATTTGAATGTTAAATTTTATATTTCATACGATCAAATCCTTTTTTAAAAATCATATTTAAAAAAAGATAAATAGAAAATTCAACAATACTTAAATTAAAAGATTTCCTGAAAAAATTATAGTGTAAAAAAACAAAATAAGGCCTATTTTTTTCTATATAAGACCTATAAAGCTTCCTGTTTTTACGGTGATATTCAAAAGCAACCTCATCTATTTCAGAATATTTACTAAGCATTTTTTTATTCAACAATATCTGAGTATTTGCGAACTTAAACTTCAAGTTTGCAGCTTGGCGTGTTATTGAATTTTCACTTTTACGATAATAATAAAGATAATTTCGAATTCGTCCTATTTTTAATGACTGACTAAACAAACGTATTAAATAGTCATGATCCTGACCTCTAATTAATTTTTCATCAAAAATCACATCAATAGTTTTACTTCTTACAATAATAGGGTCTCCTATTAAAATATTATTCCTAGACTTAATAAAGTCAATATAAAAATCATTTTTCTCCACTATATCAAACTCTTTGCGTAAATTACTATATTGAGTTCCGAGCTTATTTATTGATGTAGTAGTTTTAGAAATTATAACATCAACTTTAGATCTTATTATATTTCTGACTTTAATCTCTAAGCTTTCGACATGCATCAAATCATCAGAATCAAACCACTGAATGTATTCGCCTTTACTCATTTTGAAACCATAGTTCCTAGCTCCGTTTCCACCCGGCAGGTGTTCATCGGGTCGGTGGTAGTACCGTATGCGCGAGTCTTTGGCGCAGTATTTCGCCATTAGTTCATCGGTAGCATCGGTGCTGCCATCGTCTACTACAATACACTCCCAATTGGTATAGGTTTGCGCCAACACCGAGTCCAGGGTCTCTCCTATAAGATGGGCTCGGTTGTAGGTGGGAATAATGATAGAAACAAGGGGCTGTTCTGCCATAAATTTGCCTTTTCTTTTAAGCTACAAGTATACGCATTTTTGTTGGTTTCTAATCGGGAGGTTTAGGTAAGTTAGCCGTTAAGCTTCTTTTTTTTCAACCGCCAAGCCGTATTGCTCATACAGCAAATCTACAAAGAACTCACGCTCTTTTGAGAAGCTTTTAGACAAGGTTAGCGTGGTATAGTCTAGGTTAAGGGGGTAACCTTGCTGGTTGTACCAGGTTCTAAACTCATAATCCCGAGGGATAATCAGCTGGTCTTTTTCTTGCATTCTGCGGTAAACATAACTCAGGGTGGTTTGGTTATCGGCCTTTTGCGCAATGGCATGAAACAGCAAATAAGCCTGTGAACAACTAAAAATAGCTGTGGGATAATGGATGGCCTTGCTTGAACTAGACTGTGGCTGGTAATGAATGGCTTGTGCAAAATGTTGCATAAAATCTTCTTGATCAAAGTCTGCTGCACTTAAATCGAGCGTGTAGATGATATGATTGGTCAATTGGCGCACCCAGCGGCACAGCAGCTGTTTCAAATCATTTTGGGTAGCAGTTGTTAAATAAGCAGAGTTTACCAAATGGCGTATCGCTTTTATTTTATCAACAACAGACGGAAAGGCATAAACCACCGGCAACTCTAATTCGCCTATAAAATGTTGCGCGTAATAATTGGCAAAATTCTGCTCTAGATAGTATAGTTCATCTCTTAAGTCAGTAAAATTGAAATAATCTATTGAACCCATATTCTCGGTAATAAAACGCTCTATTCCGATAAGCTCTGGGCTATCTGGTCGGTAGTCAACCGCGCGATCTATACGCCTATAAGCCTTTTTGTTCTTTTTTAAATAGGCGAGGTAATTGCGTATTTCTGGATACTCAGAATTCTTTAACCCTTCGATCTCCAATTCACAAAACTCAGCGATGAATGAACGCCAGTAATTACTCCCCTCCTTTATCCGTAAATTAGCAGTTTGATAACGGTGCAACAGGTAATCCCGTTTATTTTCAACTTCTTTCTGTTCACTAATTTTAAAATCTTGAAATTCTAATGCGGCCAACATGCGTTTGATAAATAGTTGGTGATAGGCTTCAGGGTCCTTGGGCGTATTTATAATATCCTCATCTATTTCTCGCTCAAAGGGGTTGTAATCGTATAAGTCTGCTAGCCTCATAGGGTGGTTTAGGTGTTGGTTAACAGTATAAAGATAGTATTTTTTTAAAATTACTTTTTTCGGGATGCAATCGAGCAACAGCGAGGGGGTAAGGAAAAAACCTTCCTTGTCATGTCGAGTTTTGGATTTTTGGGCGATAGAACAAAAATGCGAAGTATCGAGATCCCGAAGCGTCGGGACTCCCAAAAGGTCGCACTAATTCCGTTTAATACCTGCCTTGTCACACCGAGTGAGGGTTTTTGACGGCAGACAAAAACTCTTGTATCGAGGTGCAGTCGAAAAGTAGGGAGTTTAATTACTTTTTCAAAACCTACATCATAACAATTCATCAATCTTGCTATGTCCTAATTTTCATTTTCTTTACGGTGTATTCCTCTCGCTGCGCTCGTCGGATACAGGAGAAAACGAAAC
>NZ_JBHULZ010000041.1:744488-745165 GCF_042684705.1 Mesonia sediminis
ACGCTATTTTCGATAGGCCGATTTTAAAATGTTATTTCTATTTATGACTCTTGCGTAAAATAACCTGCCTTGTCACACCGAGTTTCGCTTTTTTGGGGTAAACCAAAAATGCGAAGTATCGAGAACAGGTCGAAAAGTAACGAACTTATTTATATTTTCATAACTTACTTTCTTACAATTCATCAATCTTTCTATGTCCTAATTTTCATTTTCTTTACGGTGTATTCCTCTCGCTGCGCTCGTCGGATACAGGAGAAAACGAAACAAAAGAAAGTACACTTTTTCTGAGGTATTTTTCAGCTTTGCTGAAAACCACTTGTATTTTGCTAAATTGGCTCCAAGGCTTTCCCGAATACTCGGGACTCCCTAAGGGTCGCGCTAAGTAGATAGCGGTATATTATTCACTTTTAAGTCTATTATCCTGCCTAATTTATGCGCAAAACACAAGTTATACTGAAGAAAAAGATTGCAAAGCGCTGCTTTGAATCGCTTTTTGACGTGGGCTGCTGGGTATTAATAACTCTAAAACCTACCTTGTCACACCGAGTGCGTTTTTATGGTGAGAACCATAAGAACGTGTATCGAGGTGCAGTCGAAAAGTAGCGAATACTTTTTTAGTTTTAATTCAACCACTTCTCGATACAATCCAGCAAGTCCAACTACGGCATAAATGCCTG
>NZ_JBHULZ010000041.1:745175-745517 GCF_042684705.1 Mesonia sediminis
CGCTAAATTGGCTCCAAGGCTTTCCCGAATACTCGGGACTCCCTAAGGGTCGCGCTAAGTGGATAGCGGTATATTATTCACTTTTAAGTCTATTATCCTGCCTAATTTGTGCGCAAAACACAAGTTATACTGAAGAAAAAGATTGCAAAGCTCTGCTTTGAATCGCTTTGGCTGTAGGCTGCCGGTGTATAGAATAACTCTAAAACCTACCTTGTCATACCGGGTGGGGGTTTTTGGTGGTAAACCAAAAATGCGAAGTATCGAGAACAAGTCGAAAAGTAGCGAATATCTTTATAGTTACCATTAAAATACGCTACTAATCGAAAGCCACAGATATCTAAT
>NZ_JBHULZ010000041.1:745527-761078 GCF_042684705.1 Mesonia sediminis
GTGCAGTCGAAAAGTAGCGAATACTTTTTTAGTTTTAATTCAACCACTTCTCGATACAATCCAGCAAGTCCAACTACGGCATAAATGCCTGTTGGCTAAGCTGGCCCACTCGAAGTGACAGGGCGTTTAATACCTGCCTTGTCATGTCGAGTGCGATTTTATGGCGTGAGCCATAAAAACGTGTATCGAGACACAGTCGAAAAGTAGTGAATTCATTTTCAGTTCTATTTCATTCACTTCTCGATACAATCCAGCAAGTCCAACTACGGCATTAAAAATGCCTGTTGGCTAAGCTGGCCCACTCGAAGTGACAGCGAAGCTTAGGGACTACTGCGTAGCGAAGTAGCGAATTAATTTTCAATTAAGAACCCGAATAGTTTCAGAAATAGCGAGTGAAAAGCGGAAGTGCGTTTCGCGATAGCGAAAAAGAGCATGCAACGATTATGCTTTAAGCTGAACACCTTCAGCTTAAAGCAATTCCCTCAACTATTCTTGATTTTTTGGTTCGTTTTTGATTAAGCAAAAATGAATAGAAAGAATTTGTAGCTTTTTGTTTGAAGTTGGATTTTGATGGGGAACAAGGTGATAATTTTTTAGTTGATTTAGGGATTGAAAATGTAAACAATTGATTGCAATAGGGTAAGAAGATCGCGATGCAATCGCGCACCAGCGTGAGAACCTAATTCACTTTTCGATACTAGCCACTGCTAATGCGAGTGTCTCGTTGAGATTTAACAATAGGACTAAATCAAAAATAACCCTGGAATAACTAAATACTATGGCAGGGTAAACCGAGAAATACCTTATGCTAAAATTCAAAAGCCGTATCAGGTTCTGAATAATTTCCTTTATTGCTGTATTGTATTCCTAAAATTAAGCAAATCAATAAGCTATTACCGCGTTTTTATAAACATAATAAAACTTCTGTTTTTGTATTGGTTTTCTCTATAGTTCCTTTTAAAATAAGCTTTTGAGTTAGCATATCTATGCAACCACCGTTGAGAAACAAAATAGCTAGCAATTAGATTAGCACGAGCGAGACGCTCGTGCTGTGAGAAATCAAAAAAGATTTAATCCATGGCAAACTTAAAGCCTGCTGTAATGATATTAGAGCTAAAGCTTGTATCTCTATCGTATTGATAAAATTTTAAGTCAATACTTTTTAGTCCGAATTTCCATAAATGTGCTTTTGCAAATATATCGGTATAGGAAACTCCAAAACCAAATTGGTTTGCTGAGTATTCAGATAGGTCGTAATCTGAGGTATAGAATTCATCTGTTGATAAAGCAGCCTCATGCGGCCTAAAATAATCAGCAGCTGTTTGCGTATAAATTCGATACGAAGGATACAGTGTAAATTTACCTGTTATTTTAATGGGGAGCGCAATACTTGCTGTATGCGAATTAATCCCCCAATCGTCAAAATAGTAGCGATAAAAAGTCCTTATTGTTAAAATCTCATTTAAATACCAATTCAGACGTCCACCTATCGCAACTTTAAACCTTGAATCTGGTAAACGTTCGATGGCATCGGCTAGCTGAAAATTATCAATAAAAGAATCTTCCACATCGCTAAAGTACACTCGTTGAAAAGGGGTAGATAATAAACCTTGTTGTTGTATTAAATCTAATGCTAAAGAACCTTGCACATTTTTATGAAGTATTTGCGAAAAGCTAAACCCTAAAGAATATGAATTACGCCCCTCATCGTTAAATTCATTAAATCTGGGGGAATAATTTAAATTTCCTGTAATTGTATTTTGGGTAAAAAATGAATTATTTAAACCAGAACCCTCTTTACCAAAAGGTCTTAATTCAGATGGATAAATTGCATTCCAAGTATCAATATATACATTCCCACTTATACTCACTTCAGTATTTTTTTCATTGAAGAGTTTGGTATAACTTCCGCCAACGCCCAAAGAAAAGTAATCATACTCCGAGGATACTGCTAATTTGGCCGACCAAATGGTATTTCTATCATTAGAACTATGGCTGTAACTTCCTGTTAGATTTGCCCAAAGATCGCTACTTGATGCACCTGATGAAGCTTGATAGGGGTCTGCTGGACCGTCATCAAAAGGATTTACATTACTCGATGATGCTGAGGTATAAGCAGAGACTCCTGCATCTATAGTTAATACATCATCGTCATTTAGAGGTATAGATATGATGAACGCACTGGTCACATCGGTTAATTCTTCTGTGCCAATACCACCACTTACCGCTGCATTATCCCCGTCCTGGCTGTAGTAGCTGGACAAGAAATCTACTTCAACGGTTTCCAATACACGTTTTTTATAGACTGTGGTTGAGTCTTGTCGATTTTGTGCATTCGCTTTTACGAATGCGAACACACAGATAATAAGAATGATATTTTTCAATTGATTATATGTTTTAATTACAGCCGCAGCCTCCACCAGTTTTTCCTCCGTTTGCACCTACCGCTGCTTCGCGATAGGAATGTGCAGTAGTTACATTTCGGTCACATTTCTTTTCTGAAAGTGCCATATCTGGATCATTTATATTGACTTTTTCATACTCCTTAACCACCACGCAATTGCTAAAAAAGAAACTAAGCAAGGTGAAAATTGTTATTTTTTTGATCATAACTTATTTATTTCTATGTTTTTTGATTTAATGATGTTTCCTTTATCATCGATGATGATACATTCTACTTTTGGCAATTGATTTATTCGGTCTAAACCTGCATCTTTTCCCATTACAAATACAGAGGTAGCAAGTGCATCGGCGAGTTCTGCCTTTGGGGCAAATACGGTCACACTTACAATTCCACTTGACGGATATCCTGTTCGGGGATCAATGATATGGGAATACCGAGTGCCATTAAAGCTTACAAACTTTTCATAATCACCAGAAGTAACCACAGCAGCGTTGCTGATAGGTAGAACAGCAAAAACCTTGTTTTTATTCATTGGATTGGTAATGGCTACTTTCCATTCCTTTCCGTTGGCTTGTTTACCCCAAGTATTCATATCGCCAGAGGCGTTTATAATTCCTGATGTCACTCCTTTTGAAATAAGCAAAGCTTTAGCCTTATCTGCAGCATAGCCCTTACCTATTGCTCCGAAGCCTATTTTCATACCTTTTTCTTTTAGAAAAACTGTACTTTCTCCCTTATGAAGCAAGATATTTTGAAACCCTACTTTTGATACAGATGATCTGATTTCCTCTGCTGAAGGTATTTTGGTCATGCTTCCATCAAATTGCCAAATTCTGTCCATAGAGGCATAGCTGATGTCAAAAGCTCCATCTGTAAGCTTAGATAAGCCCATAGCTCGTTCTATTAGTTGATAAAGTTCTTCATCAACTTTAACAGGTTTAATTCCTGCATTTCTATTGACTGCTGAAGTTTGAGAAGTTGGATCCCAGGAAGATATGAGTTTTTCAATCCTGGTAATTTCAGCTACAGCGGTATCAATATATCTATTACCGGCAATAGCGTTTTTTGCTACTACAGTGATATCAAAGCGACTTCCCATTAATTTTAGGGTGCGCTTATAGGGTTGTTGTGCAGTGCAAACAAATGCTAAACATAAACTTATGATAGAAAATAGATACTTCACTTTATTTAGCTAAGGCGTTTAATTCTTCGATGTATTTTTCTGGTGTAGTCTTTTTATAGCTCGTTACTCCTAGTACTTTGCCTTTTGCATCTAGTACCACCACAAAAGGAAAAAATCCATTTTCATTGTATTGCTCTGCAAGTTTAGCGTTGGCTTTTGCTTGAGCTTCTGGTAAAGCGTTCTTCTTTCTTCGAGGGAAATCTGCCTGAAGCATAATGTAATGCTCCTTCGCATATTTTTTAAATTCTGCTGTACTCCAAATTTCTCTATCTAGTTTTATACAAGGCGCGCACCAGTCGGAGCCTTGAAATACTAAAATTATTGGTTTATTTTCTTTAGCGGCTAATTGTTTTGCTGTGGCAAAATCTGTTTGCCAATCTTGTGCGTAGCTACTTAAAGTAGCGATAAGCATCAAGCTCATTAAAATAATTTTTTTCATCGTAATTTAGTGTAATTTAAAATATTAAACCTTGTCTTTCTGTTAGTTGTATTGAAATTTATCGATTTATAAGCTTGTTCTCATTTCTGTAGTTTTGCGAGCTTTTTGTAGATTATATAATCGTTTATTAAAATGTAGCTTCTTTTAACTGGTATATTTATCTAATTATTCCCTTACATATTTATACGGTTTAAATTGCCAGTATGCTTTTCATTTTTTTCTACTTCTATTCCGTTATTAAATTAAAGGTTCCTTTGGTTAGAAATTCGGTATCTTTTTTAAAGTCCTCTGCATTTACAATTTGAATAAACCCCTTACTTGTAACCCCCACATTTACCGGTACTTTTTTAAAAGTTAAGTCGTTTCTTTTAACCAATACAAAGTAGTTTTTATCAATATTAACAACGGCTTCAACTGGCAATGCCGGATGTTTTGTTGTTTCGGTCAAAATCTCAGCTTCTATATACATTCCTGGGGCAAATAATTGCGCCTCACTAGGATTAACCAAATCTCCGTGAATGACCACGGTTCTTTCTTGGGTATGTACTGCTTTGTTCACTAAATGCACTTTGCCTTGGTATACGTTATTCTGGTCGTTTTGTATTCTTAGGTTAATGGGTTGACCTTCTTTAATCAATGGCAAGTCTTTTTCGAAAATTTTCAGCTCAATATGTAAATCATTTGTATTGGTTACAGTCACTGCAACATCTGTAGGGGTTAAATACATTCCTTTTGTAGCATTAACAATAGTGGTATAACCTGTTAAGGGCGAGAGTACTTTAATGACAGAACGAATATTGTCTCCAGTTAAGGTATTCGGATTAATATTCATTAAGCTTAATTTTTTTTTGAGCGCTTGGTATTGTGCTAGGGTCACCTTATATTCTGATTCCGCTTTTAGGAAATTCTTTTTTGAGGTTATGTTATCTGCTATCAATTCTTTTTGGCGCTCAAAATCTAATTTTAAATAGTTGAGCCGGCCTTTGGCTTGCAAAAAATCTTGTTGAACTTGTACATATTCAGGATTTTCAAGGGTGAATAAGATCTGCCCTTTTTTTACAGCATCTCCAGGGAGCAAGTCGATCTCTTTAACATATCCGGCAAAATAAGCGTTTACATCTGCTTGGCTTGCAGGAGGAACGCTAAACATACCATTGGCTTTTACAATAGAACTAAAAGCTTGTTGGGTAATTTTTCCTACTTGCATACCCCCTGCTTTAAATTGAGTATCGGTTAGGGTTATGGTATCGCTATTTTCGATTTCATCTGGTGTTTCCTTATTCCCCATTTCAGTTTTCTTATTTGAATTGCAGGAAGTTAAAATGATGATGCTTATTATTAAAAATCCCTTTAGGTATAAAGCAGTAGACATTGTGTTACTTAAATTTTTCATTATTGAAAGCTTAGATAGTTTATCTCTAAAACGGTATTGTTATACTTCATTAAATTCTGTAAATAGTTGATTTCAATATTTTTTGCACTCTCTAAAAGTTGCACGTATTCCAAGAAGTCTATTTCGCCACTCTTAAAAGCCTTTGATGCGGTTTTGGTTAATTCTTTTGAGAGATTTTTACCGGTAGTTTCATAGTAATCAACTGTTTCTCGGTATTTTTTTAAATCTGTCAGTAACGCATTATACCTCGATTGCAGTTTAATTTTATAATTTTCAAATTCATGGGTCAAAATATTGATTTGGGTTTTTGCAGCATTGATTTTAGATTTGTTTGCACCAAACCATAAAGGTATGCCTAGACCTACTTGAAAACCATTGTAATTGGTTGAATTAACGCCATCATTAGTTCCTTGAAAAATTGAAAAATGGATGTCGGGTAATAACATTTGTTTTTCTAACGAGAGTGAAGATTCTGCCAAACTTTTAGCTGAATTGTAAAACGAAAATCCAGGGTGGTCTTCAATGTTGAGTTTTTTTAGTGCCAATCTTGGCAGTTCATTTTCCTCTACCGTTATTATTGAATCACTTTGCACCCACTGGTTGAGTATGGTATGCGCTTTTTTGACCTCCTCTCGTGCTTGTTTCAAAGCAATGGCTATTTCTTTTTGCTTGGTTTCTGCCGTGAGTTTCTCCAATAAATTGGTTGCTCCTACATCATATCTTTTCTTTGCTGCTTTTGCAAATTGGCCATACAAACTATCTAAATAAGTATATTGTTTAACCACATTATTGCTGTAAACCACTTTATAATAAGCCAAGTATACCTCTTTTGTTAATAACCTTTCATTGAGTATATACTCCTGCGCTGCAAGGGTGGTTTCTTGTTGTCTTACTTTTCGCTGTGCAGCATAAATAGTTGGAAATTGAAACGACTGGCTTAAACCAAAAACTTTTAAGGGTAGGCCATTTTCTGCAATATTATTTTGATCGTAACCATAGAAAATCTGTGTTTTATCAATATTCAGAGCACCTCCTACCCGTTGTTCCGATTGGTCGATCCTTTTTGAAGAAGCTTGAAGGGCATGATTATTCTCGATTGCCATTTGTAGCGTTTGTTTTACACTTAACGGATTTTGTTGTGCCTGACCAATAATCGGCAAAAGCAATAAAAGCATAGCACTCGTTGCCTTTAAATTCACCTTAGTTTTCTTTTTAGAATTTTGCCCCTTTTTGTCGAATAGGGCGTATAAAATTGGTAGTACAACTAGGGTTAAAATTGTCGCAGTAATTAGTCCCCCTACCACTACGGTTGCCAAAGGACGTTGTACTTCGGCACCGGCAGAAGTTGAGATTGCCATGGGTAAAAATCCTAAGGCAGCGGCGGCGGCGGTTAATAAAACTGGACGCAATCTATTTTTTGTGCCTATTAAAATACGTTTATTGATGTTGTTTATGCCTTTTGCCTTCAATTCATTAAACTCTTCGATTAATACTATACCATTGAGTACCGCAATACCAAAAAGCGCAATAAAACCAACCCCTGCCGAGATGCTGAAGGGTAAATCTCTTATATATAATAATATTACACCACCTATAGCCGCTAGCGGGATGGCACTATAAATCATTAAAGCTTCTTTAACGGAGTTGAAAGCAAAGTACAATAGTATAAATATCAAAATCAAGGCTAAAGGCACCGCTATTTTTAATCGATCTGTTGCGGTACGTAGGTTTTCAAATTGTCCTCCATAGCTTATGGAATATCCTGTAGGAATATTAATGTCTTTTTTAATAATAGCCTGTATATCTCTTACCACCGATTCTAAATCACGATTTCTAACATTCACGCCCACCACTATTCTACGTTTGGTATTATCCCGAGAGATTTTTGCGGGTCCCTTTGTATAGTTTATACTTGCAAATTCACTTAAGGGTAATTTAGTCCCATTAGGAAGTGATACCGATGCGGTTTCTAAATTCTCAATATCTTTTCTGTGAAGGTCATCAAAACGAATCACCAAGTCGAATTGCCTTTCGCCTTCAAACACTGTTCCTGCAGGAATTCCGGCAAACCCCATGGTTATGATTTTGTTTAAATCCTCTATATTCAATCCGTATTTGGCAATTTTTCTACGGTCATATTTAACTGACATCTGCGGCAAACCTGCTGTTTTTTCTACTGAAATATCTGCTGCCCCTTCGACATTTTGAATGGCTTCTTCTATTTCTAGGGCTTTTTGATATAAAACATTTAGGTCTTCACCAAAAACTTTAATAGCCAAATCGGCTCTTACTCCAGTAATCAATTCATTAAATCTCATTTCGATAGGTTGGGTAAATTCAAACTCTACACCTGCGATTTCATCGGACAAAGCTTCTTTGAATTTATCTGCAAGTTCATCTTTTGATTGTGCAGACACCCATTCTCCTTTAGGTTTTAATTTAATGATAATGTCGCTTTCTTCCATAGACATGGGGTCGGTTGGAACTTCTGCGGCACCAATTCTGCTCACCACTTGTACCACTTCTGGGAATTTTTTAAGTATTTTTTCCATTTGAGTAGTAGCTTCTATTGTTTTGCTCAATGACATTCCGGTCTTTAATACAGGCTGAATTACAAAATCTCCTTCATCTAAGGTAGGTACAAACTCAGCACCCATTCTAGAAAACAAGAAAGCAGTAAAAATTAACAAGCTTATAGCTATGCCAAGTACCAATCTTTTTTTACGCAATGCCCAGATAATGCTTGGCTGGTATTTGCGTTCTAAGAAGGAAATCATACGAGATGATATGGTTTTTTTTTCGGTATTGGTGGGCTTTATAAAGAGTGACGCCATTACAGGAATATAGGTAAAACAAAGTATCATTGCCCCTATAAGTGCAAAGCAAAAAACCATTGCCATAGGGCGAAACATTTTTCCTTCAACCCCTACCAAAGAAAAAATAGGAATAAAAACTATAATGATAATCAATTGCCCAAATACAGCCGAGTTCATCATTTTGGTTGCACCCTGATAAGTAAGACTGTCGACTACATCTTGCCTTTCTTTTTTGGGAAGCGCCAGTAATTTTGAACGTTTTTGGGTAATTTTAAAGGCAATAAACTCTACAATAATCACAGCACCATCTATGATAATTCCAAAATCAATTGCGCCTAAACTCATTAAATTAGCGTCTACACCAAAAATGTACATTAGTGAAAGCGCAAATAGCAAACTCAAAGGAATCACAGAGGCAACCACTAAACCAGAACGCCAATTTCCTAACAGTAGTACCACTACAAAAATCACAATTAAACAACCTAAAATCAAGTTTTCGGCAATGGTAAAAGTGGTTTTTCCGATAAGTTCACTTCGCTCTAAAAATGGATTTATGGAAATGCCTGGCGGTAAAGAGGGTTGAATTGAAGAAACTCGTTCTTTTACGGCTTCAATCACTGCATTAGAGTTGGCGTCTTTAAGCATCATCACTTGACCAAGTACTTTTTCACCTTCTCCATTTCCGGTAATGGCTCCAAAACGATTAGCGTGACCAAAACCAACTGTAGCTACATCGCTAACATATACAGGAACATCTCCTTTATTGGTTACCACGATATTTTCTATATCTTCTATAGAATTAACCAGACCTTCGCCTCTAATAAAATGACTTTCATTAATTTTCTCAATATAACCACCACCTGCAATGCTATTGTTTTTTTCAAGAGCGGTAAAAACATCAAAAATAGAAACCTTCATCGCACGGAGTCTTTCGGGATTTATAGCTACCTCGTAGGTCTTTAAATAGCCGCCCCATGTGTTTACTTCTACCACCCCGTTAATACCAGAAAGCTGCCGTTTTACAATCCAATCCTGGATGGTTCGCAAATCAGATAACGAGTATTGATTTTTATATTTGTCATCTACATCGATTACATATTGATAAATTTCACCAAGCCCCGTAGAAATAGGGCCCATAAAAGGTTTACCAAAGCCCGCTGGGATTTTTTCTTCGGCACTTTTAATCTTTTCGGCAATTAATTGGCGTGGTAAATAAGTGCCTAAATCATTATCAAAAACAACAGTTACAACTGATAAGCCAAATTTTGAAACCGAACGTATTTCTTGCACTCCAGGTAAATTTGCCATTTCCAATTCTACTGGATAAGTCAAAAATTTCTCGACATCTTCGGTCGCTAAATTCCTTGAGGTGGTAATAACTTGTACTTGATTATTGGTTACATCTGGTACCGCACCAATAGGAATATTAGAAAGAGAGTACAACCCGAAACCTATGATTAAGGCGGTAAATAGTAGCACAATAAGTTTGTGATGAATACTGTACTCTATTATACGTCCTAGCATTTTCTTGGTTATTTAAATTAAAACTATTCAAATATATGAGCAGTATCTAAGCCTAATCTAAATCCTATCTTAAGATTCGCTTAAGAAAATTTTCGGTTTTTAATAAAAAGGTGAGAATTTGAATATTTTATAAGCTTTGAAATTATTTAATTGTTTATTCCAAAGCTTCACTACAAGCAATCTTTCGCTATGAAGTTTAAAAAAGATTCAACTTCATTTAAATTTACAACCGACTTTTAACATCTAGCGGTCCTTTTGTAAAGGTCAAAATTTAATGTATCAAAAAGAGATCTTTTTCTATTGGGAAATATTGCTAATACATAACCTAAATATGGCGGTTTTTAAAGCTTCATTAAAATTCTACAGTAAAAATGGTACCCTTGCGGAATTCGCTTTCTACACTAATTTTAGTATTAATAGCATCAGCAGCTTTTTTGGCTATTGAAAGTCCCAAGCCATTCCCTGTAACATCTTTGTGTTGAAGCGGATCAGACCTAAAGAAATTATTAAATAAGCGGTGGAGGTCCCCTTCTTTAATACCTATTCCTTCATCTCGGATTTTACAGATAACTTTAGATTCGGATTTCGTTAGAGCAATATGAATTGTGGTTTCATCTTTAGCATATTTCAAAGCATTTTCAATTATGTTTTCCAAAATTAGGTTACCGAAATATTGAGGGATTAAAACTTTATCTCCAATATCATTTTTAATTTTTATGGTTAACTTTTTTTCTGTGGCTACATTATTGTGCCTAAAAAGAATTTCTTCGATGATGGAGGTTAAAGGAATCAATGGTTTTTCAGCAGATTTTGATCCTGTATCTAATCTTGCTAATAGTAAGAGTTGTTCTATTATGGATGTAATTCTATTTATTTCTGTTAAGCAAAGTTTAATTTTTTCTTCATATTCAGAGCGTTCCCTCGGTTTACGCACCAAAACTTCCAATGTGCCTTTTAATGTTGCTAAAGGGGTACGCAGCTCGTGAGAAGCATCTGAAGTAAATTGGCGTTCTCTTTCCAATGCATTTTCGATTCGGTTTAATAAGTCGTTGATACTGGAAGTTAAATCAAACATTTCATCTTTATTTTGAGGCAACTCAACGCGTTCGTTTAGGCTATTTCTTGTAATTCTATTGGTGGTTTGTATTACATTTTTTACTGGAATGATACTTCTTCCTGCAATAAATTTAGAAATAAAATATAGGCTTGCCAGAAGTAATAAATAGACTATTAGTAAAATATTTCTAAGATTGTAAAGTACCATTTGAGAGGCTTCCAATGACATAGCCGCTACTATAAAACCTTTCAATTTACCCTTATCTTCAATGGGTAGTTGTACTTGCCTTATAGGTCTTTGATTTAAATGGCCATTATAATGCCCATTATAATTTGAATTCGCATTAAGTTTTAAATGGTTTTCTTTTAGATTGGGTGATTTATCCATAAAAACTCCATTTTTATCCCAAAATTGGATAAAAACAGGATTAACTTGTACTTCTCTATGCTCTCTTTCTTCCCATTCTCTTTTATTTTTGATCTTAATGCTGTCGCCTATAACTTTTATTTCTCTTGTGTGCTTTTTGGCTTCATAAGACAAGTCTCTATCTAAATTTTGATATACAACACCTCGTACGACAAAATATACCGTTAAAAAAGCAACTGCCATTATGATTGCCGTTGCAGCCATATAATACAGCCCTATTCTGTTTCTAAAACTTAAATTCATATTTCTTTTGCAATGTAGCCAACGCCTCTAATGGTTTGAATATAATTTTCTTCTTTTCCAAGTTTCAGTTTTTTTCGTAGCGCATTGATGAATACGTCGATGACCCCAGTATTATAATCAAAATGAATATCCCAAACACTTTCAATGATTCTTGATCGCCGACAAACCAAACCTTTGTTTCGTATGAGATATTCCAATAAGGCAAATTCTTTTTGGGTTAATGCTATCTCTTCATCATTTTTAAAAACTTGATGAGTTGCGGTATTAAGTGTGATATTACCAAGTTTAAATATTGAATGTTCCCCAGTTTTTGGACGTAATTGCACCTTAATGCGTTCGAGGAGTTCTTCAAAATGAAAAGGCTTTTTAATGTAATCATTGGCGCCAACTTGAAGGCCAAATACGGTTTCGTCTAATGTATCTTTTGCTGTTAGAAAAATAACCGGAGTTTCGCGAAATTCTTTACGGAATTGACGGCAGATTTCAATGCCGCTAATTCCTGGAACCATCCAATCTAGCAAAAGCAAATCATATTCTCCTGAAAGTGCCATCTCAAGCCCCTTTTTACCTTCTTCGGCTACGTCTACAGCGTAAGATTCCTCTTCTAAGCCTTGTTTTAGGAAATTAAATATTCCTGGCTCATCTTCTACTATTAAAATTCTCATGATACAAAAGTTACAATTTTCATTTAAGTTTAGGTTGGGTTTTTCTTAAGATTGACTTAATATTTAATTTAAAATCTAATTTCTTTTTACTAATGTCAATACCAAAATAAATACTTTTCATAACTTTGTAATACTTTTATTGAAAAGAGGGATTTCATCAATAACTCAACTCCTTAATAATGGGCTTAAAATCCCGAATTTCTATTAGAGATTGTTGATGAAAGTCTGAACTTAAGTCTGAATCGAACTATGAATTTTTTAAATTCTGAGTACGGATAGTGTACTTAAGTTCAGCTCTCTTTTTCTAATTAAACATCCATAAATTTAATTATTTATCTTTATATTTTCTTTTATGCAAGTCTAAAGGAGTTTCGGATTTTTGGGCGATAGAACCAAAATGCGAAGTATCGAGACAAAGTCGAAAAGTAGTGAATACTTTTTTAGTTTCCATTAAACCACTTCTCGATACAACCCAGCAAGTCCAACTACGGCATTAAAAATGATTGTTGGCTAAGCTGGCCCACTCGAAGTGATCCCGAATACTCGGGACTCCCTAAAGGTCGCAGTATGTTCGTAGTAGTTTAACATCTGCCTTGTCATGTCGAGTTTCGCATATTTGGTGGTAAACCAAAAATGCGAAGTATCGAGACACAGTCGAAAAGTAGCGAATTAATTTTCAATTAAGAACCCGAATAGTTTCAGAAATAGCGAGTGACAAGCGGAAGTGCGTTTCGCGATAGCGAAAAAGAGCATGCAGCGATTATGCTTTAAGCTGAACACCTTCAGCTTAAAGCAATTCCCTCAACTATTCTTGATTTTTTGGTTCGTTTTTGACTAAGCAAAAATGAATAGAATAATTTGTAGAATATTGATTGAAGTTGGATTTTGATGGGGAACAAGGTGATAATTTTTTAGTTGATTTAGGGATTGAAAATGTAAACAATTGATTGCAATAGGGTAAGAAGATCGCGATGCAATCGCGCAACAGCGTGGCTTTTTATTCAGTTTCATTTATTTTATCGGGATCTTGTCTCGTGTCAAAAACATTCGCGATTTCGATACGTTTAAAGTCATAATTTATCCAATAAACTATTTTGTAATTCTTAAACACTAAATACCGAAATTCACGTTCTATATGTTTCAAGCTCGTTTCAACTTGTCCAATTTCTGGTTGCTTTTCAATACCAATAGTCGAGTCAAGGATTCCATTAACTAAATTTTCAGCTACTCTTTTACTGGCTTTAATTGAATAATAGCTATAAATATCCTCTAGTTTGTTTTCCGCAACCTCTAACCAGTAAACTGCTAACTCCATTTTTGGATTTTAGCCTTTAAATCCGTTGCTTTTATCATTCGTCCATTTTTTGAGTCTTCCATTGCTTGGTCAATTTCTGCGTTATATTGCTCCATTGTCATCGGCTTGAAGTTCCTTTCAGTCAATTCAGCTTTCTTTTTACGTAAGAATTTTTCAAGTCCGCTAACGATTTCCTCATTTTGAAGTCTTAAAAACTCTTGAACAAATGATATTTTTCTTGCTTCTAAATCCATTTCCTTTGTCTTTTTATCAAAGATACAAAATTATCAATTTTGGTTGATTTTTATGATTTTCGATTTTTTTCAGTTTGTTGCCAACTACTATTTAAAATAAATTACTACTTAATTTATTCCTCTACTTTTTTCCATTGCCGAAAAAAGTAGCAAACCCCGAAATATCGGGACTACGAAAGTCTAGGCTTACGAAACTAGCGCTAAATTGTATGTTTGTAAGCTAAATTTTAGGAACTCACCCGATTTCCAATCGGTCTCAAACAAGCTTTAGGTAGTAATGTTTTTAGGTTTTCATAACCTACTTTCTTACAAAACATAGGTATTGCTATATCCTAACTTTCATTTTCTTTACGGTGTATTCCTCTCGCTGTGCTCGTCGGATACAGGAGAAAACGAAACCCCGAAGATTCGGGGCAGGTTACCGAAGTGTCGGTAAAAAGTACACTTTTTCTGAGGTATTTTTCAGGCAAGCTGAAAACCACTTGTATTTTGCTAAATTGGCTCCAAGGCTTTCCCGAATGCTCGGGACTCCCAAAAGGTCGCGCTAAGTAGATAGCGGTATATTATTCACTTTTAAGTCTATTATCCTCCCTAATTTATGCACAAAACACAAGTTATACTGAAGAAAAAGATTACAAAGCCCTGCTTTGAAACGCTTTTTGACGTGGGCTGCTGGGTATTAATAACTCTAAAACCTACCTTGTCACACCGAGTGCGTTTTTATGGTGAGAACCATAAGAACGTGTATCGAGGTGCAGTCGAAAAGTAGCGAATACTTTTTTAGTTCTAATTGAATCACTTCTCGATACAGCCCAGCAAGTCCAACTACGGCATTAAAAATGCCTGTTGGCTAGGCTGGCCCACTCGAAGTGACAGGGCGTTTAAAACCTACCTTGTCATGTCGAGTGCGTTTTTATGGTGAGAACCATAAGAACGTGTATCGAGACACGGTCGAAAAGTAGCGAATATCTTTATAGTTACCATTATTATACGCTACTAATCGAAAGCCACAGATATCTAATTATTATTCCTCTACTTTTTTCCATCGCCGAAAAAAGTAGCAAAAAAGTCTAGGCTTACGAAACTAGCGCTAAATTGTATGTTTGCAAGCTAAATTTTAGGAACTCACCCGATTTCCAATCGGGCTCAAACAGCCTAAAATTTTTAACGCTTACTGCACTGCCAATTTTACGCCCTATTTTCGATAGGCCGTTTTAAAATGTTATTTCTATTTATGACTCTTGCGTAAAATAACCTACCTTGTCATGTCGAGTGCGATTTTATGGCGTGAGCCATAAAAACGTGTATCGAGACACAGTCGAAAAGTAGCGAATATTTTTTTAGTTCTAATTGAATCACTTCTCGATACAACCCAGCGAGTCCAACTACGGCATTAAAAATGCCTGTTGGCTAGGCTGGCCCACTCGAAGTGATCCCGAATTCTCGGGACTCCCGAAAGGTCGCACTAATTCGGTTTAAACCCTACCGTTTCACCTATGGTTTTGTTGATTTTTGGAGGTAAAAACTGACATTTAGAGAGAAGTACAACTGTATTTCATCGGTTGAATTTGTTTTTTATCCTGCTTTTTTGGGGTGTTTGCTAGCGTTTTAGTGCTTTTTTGAACAAAAACAGTCGGTTTTTTAGGGTTTTGAGGTGGTTTTGGGCTTGAAAAAGCTTGTTTTGGAGGGTGAAAATGTAAAAAAAATTGAAAGAAGTGGTTTTTAAAAATCATGCTGAAGGTTCATGCAAATCATCAGCATGATTTTTTAATTCTTCAGCATGTTTTTCATGAATCATGCGCATGTTTTTCATGAATCATGCGCATGAAATTTGGCTTTTTTGACCAAAAAAA
>NZ_JBHULZ010000041.1:761236-992251 GCF_042684705.1 Mesonia sediminis
ATGTTTGCTGGGACGGTAGTTTAAAGCTATACGCTTGATATTGCTTAAACTTACGTCTTCGGCTAAAACACTACCGGTTGAACCTACGCCAATTTGAAAATTGCCCAAGCGCCCTAATTCTACAATACGCCCTTGCTCTAACTCATCGAGCATATTATGTACAAAAGCGTGTAAAACGGCTAAACAATCGGGTTCACGCACGGTTGACTGATTGGAAATTAAATACGCAAGTCGGTCAAGATCACAGGTACCAGTGCTTACGGCCTGTAGATAATACAGTGGCGCAGCGGTTGGATCTTGAGGGTTCTTACGTGTTCTAACTTTTAGTTTTGCAAGTATGTTTTTGCTCATTGTAAAGGTTTTTTTAATTAAAATACACCTTTTGTGTTCGGGAGAGCGCTTACCGCTGGTAAGCTGTGGTCGCAGCAAAGGTTGAAACTGCTTCCTACTTGGTCTCTCGGTGGTTGTTCTAAAGCTAAGTCATCCTATTTCTTTTTTATTTACTTAGCGCTAAACTAGGGACTTAAGCAAAGAATGCCGGTTTAAATTTTACGAGTTTAAAGCAGAATTCATTGAGTTTCAAACAGAATTTTATGCGTCTACCCGAAAATCTTCCGAGTTTACTCGCAAGTTTCCCTACTAGCTGGTAGTCAGTTAGTTATAAAGCTAATTTTAAGCAGCATTTTAATCGGTTGCAACCGGAATTTTTAACCCTTTTCACTGTTCAGAGCATTGTATTCTCGTGACAATTGCATTAAACCTCCGTCTCCCACAAAATTGAATGAGTATAAAATATTGCTCGCTCACCTATGGTTTAGGGTGATAATTGGGGTTACAAAATGCAAGCTAAAAGCATACCTGCTTCGTAACTCCTTCGGTACTTCTTCGTTCATCCCTCGAAATATAAGGATTTATCGATGTTTTATCGAAGGAGTATCGAACTAGCTTCGAGGGAGCTATGGCGTATCCCTGGGTATTTTAAGCGATTTTTATGGCTTAAATAGGCTTCCCTATCGCCAAGAAATGCTAAGCGAGGCGGTACCAGCAAAGGGATGTTTGATTGATTTTGGTTAAAGTCATCAGGTGTTGAGTCGGTTGCCACTGCTTAAAGCGACCCCTTCGTGAGCATAATGAAAAGACTTGATTGCGCAGGTCAAGGCGAAAGTGAAAGGTCTGGGGCAATGTTTATTTAATTCTATTGCTTATTTTTGTTGCTATCGATTGGTCGTACCCTAAATAAAGCACCAAACCTATCTTGTCAAATTTCAAAGCAAATAAGAAAATTATCTGCTTTCATAGTTCAACCGGCACAGGTTTTTTAATTAGTTGATTAGAATGGCACTTTACTTACTACTTAGCCTACTTTTTCTTTTTCTT
The DNA here is from genome assembly GCF_042684705.1 of Mesonia sediminis. Lineage (NCBI taxonomy): Bacteria > Pseudomonadati > Bacteroidota > Flavobacteriia > Flavobacteriales > Flavobacteriaceae > Mesonia > Mesonia sediminis. The sequence continues at coordinate 762,614 of NZ_JBHULZ010000041.1, forward strand.
CTTTATCAACTTTTCAAATTAAACCTATCACCAAAAATTAAAGGTGCTGTAGGTGAATACCGTGTAGCGAACAAATTGAAGCGCTTAAATAAAAAAGAGTATATCATTTTAAACAATCTTTTTTTCAAAACAGCTACTGCCACTACACAAATTGATCATTTAGTGATTTGTAGGAGTGGAATAGTTGTGATCGAAACAAAGTATTATAAAGGATGGATTCACGGGTATGAAAAGGCGAGGTATTGGACTCAAACTATTTATGAGCACAAAACAAGATTTAAAAATCCGATTCAGCAAAACTGGGTTCACGTTTTTGCTTTAAAAAAAATTCTGAATACCACATATCCTGTTCAGTATTTCCCCATTGTTGTTTTTACAGGAAATGCTACTTTAAAGAATATCAGCAGTGAACTGCCCGTAATTTATGCTAGTCAACTGAAACAAACCATTAAGAAATTAAACGATCAAAAATTATTGTCGTATGAACAAATGCAAGATCTTGCCTCTAGCCTGCAATCTCAACATATTTCAGACACCAAAATAACGAAACAACACTCCGCTCAAATCCGAAAAAAAATTCAAATAAATGCGAGGTATGAAAAGCAAAAGGTGTGTCCTAGGTGTAAAATAAAATTAATAAAGAAAAAAGGCCGCTATGGAAAATTTTATGGGTGTGTCAATTTTCCTGAATGTACCTATACCTTAAGTCGTAATGCTTAATCTGATCGTCCACTTTAAATAGTACCATGCAGCCAAAGCGTCTATTTAAATAAAAACACTTTATATTATTGGTACAAATTCAGCTCGCTTAAGTATAAAAAAAACTTTTCAGTTCAATAGCTTAAAACAACGCATTACTTTTTAATTATGCCGATAAAAACTTACATTCGTCGCCGAACAAAATATAGCCGACTACAAAAGAATTGAAAATAAACTATTGACGTACAATTAGCTGATAATTTGCAGCACAAAGCACTCAGGTCACTTAAAAAACAGCTCATGAAATTAAAACAAGGCCGAAAAATTCTCCGTTACCGCGAGCGCCTGGACCAACCTTTAGGTTTTAACCCCTTTGTTTTTAGTCGGTCTTTTTTATTATGGGCTTTACTGGGGCTGCTGGGTGGTGTGATTGCCGGATTGTATTGGATTGTATTGGAATTTTTAACCCATCAAATCGCTTTTTTTCAGGGTTGGTTGGTCATTCCGGTGATGGCCCTTGGCGGATTGTTAGCCGGATTGATTATTCATTTTATCGGCGATCCGGGTGAAATCCACTTGATGGTGAATAACATCCGTTTCAACAAGGGTAAACTGGACCCCAAGAACAATCCGTCGATGATTTTATCTTCGCTACTTTGCGTAGCTTCTGGCGGAAGTTTGGGACCCGAGGCTCCATTAGTGCAAATCACCGGCTCTACCGGAACCTGGTTGGGTAAGCTGTTTCGGCTTAAAGGAGAAGATTTACGCTCGCTTAGTATTGCCGGTATGGCATCGGGCTTTACCGCACTTTTTGGCGCTCCACTAGGCGGCAGTCTTTTTTCTTTAGAAATTTTACACTATAAGTATGCGGTAGAATATTACCGCGCCATTATCCCCGCTTTTGTGGCCAGCTGTTTTAGTTATTTAGTTTTTGCGCTCATCATACACCTGGGATTGGGTCCGGTTTGGGATTTATCGGCTTATGCGTATTCTGGGATATTTGAATTTGCCTATGCGGTTTTGTTTGCAGGCATTGGCGCAATATTAGGTTGGGCTTTTATCGGATGTACCAAAATTTTTAAAGTTGCCTTCGAAAGAAAACCTCTACCCATTTACCTTAAAACACTAATTGGAGGCTTGCTACTTGGTAGTATTGCCTATTATTTTCCGATTACCCGCTACTTTGGTCACCACGAAATCAATACGCTTTTGAGCAGCCCTTATTCCCTAGCCTTTTTAGGCGGAATTCTAGTTTTTAAAATCATAGCGATTTCCATTACGGTTACTTCGGGTTGGCGGGGCGGTTTTATCATTCCTCTATTTTTTGTAGGGGCTACGGCTGGTTTGATTTTACATGAACTTTTTCCTAGTATTAATTTAAGCCTAGCTGTGGTAAGTTGTATGGCGGCGATCAATGCTTGCGTGACCCGAACGCCGATGAGTACTACTATTTTACTGGCTACCTTAACGGGATTTGGACACTTTATACCCATTTTATTCGCTAGCCTTACCGGATATTTTCTCGCACCAAAAACCCCTTTTATTGGTTCACAAATGAAAAAACAATAGACCTCTTTCTTGATAATCAAACTGAAATTGCTAAATACTAATTGCTGATACAAAATAAAAGCTTGGCCAATAAGACTTAAAAGCTACGGGATAGGCCTATACCTTATCTTTATTTTCCTAGATTAAGCCATACCTTTACGGATTTTATCTACACCAGTAATTTTATATCAAACTAGTTTTTCTGCTGGCTATAGCCCCAGACGTTTATTGACATCACAATAAAAATTTAAGTGATTTTAAAAAAAATTATGATTTTTAATCACTTTTTCTAAAAAGCGATTATATTTACGCAAATTTTAAGCTTAATTTAACACAAAACTAATCTTTGCCTTTTCTCCATGGTAGTAAAGGCTAATTTCAAACACACCTAAACATGAAAAATTTTATTTTTGGAATGCTATTTTTAGCTTCCTTTGCAAGTTTCGCCCAAGAAGAAGTTAAAGAACCAACTTTTATCGGAGAGGCGTTTATTCTAAAAGATAACAATGAAACCTTAGATTTACAAAAAGAACATGTGCAATTAAAAACCCGTGCTGGTGCTGGCGTTTACTTAGCAGGAATAGGTAAAGTGAAAACTAAAATTGATATTCCTAATTGTTGTTCGGATACCTCTTATCGTCCTAAGAAGGAAATAAAATTGGTGGTACGGGCAGTAGATAATGAAACGGATCCGTTATCGATTATTCAGGTTTTTAAATTCAAAAAGAAAAAGAAAAAGAGATTGGCTGAATTGTCTTCGGTAGGTACTTTTTCTGGTGGTTCTTCGAACAACTTGGATTATCTAAAGTTTAAAGCCGAAAAGTTTGGTAAAAATTCATACCTGCTTTCGATTGAAAATTTTGAACGTGGTGCTGAATATGGGGTAATGGTGAGCAATCCTAACTCATTAGACGAAAAACAAACCATTGTTTCTACTTTTGGGGTAATCTAAGCCAAATTATACATAAGGCCTCGTTTTTACTTTTTGACGGGGCCTCGCTTTTTTTATATAAAAACAAAGCGAAAAGTACTTCCCAACGCTTTTTTTCCAAGCATACTTATTCTTTTATCCCGTGTTTATTGCACAAAAGCTACTATAGATTACTCTAAACACCTCCCACCTGCATCAATTTTGTTTTAACCAGTGCCGTAAATGATTTTGCTAAAGCCATCCGCTTTAAGCGAAAAATAAAATCTAGTTAAATTCAACCTTCTTTTAACTTAAGCGGAAAAACTTGATAAAAATTTTATAACTTATCGCCTAAAACTTTTTAGCTTATTATGTTGAGTACCGAACAGAAAAAACTAATATATGCCATAGCGCAAGAATTGGATTGCGGAATGGATTGTTATTATAATGTAGCAACCAAAGAACTCATAAGCGTACCGGGCGAAGGCTATGAAATGAGTATGGATTTTGAAATGGAGGAATTTTTTGAGGAAGACCTCGAAAGAGTCAAAGAACAGGAGGAGGACTTTATTTTTATTGAAGCCCCAGATTCACGAACTTCTTTTGCTATTATGGAGTCTTTTGTAGACCAAATTGATGATTCGCGCTTTAGCACTCAATTGCAAACACTCTTGCAAAATAAATATCCGTTTCGGAATTTTAAAGCTAAAGTAGAAGGCTCTGCTTATCGACAAGCTTGGTTTGACTTTAAACAAAAGGCGCTAGAAAGGCATGTAGCTGAAATTTTGGACTTTAACTAATCCCTATTTTATCCTTGTTTGGTATTGGTATTGCCGTGATTTTTTGTCACTGAGTTACCTTATATGCTGCTTTTTTTTATTTTTGGCGCCTCGAGTCCGCTTATTTTTTGTCATGAATCAACCAGCCCATCACGCCTTTTACCGCAAAAGCGAATCTCAACAAAAACGATTTTTAGTGCGTTTAGCTCTGCTTTTCGTCGGGTTTATATTGCTAACCGTCGCGCTTGGTTATGCTACTGGCTGGTATTTGATACCGGTGCTGAGTATCACCTTAGGCTTATCGATTATCGCCCCGTTTTTCGATATTCCAGCACTGCAGAAAAAGGGTGATTTGGTATACTATTCTCCGCTTTTCCTAGCCGAAAAACCCAAAAATCAGTGCCTTAAAATTCACGCAGGCAGTTTATTTGACTACTATTTTGTACTCGACCGCAATAGCACGCCCCAACAACGAAAGGCTTTTATCATGCAGCAGTTTTTAAGTGGTTTATTGAATTTTATCGAAGCGCATCAAACACATAAGCATCTAAAAGTACGCGGCACCAGCTATATTATAAATGCACGCACAGCAGAAAAAATCGGCTTTAAGCCACAAAAAACAGACGGACTTCAATTGCTCATTTTGGGCTACAACTACTTTAACCTTGTAATAGCCAATTCACTTGCCAAGGGAAAATTTTCTTTTCCTAAACTGAACAGAACCATTAGCTTTGAAGCGGATATCTCAGCGCTTATCGAACATAAAGCCAGTATTCAAAACCTACACGATCGTTTACTGCGCAGCCAAAAAGCTTAATCTTGTGTTGCTATAGGCTTTAGGATTTGTGGTGTATTGGTATCGATTTGTCTTTTATAAAGGTCGCTACTCACCGCATGAGCTTTAAAATCCTGCTGTATAAATCCGTTGTTGATGAGCTCTTGAATATCGGCATCGCTAAGATTGGGATCGAGCCAATCTCCCTGCTTACTCGGATCTAAAACCAAAGGCATACGTTTTTTGGTGTTGTGAATTTCGGCGAAAAAAGGATTGGCTGCCGTGGTTAAAATACTTACGGTATAGGCTCCCGAAGCCATTTGCGTATAGATGCCTGCAAAGCAAAACAAGGCTTGCTGCGGTAAATAACAATAATAAGGTTGTACCCCACCCGCCTGATGATGGGGTTCAAAAAAACCGTCGGCCAAAACCAAACAGCGGCGTTGACGAGCAGCCGATTGATACATACGCGAACGCAAAACACTTTCGCTTTTGGCATTTAGGGTATTGTATTTTTTTCGAAAAGCCTTTACATCGGCTTCACCAAAGGGAGCCACTAGGCCCCATTGCATAGCATAAACCAAATGTGCCTCTTCTTGGGGTATCACAAATAAATTGGGATTGGTAAATCCCGAACGATGATAGTAAGGAGTAAACAAATCGGGATTTTTAAATTCAACCGAATACGTCTTTTGAATTTGTTTTTGCGTTTTATGCAAAGAGGTTTCATAACACATAGGGCTTACTTTTTTGAAGATAGCGGAAGATACATAATTTTATGGGATTATGGAATGGGTAAAACCCTGCTTTGAATCGCTTTTTTGCCGTGGGTTGAGGCTATGTGAGAATAGTCCAAATCACGCCTTGTTAGTTCGAGTTTCGGATTTTTGGGCGATAGAACAAAAATGCGAAGTATCGAGATCCCGAATACTCGGGACTCCCATAAGGTCGCACTAATTCGGTATAAAACCTACCTTGTCATGTCGAGTGCGATTTTATGGCGTGAGCCATAAAAACGTGTATCGAGACACGGTCGAAAAGTAGCGAGTTTATTTTCTTTTTCATAACCTACATCATAACAATTCATCAATCTTGCTATGTCCTAATTTTCATTTTCTTTACTTGTATAAAGAAAACGAAACAAAAGAAAGTACACTTTTTCTGAGGTATTTTTCAGGCAAGCTGAAAACCACTTGTATTTCGCTAAATTGGCTCCAAGGCTTCACCAATTCTTCACGCAAAACACAAGTTATACTGAAGAAAAAGATTGCAAAGCGCTGCTTTGAAACGCTTTTTTACGTGGGCTGCTGGATATTGTTATTTCTATATTCACGTGAATAAAAAAGCACTGCCAATTTTATGGCTATTTTCGATAGGCCGATTTTAAAAAGTAGTTATAATTATCACTTATTAGAAAAATAACCTGCCTTGTCAGTTCGAGTTTCGAATTTTTGGGCGATAGAACAAAAATGCGAAGTATCGAGATCCCGAATACTCGAGACTCCCAAAAGGTCGCACTAAATACGTAGTAGTATAAACCACGCCTTGTCACACCGAGTGAGGGTTTTTGACGGTAGACAAAAACTCTTGTATCGAGGTGCAGTCGAAAAGTAGCGAGTTTATTTATATTTTCAAAAGTTACTCTTTTACAATTCATTAATCTTACTATGTCCTAATTTTCATTTTCTTTACGGTGTATTCCTCTCGCTGCGCTCGTCGGATACAGGAGAAAACGAAACAAAAGAAAGTACACTTTTTCTAAGGTATTTTTCAGACAAGCTGAAAACCACTTGTATTTTGCTAAATTGGCTCCAAGGCTTTCCCGAATGCTCGGGACTCCCAAAAGGTCGCGACAAGTAGATAGAAGTATAATATCTAATTTTATATACTCAAGCCTATTACACTAAAACATTTAAACGCAAATCACAAGTTATACTGAAGAAAAAGATTGCAAAGCCCTGCTTTGAAACGCTTTTTGAATTGCGCTGCTGGATACTGTTAATTCTAAATCCACGCGAATAAAAAAAGCACTGCCAATTTTACGCGTTATTTTCGATAGGCCGGGTTTGAAAAGTATAGCTACTCCTTATTTTTGGAACTCAATATTTTTAGAAGTTTTTTAGGGCTTTGCCTATTGTCCCAAAAGGCTGTGATAATAATTTCTGTATCACTAAATTGATAGTAAATACTATAATTACCCAATGATGCCACTCTTGTACTCTTAAAATTTGTGGCTTTGTAGATTAGTGGATTCTCCGCTATCTGATGGGTTCTATCCGAAACTAATTTTAATAGTTTTTTCGAGTAGTTATTTGACTTGTTTCTTTTAACCCAATACGCTAAAATTCCTACGAACTGTATGTCAGCTGTGCGTGTCCAAATTACATTGCGTCGAGCCACTCCAAATTTCTTTTGTTCATCGCTTCTTGTGAAATCAGTTTCCCTTCTTTTATATCCCGTTCACTCATTTCTAGCATTAGTTGCTGTTCTTTGGTTAATTCAATAATTTCAGATTCAGATGCACTCGAAGTGATTATTTTATCAAGAGCGATTAAAAAGTCTTTATTTTTAATCGATAGAATTTTCTCAATTAATCCGTTTCGTATATTATCTACTGAGGCCATTTTTATTTGATTTATTGTATAAATATCCGAATAATTAATCATTTTTCCTAATGTCGTACCCGTTCCAATATAGTATTTTATAACTACAGTTTGGGGTTTACTTAGAGATATTAGTATTTCACTCTTTGCCGAGGTAATACGGAAAATTAGCGTATTTATTTTCAATTAAAAAACAACGCCTTCACCGTCCGATTTTCGGATTTTTGGGCGATAGAACAAAAATGCGAAGTATCGAGATCCCGAATACTCGGGACTCCCAAAAGGTCGCACTAATTCGGTATAAAACCTACCTTGTCATGTCGAGTGCGATTTTATGGCGTGAGCGATAAAAACGTGTATCGAGACACAGTCGAAAAGTAGGGAATATCTTTATAGTTACCATTATTATACGCTACTAATCGAAAGCCACAGATATCTAATAATTAATTCTCTACTTTTTTCCATCGCCGAAAAAAGTAGCAAACCCCGAAGTATCGGGACTACGAAAGTCTAGGCTTACGAAACTAGTGCTAAATTGTAAGTTTGCAAGCTAAATTTTAGGAACTCACCCGATTTCCAATCGGGCTCAAACAGCCTAAAATTTTTAACGCTTACTGCACTGCCAATTTTACGCCCTATTTTCGATAGGCCGGGTTTGAAAAGTAGTAGTAATCATCACTTTTTAGTAAAATAACCTACCTTGTCATGCCGAGTGGGAGTTTTTGACGTTAGGCAAAAACTCTTGTATCGAGGTAAAGTCGAAAAGTAGCGAGTTTATTTTCTTTTTCATAACCTACATCATAACAATTCATCAATCTTGCTATGTCCTAATTTTCATTTTCTTTACGGTGTATTCCTCTCGCTGCGCTCGTCGGATACAGGAGAAAACGAAACAAAAGAAAGTACACTTTTTCTGAGGTATTTTTCAGGCAAGCTGAAAACCACTTGCATTTTGCTAAATTGGCTCCAAGGCTTTCCCGAATGCTCGGGACTCCCAAAAGGTCGCGACAAGTAGATAGAAGTATAATATCTAATTTTATATACTCAAGCCTATTACACTAAAACATTTAAACGCAAATCACAAGTTATACTGAAGAAAAAGATTGCAAAGCCCTGCTTTGAAACGCTTTTTGAATTGCGCTGCTGGTGTATAAAATAACTCTAAAACACGCCTTGTCAGCTCGAGTGCGTTTTTATGGTGAGAACCATAAGAACGTGTATCGAAGTGCAGTCGAAAAGTAGCGAATACTTTTTTAGTTTTAATTGAACCACTTCTCGATACAACCCAGCAAGTCCAACTGCGGTATAAATGCCTGTTGGCTTATTTAAGTTTGCTTGAAGTGAGAGCAGAAAAAACAATATCTCGAAAAGCGGTGGGGTTTCTATTGAATTTCCTATTTTTACTTTTTGATTGAATTTTGTAAATCCAGCTTTCGAAACAGGCATGAGCGACATCATATTAAAAGCCGAAAACATCAGTAAACAATACCGTCTGGGCCTTGTTGGTACCGGAACCTTAAGTCATGACTTGAACCGCTTGTGGCACCAGCTGCGCGGTAAAGACGATCCCTATGCTAAAGTGGGTGCGGTAAACGACCGCTCGGCTAAGGCTAAAGAAGACTATGTCTGGGCACTGCGCGATATCAACTTTGAAGTAAAACGCGGAGAAGTCTTAGGCATCATCGGGAAAAACGGAGCAGGAAAATCGACTTTGCTTAAAATCCTTTCTCGAGTGACGGGGCCAACCACCGGAAGCATTAAAACCAAAGGTCGAATCGCCTCCCTACTCGAGGTTGGTACTGGCTTTCATCCTGAACTTACCGGTAGAGAGAATATATTTTTAAACGGAGCTATTTTGGGAATGACCAAAGCCGAGGTCAAAGCAAAGCTCGATGAAATTGTAAGTTTTTCGGGTTGCGAAATGTATATCGATACTCCAGTAAAACGCTACAGCAGCGGTATGCGCGTACGTTTAGCTTTTGCCGTAGCCGCACATCTAGAACCCGAAATATTGGTGGTAGATGAAGTCTTGGCCGTTGGCGATGCCGAATTTCAAAAAAAAGCCATTGGTAAGATGCAAGACATTTCTCAAGGTCAAGGCCGCACCGTATTGTTTGTGAGTCATAATATGGCTTCGGTAAAAAGCTTGTGTACCCGTGGGATTGTGCTTGAAAATGGTACCAGCGTCTTTGAAGGAAGCGCCGAAGAGAGTGTAGATTTTTATTTATCTAGGGGTAAAGAGCAGAATAAAGAAGCGCTTGCCAAAAGAACAGATCGACAAGGAAACGGTAAAATGAAACTCATTGAATTGGCTTTTTATAATAAAAATGATGCAGAGGTAAATCAAGTAATATCAGGAGAATATTTAAAAATTAAAATGCGTTTTGAAAAAAACAGCGATGCCATCGATTACAGTCGATTGTTTTTAGGTTTGGTATTTTTTGATGATCAAGAACAAAAGGTTTTGAGCTATTTGAGTGATGAAATGGGCGTTAGCTTAAAATCTTTAGAAACAAAAGATGAAATTACATTAGAAATTCCTCATCTCTATTTAAGAGCTGGAGTCTATGATATCTTAACCCAATTAGGAATTGGTACAGCGCAAGCTGAATTTATTGATGTTATTGATAGCGCCAACAGTATACAAATTCTGCCTGGCAAATTATGGCCTGAAGGAAAGTTAAACCGTCCTGGCAATTTTGCGGTTTTACCGGGCAGATTGGATATAGTATAATTATCTATAAAAATACGGTAATATCTAATATGATAAAACTAGCTATTTTAGGAGCCAGTTATTTGCAAAAACCTCTTGTATTAAAGGCTAAAGAAATGGGTTTAGAAACCCATGTATTTGCCTGGAAAGAAGGTAATGTAGTGCTAGATATTGCAGATTATTTTTATCCGATAAGTATCTTAGAAAAAGAAAAAATATTAAAAAAATGTCAGCAAATTGATATTCAAGGTATTCTATCAATTGCTTCAGACATTGCCATGCCAACAGTTAATTATATTGCTGAAAAGCTTAATCTTGTTGGGAATTCAACCGAATCAACACTTAACTCTACCGACAAATTTGAAATGCGGAAAACTTTAGCCGCTAACGGAATACCTTGTCCGGAATTTAAGCTTTATCAAACCGCTAATTTTGATAAAAAAGAAAAACTTGAATATCCGCTTATTGTCAAACCAACAGATAGATCTGGTTCAAGAGGAGTTAGCAAAGTGGTTAATTCGTGCCAAGTGAATGCCGCTATAAAAAAAGCACTCGAAAATTCGATTAATAAAAGGGTGATTGTAGAAGAATATATTAACCATAGCAGAGAGTTCTCTGTTGAAACTATATCCTACAAAGGCAATCACTATCCTTTGGCAATAACCGATAAAATAACAACCGGACCTCCTCATTTTGTAGAAATTGAACACCATCAACCAGCCCAAATAAATTCATTTGAAAAAAAAGCTATTTATAATTTAGCGCAAAATTGTCTTCAGGCTTTAGGAATAGAAAATGGCGCCTCTCATATTGAACTCGTTTTAGATAAAAATGATAATTTTAAGATAATAGAAATAGGAGGTCGGATGGGCGGAGATTTTATCGGTTCTCACCTCGTTCACTTATCAACTGGTTTTGATTTTTTAAAAGCGGTAATTGAAGTATCTTTAGACAGTTTTAATATAAATAACTACAAAAATAGTTTCAGTGGCTATGCGGGTGTGTATTTTAAATTTACTCCAGGAGGGATTGTAAAGGATATCTCAATAGACAAAAATTTAAACCCCCATTGTATAGAGGTTTTACCACTAGTAAAAATAGGAGATAAAGTTGATGAAGTATTGGATTCTTCCAACAAAAGAGCTGGCATTTTAATTTACCAACATCCAAAAAAGAGACTTGACTTAGAAATCAATGCTATTTTTAAAATTAAGGTTAAAGATGAAAAGTAATAAGAACAAAATTATCATATTGGGGGCTGGTGATTTAGGTCTTCAAATGGCCCATTTCATAACACATTATTCTAATGACGAGATTGTCGGCTGGTTAGACGATTCCAAAGAAAAAGGCGCAATGTTTTATGACAAACCAATTCTTGGGGGATTTGCCGAATTAGCCAATTTAAACAATTACGATGCTGTCTGTTTAGGTATTGGATACAAACATCTTACTTTTAAAAATAAGCTACTAAAAGAGCTAGAGTCTAAGAAAATCAAACTCTACACTTTTATACATCCAACAGCATACATAGATTGCAGTAGTAAAATTGAAGATGGGGTATTTATTTATCCGAAGGCCAATATTGACCAGCGCGTAATCCTTAGGGCTGGAACCATTATAAATAACTCTGCAGTAGTCAGCCACGATTCCCTAATAGATCGCTGTACATTTATTGCTCCTGGAGTTAATATTGCTGGAAACGTGCTAATAGGTGAATCTTGCTTTTTGGGTATCGGTAGCACCATAATAGAAAATATCAAAATTGCAAAGGGTGTGAACTTAGGCGCTAAGACTTTAATTTGTAGAGATATATTAGAACAAGGAACCTATGTGGGTGGGCCGAAACTAAAAAAAATTAGTAAATGAAAATTCCATTTAATAAACCTTTTCTTACAGGAAAGGAAACAGCTTACATAGAACAAGCAGTAAACCAAGGTCAGCTTTCAGGTAATGGTCCTTTTACCAAAAAGTGTCAGCAATTTTTTGAAACACGATATGGTTTTAAAAAAGCACTATTAACCACCTCTTGTACAGATGCGTTAGAAATGTGTGCTTTGTTGTTAGAAGGAAATCCGGGCGATGAAATCATTGTACCTAGTTACACCTTTGTTTCTTCTGCTTTAGCTTTTGAAAGGCAAGGATTTACCATAAAATTTGCCGATTCACAAAAGCAACATCCAAACGTTTGTGCTTCGAGTATAGCTGCCCAAATAACGGCTAAAACGCGAGCTATAGTGGTTGTGCATTACGCTGGCGTGGCTGTAGAGTTAGATGAAATAAAGCGGCTGGCTACGGAACAAAATTTGGTATTAATTGAAGATGCAGCGCAAGCAATTGATTCATTTTATATATGGAACGGCAAAAAGTATCCTTTGGGTAGTTTAGGAGATTTAGCCACCTTTTCATTTCACGAAACAAAAAATATCATTGCAGGCGAGGGAGGGCTATTAGCCATAAACAACGAGCAGTATATCGAAAAGGCTGAAATTATTTGGGAAAAAGGCACAGATAGAGCGTCTTTCTTTCGAGGCGAAATTGACAAATACGGTTGGGTTGATTTAGGTTCTTCATTCTTACCCTCAGAAGTTATTGCTGCATTTTTATATGCACAGTTAGAAAACCTCGACGAAATTCAAGCAAAACGACTATTGATTTGGCAACGTTATTTCATGGGATTGCAAGAGCTTTCAAAAATTGATAAGAATATTTTACCCAAATTACCTGTTTTCGCCACAAATAATGCGCATATGTTTTATTTGGTTTGTCAGGATGAGCAAAGCCGAACCGATTTGATTCATTTTCTTAAAGCAAACGGCATTCACGCGGTTTTTCATTATCAGAGTTTACATAAAAGCAAATACTATTTAAACAAATATGATGAGAGGCCAGAACTACCTCAATCAGATAAGTACACCGCTAATCTCGTAAGACTACCCTTTTATTACAGTCTTAGTGAAACCGATCAAAATTACATCATAGAAAAGGTACTAGAATTCTTCCAGAAATGATTCCTACTATTTTACATATCAGTCAGGATGAAAAATTTATTGAATCGGCTAAACATCAGTTTAATAAACTTTATGGTAAACAGAACCAATACTATATTCTGGTTAAAAATAAAACCGATTCTTTAAGGTATGTAAAAAAAGATGTACAAACCCATAAAATTGAAGCCGAAAACCTAGTTTCTTTATTAGATAATTTACGTCTAGGTTCAATCTTGATATTTCATAACCTACCAACGGCCACCTATTCGCTAGTAGATAAGGCCCATGAGAACTACACCTTGATTTGGATATTTTTTGGTATGGAGGTATATAATGATCATTATTTTTATTCACAAAACAAACTTTTTGGGACTTACACCAAAAAAATAGCGCCCTTAAAAAATACTCGAACTAAAAAAGTATTTAAAAATAAGCTTCGACCATATTATCGGTTAATTCAACCTAATTTACCTTTAGGACCACAAGAGCACAAAAAGAAAATAATGGAAAAGTTTGATTATATTGGTTTATTATATCGCGAAGATTTTGACAATATAAGACGAATCGTCAAACTTAAGCAACCGGAGCATCTGCATTTTAGCTACTATCCAATAGAGAAAATTGTAAATACAAAAAGCCCAATTTACCAACCAAAAGATATTATTTTAATTGGAAATTCTGGTCATCCTACCTCAAACCACTTTGATGTATTAAAACGAATAGATAGGTTTAAACTTATAAGTAAAAATGTGGTATTACCTATAAGTTATGGAAATGCACCATATATCAAAAATCTAAAAAAATATATTGAGGATAATATAACCACACCCCCCACTTATTTAGAGGAATTTTTACCCTTAAAAGAGTATAATAAATGGCTGGTACGCGTTTCAATTTTTATTCTATATACTAAAAGGCAACAAGGAGTTGGTAATACGATTGCTTTACTTTATCACGGCGCCAAAGTATTCTTGAGTAAGCATAACACTTTTTACCACTATTTAAAACGTTTAGGTGTTTTGGTATTCTGCTATGAAACCCAGTGTAATGCCAAAGAATTATCCGAAGGTCTTACACCAGAGCAAATCCTTCACAACCGTAAAATTTTATACCAAGCGCTTAACGAGCAACATCTGCTGCAATCTTTAGCCCAACAACTTCAGCCACTTTTAGAAGATGCAAAAGCAGATTAAAATCTTAAATATTTACTAACCACAAGTAAAAAAAAACTTAAAATATAGCGCCTAACAGGGATTTTAAGAAATGTTTATCAATGCGCCTATACTAAACCGAGAATCAGGCGTTATATTAGCACGAACAAAAAACACATACTTATGACATTAGTAAGAAATTTAAAATTAGCCGGTATGGCTTTAGCCTTAGGCGGAATTTTAACCGCATGTTCTAGCGACGATGACGGCGCAAAAAACACCAATGAGGGTCAGTTAAAAATAAAATCAACTGCCAGCTATTCGGGCGAAACCGCTCGTAATGCCAATGCGGTTGTGTTAAGCAGCTTTATGGTAAACTTCAAAGAAATCGAATTGGAGTATGCCGAGGAAGACAGCAATGGTGTAGACCTTTATTTTGATAGCGAAGATGAAGTAGAATTACGCGGACCTTTTGAAGTAGATTTGTTAGCGCAAAACAGCGTGAGCTTAGCGACCGTAAATGTTCCTAATGGTGTTTACGAAGAAGTAGAGTTTGAATTTGACAAAAGCGAAGACAGTAACTCTGCCCTTTTCGGAAAAAGTATGCAATTAGAAGGAAGCATCAACGGTACTCCTTTTGTTTTCTGGCATGATTTTGACGAAGAGATCGAAGTAGATTATGAAAATCAAGGTACCAACTTGGTAATTGACGGTAACAGCAGCGAATTGGTAATTAACTTTGATTTAGATGCTGTGGTAGGAATCAACGGTTTGGTTGATTTAAGTATCGCCACCGATTTAGATGGTGATGGTACCATTACTATAAGTCCAGAAGATCAAGACGGCAACCAAGCCTTGGCTGCTGCGCTTAAATCGGCTATCAAAGCACAAATCGAGTTGATGGATGATATGTATGACGATGATGAGGACTAATTTATAGTTCGCTTTCGCGGAATAAAAAACTGCGTTTCCCCAAAGGAAACGCAGTTTTTTTTTATCTAAGCTATACAGCATTATACTTTATGCTTTATCGCTAGTCAAAATGCGGCTTCACTCCTACCCGCTACCAGATTTTTTCTCCTTAAGCCCATTCCCTACCCAATAGACGTTTAGGTGGTACCGAGAAATGGTTTTCAGTGAGAACTAAAAAATTATACGTTACTTTTCGACTGCACCTCGATACAAGGGTTTTCGCCTATCGTCAAAAACCCTCACTCGGTGTGACAAGGCAGGTATTAAACGCCCTGTCACTTCGAGTGGGCCAGCCTAGCCAACAAGCATCTTTAATGCCGTAGTTGGACTTGCTGGGTTGTATCGAGAAGTGATTTAGTTGGAACTATAAAAGTATTCACTACTTTTCAACTTGTTCTCGATACTTCGCATTTTTGTTCTATCGCCCAAAAATCCGAAACTCGAACTGACAAGGCGTGTTATTTTACTAAAAAGGATAATTAGAAATACTATTTTAACCCGGCCTATCGAAAATAGCGCGTAAAATTGACAGTGCAGTAAGCGTTAAAAATTTTAGGCTGTTTGAGACCGATTGGAAATCGGTTGAGTTCCTAAAATTTAGCTTGCAAACTTACAATTTAGCGCTAGTTTCGTAAGCCTAGACTTTTTTGCTACTTTTTTCGGCGATGGAAAAAAGTAGAGGATTAAAAAATGGATTTCTTTGTTTTTCGATTAGCAGTGTATTTTAATGGAAACTATAAAGATATTCACTACTTTTCGACTGCACCTCGATACAAGGGTGTTTGCCTATCGTCAAAAACCCTCACTCGGTGTGACAAGGCAGGTATTAAACGCCCTGTCACTTCGAGTGGGCCAGCTTAGCCAACAGGCATTTTTAATGCCGTAGTTGGACTTGCTGGGTTGTATCGAGAAGTGAATGAAGTGGAATTATAAAAGTATTCACTACTTTTCGACTTGTTCTCGATACTTCGCATTTTTGTTCTATCGCCCAAAAATCCGAAACTCGACATGACAAGGTAGGTATTAAACTACTACCTACTTGGCACGACCTTAAGGGAGTCCCGAGAATTCGGGGCTTCGATACACGGGTGTTTGCCTATCGCCAAAAACCCGCACTCAGTGTAACAAGGTGGGTTTACTAACTGTATCTTCAAATGATTTAGCTTAAAACCAATCGGTTAAACCGTATCGATAAAATTCTTCTCGGTTCGGTTAAAAATTATGAGGCCGATAAAAAATATTAATACCGAGAAAACCAAAGCATATAGCAATCCGCCCCAGCTAAATTCGCCAAAATCAAGACTGATAAAACGGAATCCTTCGATGATTTGTGTAATGGGGTTGTACTCAAATGCCCAGCTTAGCTCTGGTAATTTCTCTTTGGCTTTGGCCAACGGAAAAGGCACGGCCGAAACGTACATCAGTAAAGAGGTAGCAAAGCCTACCAATACCGTTAAATCGCGATACTTGGTGGTAAAGGCCGAAATGGTCATTCCCAAACCGAGCCCCATCAGCGCCATCATCAGGACATAAACTGGGAACAAAAACAAGTAAACATTAGGAGCAATCGATTTTCCCGTGAGTACAAAATACAGGTAAAAACCTATGAAAATACCCAGCTGTATCCCAAACTTTAATAAATTAGAAATGGTAATACTCAAAGGCATAATGGCCCGCGGAAAGTAGACCTTACCAAAAATCGCTGCATTGCCACGAAAAATATTGGAAGTTCCCGTAAGGCAATCTTTAAAATAATTCCACGCCGTAATCCCCGCCAGGTTAAATAAAAATGAGGGGATGGCTCCGGTAGTTACGCCCGCCACATTATTGAAGATCAGGGTTAAAATTACCGAAGTAAAAAGCGGCTGTATGATATACCATAAAGGCCCTAAGATGGTTTGTTTATAAAGCGTTACAATATCGCGTTTTACAAACAAAATCAGCAAATCGCGGTAGCGCCAAATCTCCCGAATATTAAGATCGATGAGTTTTTTACGCGGACTTATTTCATACAACCAGTTTTCTTGTTTCATGCCTTTATAAACTTTTCCCAAGTAATGGCCAAACCTTCATCTACACGCACTTTAGGACTATATCCCATTTGGGTTTTAGCTTTGGTAATATCGGCTAAACTGTCGCGCACATCTCCTTTTCTTGGCGCACCGTATTGAGCTTCCACCTTTTTCCCAGAAGTATCCTTTAAACTCTCCCATAACTTATTTAGGCTAATACGTTCGCCTACCGCTACATTATATACCTCATTGGCCGCCTCATCGGGCGCAAACATGGCTTTGATATTGGCTTGCACCGCATTGGCTACAAAAGTAAAATCTCGGGTTTGTTCTCCATCGCCATTGATGGTGGGCGCTTTTTCTTCTTTTAAGGCTTGCATAAATAGGGGGATCACTGCTGCATAAGCGCCATTCGGACTCTGTTTGGGTCCGAAGACATTAAAATAACGCAATCCTATAAGTTGAGTGCCATAAGTTTTAGCAAACACATCGGCATACAATTCATTTACATATTTGGTTACCGCATAAGGCGATAAGGGTTTCCCGATAGTAGCCTCTACTTTGGGTAAAGCTTTAGAGTCACCATAAGTTGAACTCGAGGCGGCATATACCAATCGCTTTACGGAAGTACTTTCTTTTTGAGCGACCAACATATTAAGAAAACCACTTACATTCACCTCATTTGAAGTCACCGGGTCATCTATTGAACGCGGAACCGAGCCCAAAGCCGCTTGGTGACTCACATAGTCTATACCTTGCATGGCTTTTTGACAGGTAGCTAAATCTCTGATATCACCTTCGATAAATTCAAAGTTAGGCAAGTCTTCAAATTCCTGAATATTGGCATAATAACCATTAGAAAGGTTATCTAAAACCCGAACTTTTTTAGCTCCGTGGGTGAGTAGGTATTCCACTAAATTAGAACCTATAAAACCTGCTCCTCCTGTGACTAAAAATGAATACTCTCCTAAATCTCCTTTATGAAAGGCTTCTGAATACATCATGTGTGCTGCGCGTTTGTCTTTGCTTGCAAATATAGTTTTTTCTGTTTAATGCTCAGAGATGCAATGTCTTTTCTTTGCTCCTTAACTTTGCCAAAACTATTGCTTTGCTGTGGCAATTTAATAATAATACTGCTACTCACCTATGCAGGTATTTTACACTATGCTTTACGGAATAAACCCAACAAAAATCCCCCTTAAAGGGGGAATTGTTGACCAATTAGGCATATTAATTTTTCTTTTTCATTTGTACTTTAACCCGATAAGCATGCGTGAATTTATAAACGCGCATCGATATGATCAAGGGGTAAGCAAGACTTTACGTCAAAAACCACGGTTTCTGGCTTTTTAAGTCGGTTTAAATCCATTGTTAAAAACTCGTTATGACTTACACACAAAACTACCGTATCGTATTTTTTGTCGAGCTTATTGCAATCGCCAATGAGATTAATACCAAAAATACTTTTCACCTCATCGGGGTTGGCCCAAGGGTCGCACACGTCAACATTTAAGTTGTATGTTTTTAATTCTTCAATCACATCAATGGCCTTGGTATTGCGCACATCGGGACAATTTTCTTTAAAAGTAATTCCTAAAACCAAAGCGTTTCCGCCTTTGATCTGGGCTTCTTTTTTTACCATTAGTTTTATCACTTCTTGGGCCACATAGCGTCCCATCCCATCATTCATACGCCTTCCCGCCAAAATAATTTCAGGATTATAACCGGCTTCTTGAGCGCGTTGTGCCAAATAATAAGGGTCTACTCCAATGCAGTGCCCGCCTACTAAACCGGGAGTGAATTTGATAAAATTCCATTTTGTAGCGGCAGCTTCTAAAACCGCATCGGTATCGATATCGAGTAGTCTAAAGATTTTACTCAATTCGTTTACAAAGGCAATATTGATATCGCGTTGTGAATTTTCGATCACCTTTGCCGCTTCGGCCACTTTAATACTTGGCGCCAAGTGCGTGCCAGCGGTGATTACCGAAGCATATAATTGATCGATGCTTTGGGCAATCGCTGGTGTAGAACCCGAGGTCACCTTTAGAATTTGGGTTACCGTATGCTTTTTATCGCCCGGATTGATACGCTCGGGAGAATAGCCGGCATAAAAATCTTTATTGAACTTCAGCCCGGATACTTGCTCTAAAATCGGTACACAAACCTCTTCGGTTACCCCTGGGTAAACAGTAGATTCGTAAATCACCACATCGTCTTTTTTAAGGTATTTGCCTATGGTTTCACTGGCTTTTTCTAGCGGAGTAAGTACCGGGCGGTGGTTTTTATCGGTAGGCGTAGGTACCGTAACAATATACACTTGGGCGTCGTGCAAATCATCGGCTTGCGCACTAAGGCTAAGCCCCTTATCACCCGACAGGTGGAGCACCTCTTGCAGCAACTCATCACTTACTTCTAGGGTGTGGTCGTGACCGCCTTGCAGCTCATTTACACGTTGGGTATTGATATCAAACCCCAGTACCTTATATTTTTGAGCAAAGGCAACCGCTAAGGGTAAACCTACATATCCTAAGCCTATAATGGCAATTTTTGGAGAATTATTCATAGTGCAATAATCTTATTTCTTGTTTTTAAATAATCGGCTGTACCAGCTTCGTTTGATTTCGGGTTCGTGGTAACCGTTGCCATAGTTGCCATAACTGTAACCGTAACCATAGCCGTAGCCATAACCATAGCCGTATTTGGCTTTTTGCTGGAAGTAATTCAGTACAAAACTGATGTTCTTAACCTCGCCCGATTTGTATTTTTCGTTGATTACATTCAACATTCCCTTACGGGTATAATTTTGACGTACAATATATAAATTGGCATCTGAGAATTTAGTCAGATTCAAAGCATCCGAAACGAGTCCGATAGGTGGCGTATCCAGTATAATGTAATCGTAACGCTTTTCGAGTTGTCGAATCAGGTCTTCCATCTCTTCTTTCATCAATAACTCAGAGGGGTTAGGCGGTACCGCACCCGAGGTAATCACATCTAAATTATCATAGCGTGTTTGTTGTATAATATCATCGATACCATCTTGGTTGATTAAATAATTGACCACCCCTTTATCGTTATTGATTTCGAAATCGTCAAAAATTTTAGGCTTACGTAAATCCAATCCCATCAATAAGGTTTTCTTTCCGCTTATAGCAAATACCGAGGCCAAGTTCATAGATATAAAAGTTTTACCCTCTCCCGAAATCGAGGAGGTCACCAGCACGGTTTTACAACCTTTTAATTGTCTTTGGCGGTAGATAAATTGAAGACTGGTACGCAATCCGCGAAAGCTCTCGGCTATAGCCGATTTAGATTTATGATAAACCACCAAATTGGAAGATAAACGACTTTTGCCCACCATACCCAAAATAGAAATAGGCGATAGTTTTTCAACATCTTTAACGCTGTTCACCTTGTTATCTAAGAAAACAAGAATAAAAACAAACACCAGCGGTATGGCACTACCCAATAAAATGGCCATCACATAATTAAGCTGAGTATTGGGTCCTATTTTTCCTCCGCCTACATCTTTGGCCTCATCGATTACCTGCACATCGCTTACATTGGCTGCTTTTACTAAGCCGGCCTCGTTGCGTTTGTTTAAAAACAGGTTATAGGTTTGCTCGCTTATGGTGTAGCGGCGTTGAATATTCAACAGGTCTTGCTCGTCTTGCGGCAGTTGGCGCACTTTAGCTTCGAGCTGATTGATGGTACGCTTTACGGAATTGATCTCGTCTTGCAACAAGCCGGTTGAACTGGCGATATTCTCTAGCAATACCTCTTTGGTAGCATTGATTTGCCTATCGATATCTTTAAACTTGGGGTTATTGGCTTTGGCGCCGTATTCATAGGCGCTGCGCTGCTCAGACAATTGCACGATGCGCCCCACTCCGCTTGAAATGCTTGGCTCTTCGATACCCGAAACACTAGGTGCGGGCACATTAGAATAATCGGTACGCGACTGCAAATAGTCTTTTAAAGTATTGAAATAGTTTAGCTTGCGACTTAATTCTTGTTCTTGCTCATCGAGCACGGTTAGGCGGTCTCTTAGTTGTTGCGCTTCGCCAGTGATGTCTATAATCGAATTGTTCTTTCTAAAATCATTGAGTTCGTCTTCTACCCCACGTAATTCTTCGGCACGTTTTTGTAAACTGCTATCGATAAACCGAATGGTTTTGGTCGCAAAAAGGTTTTTTCTATCAAGCATATTACGGCTTAGTACGGCAGCGGTGGTATTGAGGTAATCTACAATTTTAGCTTTATTGTTTCCGCGTAAAGCGAGACTCAATACCGAAGAACCTTTTTCTTCTGGTCGAATTTGAATGTTTTGGTAGTTTTTAACCACCTGATTAAAATTATGTAACTCGATATAATAGGGCTTACCTATTATTAAAGGCATATCATTAGGCAAGAGTCGGCCTTTTAAAAAAGGCAGTTCGATAGGCTGCTTAAGTTGGTATTGTTTTTTAAAAGCTCCTGCGGGAAGCCCTACTTGTCCCAATTTCTTATCGCTATACCGCATTGCCGAAGCCTGAACGGCTTCTTCTAAATTATAGGAGAGCTCAAAATGCTTTTCGTCTTTAAAAACAACTTTAAGCGGTGTGTACAAAACCTGAAAAGCGCTAGTGTCCACTTCAAATTGAAAAGGCACCGAGCCATAGGCATCGATGAGCTGGTATTTACCTTCTTGCAGGTAATTGACATAGTAATTTAACTCCTCAACCACCTGCTCGTTATGCGAGCGTGTTTTTAAGGTGGTAACGGCGGTACTTACTTTATCGGAGGTTCCGCCCCAATTAAAGGTGAGGCTAGTGTTGGAGGTGAAAAACGGATTTTGATCGTCTTTGATGCTGATAAGCGAACTCAGTTGATAAACCGGTAATTTGCGTACATTAATGTAGTAGGCAATTCCCAAACCCACAGCAATACTAATGGCAAAAATATACCAATAGCTAAAGACTTTAAAGACAAAGCCTTTAAAGTCAAAATTTTGTTCTTGTTCTTGTAGGGCAAATTCTTCTTCCATCTATAAACGCGTTGACAATAAAATGATCGAAGTAAACAAAGTAACCACAGAAGCTATGGCGCTAAAGGTTTCTAAACCGTTGGCCCCAAAGCCTAGACTCTTTTGCGGCAGCGGTTTTACAATAATCAAATCGTTGGGTTGTATATAGTAATAAGGAGAATGAATAGCATCGAGATTGGTAAGGTCGATGCGGTGTACCTTTTGGCCTTCGGGATATTGACGTAAAATTACCACATCGGTACGGTCTCCCGTCACTTCGATATCGCCTGCATTGGCAATGGCCTCCATAATGGTAACTTGATCTTTGTAAATAACCTGGCTACCCGAACCAATTTCACCAATGGTAGTATAGCGAACGCCAGCCAGTTTTACAGTTACAAAAATATTGGCCTCCTCTTTAAAGTAATCGGCTAGCAAGCGTTTCTCAATTTTCTCTCGAATCTCGTCCAATGTATAGCCGAGTACATTTACTTCGCCTAAAGTAGGAACGCGAATATTCCCGTGATCATCTACTCGAAAACCATCGTAATACAAACGCTCTTCGCCAGTAGCCGAAATTTCGCTATCGTTTATGGGGTTAAACATCGCCACCAATTCTTGATCGAGTGCCTTGATACGGATACTCAACAAATCATTGGTTTGCACGCGATAAGGCGGTTGCAACTTGCGCACAGCCATCAAACTGTCTATTTGACTTTTTTCTTCTTGCAAATAGGTTAATCGTTGCGTACTGATACACGAGCTCAATCCCAGTATTAGCAATAAAAAGACGATTAATTGGCTGTATTTCATAGGCATAAATTAGGCTGTATAAGCCACAAATATAAGTTTTAACAAGTAATAATAAAACCCAAAAGAAGTAAACTCAAATATTTCTCGTTTATTTGTGTAAAAATCTTACGTTTTGAATTACGCTTCTATAGAAAATATCTCCAAAGCTTATGGAGAGCGGGTCTTGTTTACCGGACTTTCTTTTGGCATTAACCAAGGACAAAAAATAGCCTTAATCGCTAAAAATGGAACAGGAAAAACCTCTTTGCTCAATATTTTATCTCAGCAAGAATTACCCGATGAGGGGCAGGTGGTTTTTAGAAAATCGATCAAAACCGCATTTTTGCCACAAGAACCTCAACTCGACCCCAATTTAAGTGTAGAGCAAACAATTTTTAGCAGCGATAACGAGACTTTACGGATTATCGCCGCTTACGAAAAAGCATTAAAAAACCCCGAAGATACCGAAGCTTACCAAGCGGCCTTTGAAAAGATGGAAGCACAACAAGCTTGGGATTTTGAAACCGAATACAAGCAAATATTATCTCAGCTTAAATTAGACCGCTTAGACCAGCCGGTTGCTAGCCTGAGTGGAGGCCAAAAAAAACGATTGGCATTGGCGACGGTGCTATTAGACCGTCCCGATTTATTGATTCTTGATGAGCCCACCAACCACCTTGATCTAGAAATGATCGAGTGGTTAGAAGATTTTTTTAAGCGCGAAAACTTCACCCTGTTTATGGTTACCCACGATCGTTATTTCTTAGAACGTGTGTGTAATGAAATCATAGAATTAGAAAACGGAAACCTCTATACCTACAAAGGCAATTACTCATACTATCTCGATAAAAAAGAGGCACGAGTAGCGCTAGAAGAAACCAATACCGATAAAGCCAAGCAGTTGTATAAAAAAGAATTGGATTGGATGCGGCGTCAACCCAAAGCCCGTACCACCAAATCGAAATCGCGTATCGCCGATTTTAGCGACATCAAGGCTAGAGCGCATCAACGTCGTAAAGACCACCAAGTACAGCTCGAAATAAATATGGAGCGTATGGGTAATAAAATTGTCGAGTTGCACAAGGTGAGTAAAAGCTATGACGATAAAGTTTTATTAGACCAGTTTAGCTACAACTTTCAGCCGGGAGAGCGTGTAGGCATCATCGGTAAAAACGGAACAGGAAAATCTACCTTTTTAAATATCGTCACCGGCGCTTTAACGCCCGATGCGGGAAAAATCACACTAGGAGAAACTATAAAATTTGGCTATTACACCCAGAAGGGAATTGCCATAAAAGAAGGTCAAAAGGTAATCGATGTGATACGCGAGTTTGGCGATTACATTCCGCTTAAAAAAGGAAGGCAAATTTCGGCAGCGCAATTGCTGGAGCGATTTTTATTCGACCGTAAAAAGCAGTATGACTATGTAGAAAAATTAAGCGGAGGCGAGCGCAAAAGGCTTTATTTATGTACGGTACTCATACAGAATCCTAATTTCTTGATTTTAGATGAGCCTACCAATGATTTGGATATTGTAACCTTAAATGTGCTCGAAAGCTTTTTATTAGATTATCCGGGTTGCTTGATTGTAGTTTCGCACGACCGTTACTTTATGGATAAAATTGTAGATCATTTATTGGTATTTAAGGGAGGCGGAAAAATCGAAGATTTCCCCGGCAACTACTCCGATTACCGCGCTTACGAGAGCAGTAGCACCCCAGAACCAACGCCAGATAAAGACTCCAGCGCCAAAGCAGCTTACGCCGAACAAAAGCAAGCTAAAAAATTATCTTACAACGATCAAAAGCTGTTTAAGCGTCTAGAAAAAGAAATCACTCAATTAGAAAAAAAGAAAGAGCAGTTGCAGCAGGCTTTTTTAACAGAATTGAGCGAAGAAGAAATCAAAGAAAAATCTATTGCACTGCAGCAGCTCGAAAAAGAATTGGAAGAAAAAACCGAACGTTGGTTTGAACTGAGTATGGAGCTGGAGTAAAGCTATCCGCTTTAAGCGGAAACAAAGAAATAGAATATGAATCACTTGTTAAAATCATATCCTAGATTTTGGTTAAAAAGCACCAATGCCCACGGGGTACACTCTCCCTTTGTGTACGATTGGGTAACCCGATGTTTATACGACAAAAAAGACTACGCGGCTTATCGGCTTATCAAGGCATATCATAAAGCTATGCGTAGTAATCACCATGCGATTGAGGTAAAAGATTTTGGTGCAGGATCACGGGTATTTTCGCCTAATAAAAAAAGAAAGGTAAGTGCTATTGCTAAGCAAGCGGGTAGTACGCTTAAACGCAGTCAACTGCTTTATAGAATTTGCCGTTATTTTGATATCAAGCAAGCGGTTGAATTGGGCACTTCATTGGGTTTGGGAAGTATTGGGATGGCCGCTAATTCGGGCACGCAAGTACACAGCTTTGAAGCCTGCCAGGCCACGGCAAAATTAGCCCAAAACCAAATGCAAAAAATGCAACGCAACAATTGGCAGTTGCATTTGGGCTTATTTAAAGATACTTTAAAGCAAGTACCCGATAAAATTGATTTGGCATTTATAGATGGGCACCATGATGAGCAGGCTACTTACGCGTATTTTTGTACCTTGTTGGCGCATAAACACAACGACAGTGTATTTATTATAGACGACATTTACTGGTCGGCTGGTATGCAGCGCGCTTGGGAGCGGATTAAAAAGCATCCCGAGGTAAGGGTAAGCATAGATTGTTTTTATTGGGGCTTGGTATTTTTTAGAGCTGAGCAAGCTCGAGAAGAATTTAGCATTCGCATGTAACAAAGCTGCCGTGCTAACGTCTTATAAAACAGAAAGCAGAAGTATGAATAAAGTTATTGATATTACTAAAATTACCCGAGATTTTAAACTTGGCCAAGAAACCGTACACGTTTTAAAAGGCATAGACCTGGTTATTGAAAAAGGCGAATACGTTGCGATTATGGGGCCGTCTGGATCAGGAAAATCAACTTTGATGAATTTACTAGGCTGTTTAGATACCCCTACCGCCGGAAAGTACATATTAAACGGGCAGGATGTTTCGCAGCTCAGCGATGATGAGTTAGCAGAGATTAGAAATAAAGAAATCGGCTTTGTATTTCAAACTTTTAATTTGCTTCCGCGAACCACAGCTTTAGACAATGTGGCTTTACCTATGATTTATGCCGGCAAATCAAAACAAGAACGCAACGAGCGGGCGGCCGAAGTATTGCAAGACGTTGGGCTAGGCGATCGGATGGACCATAAACCCAATCAGCTTTCAGGTGGACAGCGCCAAAGAGTAGCCGTGGGGCGTGCTTTGGTAAACAAGCCTTCTATTATCTTAGCCGATGAACCTACGGGAAACTTGGATTCTAAAACCTCTGTAGAAATCATGCATCTTTTTGATGCGATTCATGCCGCTGGCAATACGGTAATTTTGGTTACTCACGAAGAAGATATTGCAGCCCACGCGCATAGGGTTATTCGTCTGCGCGATGGTCTTATAGAAACCGATATCAAACAAAAGCCAAAAAGCTATGCAATTTGAGAATCTCTCTCCGCTCACACAAATCTTACTTGTTTTTGGTGGTCTAGTGGTATTATTTCTGGCCGTAATCGCTAATAACAACCGCAACAAAAGCAAGCGTAAACCCAGAAATACGCGAGCATTTAAAGAGCGTTTAAAAGCCAAAAGAGAAGAAAAGGAAAAAGAGAATGCATAAGGAATTACTATAAATGGTTTAGGCTACCAATTTGAACCGAGTCATTCGCATCCTTTAAAATTTTGGCTTCATCTCTCAATACATTTAAATTGATTATATAAAAATTCTACATTTATCTTTTTCTTTCTTACTTTGTAGGCAAAAAAAGAAAATGAAAATTTACACCAAGACAGGAGATCAAGGTACTACTGCCCTATTTGGCGGAACACGTGTACCCAAACATCATATTCGCATAGAAAGTTACGGCAGTGTAGATGAACTCAATGCCCAAATTGGTTTAATCAAAGATCAAGATATCGACCTGGATACAAAACAAGATCTATTTGCCATACAGCATCATTTATTTACGCTTGGCGCGGAATTAGCCACCGATCCGCAAAAAGCCCAATTAAAAAACGGCAAAGAGCGTTTAGCCATTAAAAAAGTCAACGATCAAGAGATAAGCTTTTTAGAAGAACGCATCGATCAGATGAATGAGCGTCTCCCGCAGATGACGCATTTCATTTTACCAGGGGGCCATACTACCGTGTCATATTGTCATATCGCACGCTGTGTTTGCCGACGTGCCGAGCGCATGGCTGCCGCTTTAAACGAACTCGAACCTTTTGATCCGAGTATTTTGAGTTATTTGAACCGATTATCGGATTATCTTTTTGTGCTGGCACGAAAATTGACAAATGATCTAGGTGTAGACGAAATAAAGTGGATTCCAAAGAAGGATGAAAATTAAGCTTAAAACCAGCTTTATTTGTGAAGCACAAGTTCTTATAAATCAAAAAAATAAAATAATAGATTTTTTTCTTGGATTATTCAATTAAAAATTTATTTTTGCAGAAATTAAACACGAGTATCAGATGTATTGGACTTTAGAATTAGCATCCTACTTAAGTGATGCCCCTTGGCCGGCAACCAAAGATGAATTGATAGATTATGCTATTAGAACGGGAGCTCCTTTAGAGGTGGTTGAAAATTTACAATCTATAGAAGATGAAGGTGATTCTTATGATTCAATAGAGGAAATTTGGCCAGATTACCCCACCGATGAAGATTACCTTTGGAACGAAGATGAATATTAAAAATCAGCAAAATAACTAGAAAAAAGTCTCCCTGTGAGGCTTTTTTTTTGCTTACATTTGACACTTATAAAAACAATTACAAGTTATGGGGTTTTTAGACTCGGTATTAAAAGTATTTATTGGCGACAAGTCTGAAAAAGACATCAAAGCCATCAAACCTATTGTAGAAAAAATCAAAGCTTTAGAAAAAGACTTTGAACAACTTAGCCTCGATCAATTAAGGCAGAAAACAAGCGATTTTAAAGCTAAAATAAAAGCGGCTACCCAAAATTTAACCGAAGAAATTGCGGCTTTAAAAGAAAAAGCTAGTCAAGAAGAAGACATCAACCTTAAAGAAGACCATTACAATAAAATAGACAGCCTCGAGAAAGAGGTTTATACGGTTTCTGAGCAAGTTTTAAATGATATATTACCAGAAGCTTTTGCAACGGTTAAAGAAACCGCCAAACGCTTTTGCCATAACGAGCGTTTAGAGGTAACTGCCACCGCCTATGATCGCGAACTTTCGGCCAGCAAAGACTATGTAAGTCTAGAGGGAGAAGATAAAGCCATTTGGTTAAACCGATGGGATGCCGCCGGTAAAGAAGTGCAGTGGGATATGATTCATTACGACGTGCAGTTGATTGGTGGTATCGCCATGCACCAAGGTAAAATTGCCGAAATGCAAACGGGTGAAGGGAAAACCTTAGTGGCAACCCTACCGGTATACCTTAATGCATTAACCGGAAAGGGTGTACACTTGGTAACGGTAAACGATTACTTGGCCAAACGAGATAGCGCTTGGATGGCCCCGATTTTCCAATTCCATGGGCTTACGGTAGATTGTATCGATTATCATAAACCTAATTCTGAAGCTAGAAGAAAAGCTTATAATGCCGATATTACCTATGGTACCAACAACGAGTTTGGTTTTGACTACCTGCGTGATAATATGAGTCACTCCCCTAATGATTTAGTTCAGCGTAAGCACAACTATGCCATTGTAGATGAGGTCGATTCGGTATTGATTGATGATGCTCGAACTCCACTTATTATTTCGGGACCGGTGCCTAAAGGAGATGTGCACGAATTTGATGCGCTAAAACCTCAAATCAGTAAAATAGTTGAAGTTCAGCGCAAGTATCTAGTTGGCGTATTGGCAGAAGCCAAAAAGCTCATCGCTGCAGGAGATACCAAACAAGGTGGATTTTTATTGCTTCGCGTTTTCCGCGGATTACCTAAAAACAAAGCATTAATCAAATTTTTAAGTGAAGAAGGTATTAAGCAACTACTGCAAAAAACCGAAAATCACTATATGCAAGACAACAACCGCGAGATGCCTAAAGTAGACGCTGAGTTGTATTTTGTGATTGAAGAGAAAAACAACCAAATTGACTTAACCGATAAGGGAGTTGAGTTTTTATCGGGTAAAGAAGATCCTAACTTTTTTGTGATGCCCGAGATTGGTATGGAAATCTCTAAAATTGAGCAAAAAAATCTACCTAAAGAAGAAGAAGCTGCTTTAAAAGAAGAACTCTTTAGAGATTATAGTGTAAAAAGCGAAAGAATTCACACCCTGCGCCAACTTTTAAAAGCCTATACGCTTTTTGAAAAAGATACCGAGTATGTGGTGATGGACAATAAGGTGAAGATTGTAGATGAGCAGACAGGGCGTATTATGGATGGACGTAGATATAGCGACGGGTTACACCAAGCTATTGAGGCCAAGGAGAATGTAAAGATTGAAGATGCCACGCAAACCTTTGCTACCGTAACCTTACAAAATTACTTTAGAATGTACGGCAAGTTATCGGGTATGACCGGTACAGCGGTAACCGAGGCGGGCGAATTCTGGGAAATTTATGAATTAGATGTTGTTGAAATTCCTACCAACCGTCCTATTGCACGTAAAGATAAAGACGATTTGGTATACAAAACCAAACGCGAAAAATACAATGCAGTTATTGAGGAGGTAACCAAATTATCTCAAGCAGGACGCCCCGTACTTATAGGTACAACCTCGGTAGATATTTCAGAGCTGCTTAGCCGTATGCTTAAAATAAGAAATGTGCCGCATAATGTATTGAATGCAAAATTACACAAGAAAGAAGCAGATATTGTAGAAGAAGCGGGTAAAGCTGGAGTGGTAACCATTGCAACCAATATGGCTGGTCGTGGTACCGATATTAAACTGAGTAAAGAAGTGAAAGAAGCTGGTGGTTTGGCCATTATTGGTACCGAACGCCACGATTCGAGACGAGTAGACAGACAGTTAAGAGGTCGTGCTGGTCGTCAAGGAGATCCAGGTAGCTCACAATTCTACGTTTCTTTAGAAGATAACTTAATGCGCCTATTTGGTAGTGAACGTATTGCTAAATTAATGGACCGCATGGGGCTTGAAGAAGGTGAGGTGATACAACATGGTATGATTTCTAAATCTATAGAACGCGCCCAGAAAAAAGTAGAGGAAAACAATTTTGGTGTAAGAAAGCGCTTGTTAGAATATGATGATGTGATGAATGCGCAGCGTGAAGTGATTTACAAGCGTAGATACCACGCTCTATTCGGGGAGCGTTTACGTGTTGATTTGGCCAATATGATTTTCGATCTATCGGAATCGATTACCGAAACCAACAAAAATGCTGCTGATTTTAAAAACTTTGAATTTGAGTTGATTCGTTATTTCTCTATGGATTCTCCTGTAGATGAAAAAACTTTTGAAAAACTAAAGCCACAAGAGTTAGCGGGTAAAGTTTATAAAGCTGCTTATGCCAATTACGAAGAGCGTATGCGGGCTAATGCAGATAGAGCTTATCCTGTAATAAAACAAATTTTTGAAACCCAAGGTGATCGTTTTGAGCGTATTGGAGTACCTTTCTCTGATGGTCAAAAAACCTTACAGGTTGCCACCAATTTAAAAATGGCTTATGAAACCGAAGGTAAACAATTGGTTCAAGATTTCGAGAAAAATATCACTTTGGCTATTATCGATGATGCTTGGAAAACCCATTTGCGTAAAATGGATGAATTAAAGCAAAGTGTACAACTTGCGGTTCACGAACAAAAAGACCCCTTGCTTATTTATAAATTTGAGGCGTTTGAATTGTTTAAAGCAATGCTAGACGAGGTAAATAAAGAGGTGATTTCTTTCTTGTTTAAAGGAGAAATACCTCAGCAAGAAACCAATATTCAAGAAGCTAGAGAGCAAAGACCTAAAGAAAATCTAGAGACTTCTAAAGAGGAAATCCCTAATATGGATGAGCGTGCCGCTCAAAACAGAGCCGCGGGTCAACAAGCCTCACAACAACCACAAGTAACCGAAACCATTGTTCGTGAACAACCTAAAATCGGTCGCAATGACAAGGTGACTATTCGCAATGTTGCCACTGGAGAAAGCAAAACTTTAAAATACAAACAAGCGATCCCCTTATTAGAAAAAGGGCAATGGGTTTTAACTAAACACTAAAACACCATACCTTTTAAAAACAAAGCGGTCTTATACCTTAAAAGTCTTTTGTAGAACTTTTTTTGATAAGGCCGCATTTTGTATTTTTACTTCATACAATAAGTCAACAGAGCAACTCGCATGAAAAATTTTAAAATAGAATTTAAATGGGCCATTTACTTTAGTATTCTAACATTATTCTGGTTAAGTATAGAAAAAGGTGTAGGGCTTCACGACCAGCATATCGATTTACATCCCATTTACACCAACTTAATCGCTATACCTTATATATTGTTGTATTACCTCGCATTACGACAAAAAAGAGAATGGTTTTATAATGGCAAAATCACTTGGTCGCAAGCCATGATCTCTGGTGCCGTTTTATCGGCAATAGTTGCGCTTCTATCCCCACTAGTACAATACATCGGAGCCACCTTTATAACTCCCGATTATTTTAAAAATGCCACCGAATACGCCATCGAGCAACGTAATATGAATCCAGATTTAGCCAAGCAATATTTTAGTATGCGCAGCTATATCATACAATCTATATTCTTTGCCTTGGCCATGGGTATTGTGACTTCTGCCCTAGTAGCGCTTTTTGTCAAGAAAAAGTAGCTTACGCGGATTTATATTTTAGCAGTAAATTAGGATCGGGACAATTTTTCAGGTAGTAGGGCTTTTCTAAAGCCGTTGCTACGCCTGGATAATCTCCCTCATAATTTTCAAGATCTAAAATCAATTGAAAATGTAAATGCGGCGCATAATCACCATTTACCAATGTCTCTCCTAGAAAACCAATGGTACCTCCTGCTTTTACAAAATCGCCTTGTTTTAGAAGCGATAGACTGGCTATACTCAAATGACCGTATAAACTGAAGAATTGACGCCCATTTATTTGATGTTCTAAAAGTAGTGTTGGACCATAATTTCCGTACCCTTCATTGTTCGCTAAACTGTGCACACGACCGGCTATAGGAGCCACAACAGGTGTTTCTGCAGGTGCCCAAAAATCAACCCCCAGGTGTAAATTTCTCTTTTGTGCTTCATCTGTCAAAAAATGCATACTCCGATCATAAATTTGTCGCAATTCCATATATCCGCCAAAAGCGACTTGAGCTCCTTTTTTATGCAACCATTTCGTCAAGTGATCTTGCATTTGCTCCGGGTGAAACAGAGCCGTGGTACTAAACAATTTTTGATGAATTGAAAGGTCTAAAGGAATATAAGTCTGATGTGAAAAGCCTTTAATTACCGGTGTAAAATCCGTAGTAAGCGATGATAAAAAAGCTAAAGAAGGTTTATTAGACATAAAAAAAATAGTTTCACTTATAAAGCAAAACTATTTTTACACAAAAACCAAATAAAAAAACTAATTAAAAACAACTTTACTAAATTTCACATCGAGATTGATTCGATTATCGGTTGCTTTATCTTTAAAGTAACCTGTAACCAACTCTGTGCCATAAGTGTTATCTCGAGTAACTTTAATACTAGTGGGTAGTTTCAAATTGCTTTTACTACCCGTATAATTGAGCTCAAAGGCCAGTTTTGGCATTGCTATACTCATATCGGTATTACTCAAGTTCATATCAAGACGATTAAAATCGGCTCCTATTTTCAAAATTTTTATCTGTCCGAAGGCACTGGTTAATCTACCAAAGCCATTCCACTCTTCTATACTTAAATCACTTGCGTTCGCTCTTAAGGCCATACTTTTCACCTTGCCTATTTGAGCTTTTTTTACATAGTTTAAATGCAGTTCTCCGTGTTCCCAAAAACTAATATTTATGGGAGCATAAGCTACCTCTACCCTGTTGTTTTCTCCTGTTATCAAATCCGCTTTAAGCGATGCATAGGCCAATTGCACCTGAAGGTTACTAACCGGTTTTAGCATATCTAAACTGCCATAGCGCTGATTGATTTTTATACTAGATTGTGAAGGAATTTTAATTTTTATAGTAGGAACGATTAAGGTTTTCTCTGCTGACTTATTTGCATTAGGACTCAGCGTAGAAACCATAAAAATTTGGGTTGTTTTTCTTCCGTCAGGATGCTCTATAACCTCTTTTTTTATGTGCGTATTGGAATTATTTTCGCTCATTGACCAAGCGGTAATTCTTTCATTGAACTGGGCTTCCATTTGCTGCATTTTGCGCTCTAACTCTTGGCGCCAGGTTTGATTGCCTGCATTTTTTTGCAATTCAGATTGACGTTGAAGCACTGCGGCATTTTCTTTATCTTCTAAGAAAGATAACACCAAATTTTCATAAGCCCTTAAGTATTCTTTTCCTTGCTTCTGGTAGGCGCTATAATCAAATTTGAGTTTACTGATGTTTTGAAGTGCGCTAGTGGTAATATTAAGCGCATTTAACTCGGCTAGCAAATTCTGCATCAATTTCATTTCGCCTGGCTTAGGATAATCTGCTGCTGTTTCGCTGGTCAATGTTGCTTTTTGTAATTCGTAGGCGATTTGCTGTGCAGGCCGAGCAAAAGAACGCAAAAAAATACGGTCTTTATCCGCTTTAAAGCTCACCCCCCAGAGTTTTTTAATTTGTTCGATTTGTTTTTCAGACAAATCTATACCTTCAACAAAGGCTTCAATCTCGGTTCTATTTTGGTCCCAAGTTTCAATGATAACTCGGGTGTGCCTAGACTCTAAATCTAAACTCGGTTTGGCATTAACCTCTAGTTTTTCGTGTAATAATGTGGTTTTTTGGGCTACCAAAGCAGTAGTCGTCAAACCAAAAAAACTAAGGATTAACACTTTACAATAATAAATAGCTAATTTTCTCATGCTATATGCTTATTCCCGTTAACTGTTGCTGCTGCTCTTGTTTAAGGGATTTTAATTTACTTTTTAGTCGTTTTAACAAGTCGAGTCTTAGCTCTAAGTTTTGAATAAGCGTACCTATAGAGGCCTCGCTCACGCCATATTCTTTAATTTCTTCATTAAGCCTTAGGTATTCGTCATCGAGTTGCTCTAATTGTAGCATAAAATCATCTATTAATTCTTTATTTTCTGAGGTAATGGTTAAAGCGGCGAGCTCTGTATGCAAGTTGGCCAGATAAAAATCTTCTATCTTTTTAAATTCTGGCGAACTCTGGCTCAACATAGTAGCTGGCACAACAGGAAGACTGCCTGGATTCACAGACTGACCTTCAACCAACTGCTCTTGATTTAATTGCGACGATGTAGGCCAAAACAGCACTCCGCTTACCAACGCCACTACTATAACAGCAGCAATTTTATACCAAAGAAAATAGTCTCTTTTCTTTTGAGATTCAGGAAACTCAGCCTCCAACCGACTTAAAAATCTATCTTTATGTCCATCTGCCAGGGGCGGATTTGCTTTTTTCTGGGCCTCAAACTGCAACATTTCTCTAAGATCCTGTGCCATGGTAAATATGTTTTAATTGTTCTTGCAACTTTTTCTTTCCTCGGTGCACAAGTGTACGCGACGATACTTGTGTTATATTCAAAATTTGCGCTATTTCTTCGTGGTCATAACCTTCGATTAAAAAGAGCATTAATGCAAAGCGATATTTATCGGGTAATTGAGCAATACAGTCTTTAACCTGCTCAACACTTATCTCGTCTGCAATACTCCAATTATCTTCTTCTTCTACCTTACCTAAGGTTTGCTCGTTAATCGCAATTAAATTTAACTTTTTAGCTTTAAGCATATCTAAGCTAGTATTAATCACGATTCGTTTTAACCAAGCGCCAAAAGTAACTTCTCCTGTAAATTGATGCAGTTTTGAAAAGGCTTTGATAAAACCTTCTTGCATCGCCTCTTCGGCCTCGTGTTGATTTTTTAAAAATCTCAAGGCGACATAATACATGGCATCACAGTATTTGTTATAAATCTTCAACTGTGCGCGTCTGTCTTGCTTTCGGCAGCGTTCGATTAAATCGTTTTGAAACAAAATAAAGCTTAATTAGTTTCTATTCATTTTTAAATACGATGGCCTTTTCTTATTGTTGCAGTTTCTAAAAAATTTTTATCTTCACTTAAAAAATATGAAAAGAAGTATTCGTATCTTCCTTATTCTGCTTATTGGAGGCATCATTGGCTTCTTTTTAATCAAAAATCAAACCAAATCACATAGTCCTGAGGAAACCGTACATTATCGTACAGGAAATTTAAAAGTAGAAGTTTTTTACAACCGCCCCGCAAAACGAGGTAGGGAGATTTTTGGCGAGCTAGTACCTTTCAACCAAGTTTGGCGAACAGGAGCTAACGAAGCTACTACCTTTTCTGTAAATCAAGCTGTTCAAGTTGACGGTTCGCTGCTCGAGGCGGGACGATATACTCTATGGACGATACCCCAACCGGATTCTTGGAAAATTATTTTTAATAAAAAGATGTATGCTTGGGGTATTGATTTAAGTACACAAGAAGCCGCTCGAGACGAAGCTTATGATGCTTTAATCATTGAAGTACCAACCCAAAAATTACCCGAGACCGTAGAACGCTTTAGTATTCATTTTGAAAAACAAAACCATTTGCATTATATGGTTTTTAGTTGGGACCAAACCCAAGTAAGCTTTGCATTTGATAAACTCAACAAAAAAGCCTAGATGCAAGAGCAACTAGGCTTTTTCTTGAATAAATATTTATTAGATTACTCGTCTAACAACAGATTTAATGTCACGTCGATATTATCTCGTGTAGCGCGAGAAAACGGACAAATTTCGTGTGCTTTATTCACTAATTTTTCTCCTGTTTCAACATCAACTGTTGGTAGATAAGAATCTAAGATTACGGCCAATTGAAAGTCACCTTCATCTGTGCGCCCAATACTCACCGAAGCCGAAACGCTATAATCGCCTAAATCTATATTATCTTCTTTAGCCACAGCCTCAAGCGCACCCCCATAACAAGCCGAATAAGCGCAAGCAAAAAAGTGCTCTGGGTTTACTCCATCACCATCGTCTCCGCCCATGGCTTTAGGAACACTCAAGTTCATATCTATCTTACCGTCTTCGGTTTTTACGTGTCCGGCTCTACCTCCTTTTGCGGTGGCTTGTTCTGTATAAAAAGTTTTCATCTTGTTTAAAATTTAAGGTTTAATTTATGGCTTGAAGATAAAAAGCTTTTCATCCGTTTTCAAGAATGAATTCATAAATTTGTGCTAAATAAAAATGTATATGCCCACCCCCAAGAAAAACAAATCCGCTTTAAGCGAAAAGACATCACAGCACTCTCAATCTATTGGTGCCAAAAGTGCGGCACGCATTAAGGCTTTACGAAAAAAACGCATTGATGCCACCGATTTAGCCCAGCAGATTTTAGCCGGTAATAAAACAGCATTGAGTCAAGGCATTACCCTAGTTGAAAGCAAACAGGAGAAGCATTTTGAATCGGTAAAAACGATTATCAA
Source organism: Mesonia sediminis (assembly GCF_042684705.1). Lineage (NCBI taxonomy): Bacteria > Pseudomonadati > Bacteroidota > Flavobacteriia > Flavobacteriales > Flavobacteriaceae > Mesonia > Mesonia sediminis. The sequence goes on from NZ_JBHULZ010000041.1 coordinate 799,174, forward strand.
CACCTGTTTGCCTGCATCGGGAAAATCTATTCGCATAGGCATTACGGGGGTGCCAGGTGTGGGTAAGAGTACATTTATTGAAGCCTTTGGTAATTATCTTATCGATAAACATGAAAAGAAAGTTGCCGTTTTGGCTGTAGACCCTACCAGTAGCGTTTCGCACGGAAGTATTTTGGGCGACAAAACCCGCATGGAAGAATTAGTAAAACAAGAGAATGCTTTTATTCGGCCAACGGCATCGGGAGATTCGCTTGGTGGGGTTGCACAGAAAACACGTGAATCGGTTATTTTATGCGAAGCGGCAGGCTTTGATGTTATTTTAATCGAAACCGTGGGCGTGGGACAAAGTGAAACCTTGGTGCATAGTATGACCGACTTTTTTTTGTTGCTCAAATTGGCTGGTGCGGGTGACGAATTACAGGGTATTAAACGCGGTATTATGGAAATGGCCGATGCTATTGTTATTAATAAAGCTGATGGCGAGAACTTAAAGCCGGCGCGACAAGCCCAAGCAGAATTTAAAAAAGCGCTGCATCTTTACCCGACCAAGGAAAGTACTTGGAAACCTTTGGTAAAAATGGCTAGTGGCTTGCATCAAAAAGGTATAGACCGCATATGGGAAATGCTAGAGACTTATTTTAAATTAACCAAAGGCAACGGGTATTTTGAACAATTGCGTTTAGAGCAAAACAAGCATTGGCTTTTACAAACCATACAAGACCAATTAAAAGCGGACTTTTATGCCAACCCAAAAATAAAGCAAGCTTTGGCTGAAAAAATAGAAGCTCTAGAGCGGCAAGAAATTTCTCCGTTTGAAGCCGCTTTTGATTTACTCCAATTGCACAAAGAAATAAGCTAAACTTTAGCGTTTAGCTTATTTATACTGATTTGATGCAGTTTATAAAATAAAAACCCAATTATACTCCCAATGAGTATACCCGTTATAACATCTCCTGGGTAATGTTTACCTACATAAATACGGCTATAGCTGACCAACATGGCCCAAATAAATAACAAGGGAAAAGCTAGCTTATACCATTTTTTTAGAATGTTACCTAGAAAGATGGCTAAAGCTGTTGAGCTGGCTGCATGTGCAGAAAAATAACCGTACTTACCGCAATAATCCATTAAAAATCGGCCTTGAGCCATAAAATCTTCTTTACATGGTCGGGGTCTGGCAAAGGCATCTTTGAATACATTAGCCAATTGATCTGTAGCCGTTATTAAAAGCGCGATAAAAACCAGCGTAATTCCGAGTGTTTTTAAGTTATAGTTTTTATAAAGTAAATACAGCAAGTAGGCATACATGGGTATAGCAGCAAACTTATGCGTTATAAAAATCCAGAACCAATCCCAAGTAGGCGTACCTAAGTTATTCAGATACAAGAAAAGCTCTTGGTCCCATTGCAGCAGTTGTTCTATAGTGGGCATAGTTTTATTCTTGATAGCGTGCCACTTCACGGTCGTAAAACTGCGAAGCCTCTTCGATTAAATTTTCTACTTCACTTTCCAGTTCTTTTTGATCGTGTGCATCAAACTCCTCCAGCCATTCAATCTCGTCGTTTTGCAAATTGATGATAAACCTTGGGTAGTCGGTATGCACAATAAATATAGCCTCGGGAAAATCGGTATTATCGGCTAGTAAAAATTTTGGAAATTCCATAGTTTGAATTTTTTATAAAGGTAAAGAAATACTTCCTTTTTCAATTAATTTTTTGCTAAGGTAGTTAAATCTAAAGTATAGCATTACCGCCGAAGCAGAAAGCCCAACCAAAAGACCAATCCAGATTCCCATACTTCCTAGTACATCTTCTTTGCCGAGAAAGAAACAAATAGGAAACCCTATTACCCAATAGGCAATAAAACAAAACAAAGTAGGTATTTTTACGTCTTGCAATCCGCGTAAAGCACCTAAAATAACAACTTGCAAACCGTCACTTAACTGAAATAAAGCGGCTATGATAAGCAATTGAGAGGCTAGATAAATTACTTGTGTATTGTCTATATAAAAAGTAGGCAACCAATCTTTAAGCACGATAAAACCTACGGCAAAAACGGCTTCGATTAAAAATACTAACAAAAACGTAGATAAAGCGATTCGTCTTAGCTCTTTGAAGGCCTTTTTCCCTTTTTGATTACCCACCCGAATGGTTGCGGTTACGCCTAAACCTACAGCAATCATAAATGTCATGGAAGCTAAGTTTAAAGCCACTTGATTTGCCGCTTGAGGATCTGTACCCAAGGTACCTGCAAGAAAAACCGAACCGGTAAAAACACCCACCTCAAAAAGCATTTGTAAAGCAGTGGGAAAGCCTAAATTAAACAAGCGTTTAAATACTTTCTTTTGTAATGATTTTTTCGCCCAAACGAAGTAGGTAGCAAATTTCTTTTTTGATCTTAAAATATAATACAAGAAGAAAAGCATAAAGAAACGCGAAATCAAAGTCCCTAAAGCGGCACCTTCTAGCTCTAATCTCGGAAAAATCCATATTCCATAAATGAGCAAATAATTAAAAAGTACGTTAACCACATTGGCCCCAATGGTAGCATACATCGCGTATTTTGTTTGTGATAACCCGTCGCCAAATTGCTTAAAACCCTGAAAAACCATTAGTGGAATCATTGAGAACGCTACAATATCTAAATAAGGCATTGCTAATTGCACCACCTCATCGGGCTGATTGAGATAGAACAATACAGGTTTGGCAAGCCAAAGTGCTAGAAACAGCGCAACACCTGTTGTTAAGCACATGATGATACCGTGTTGAAAGTAAGAACGACCTTTTTCTATATTACTAGCACCATCGGCCTCGGCAATCAAAGGTGTAATGGCAAAACTAAATCCGACCCCAATAGAAAGCGCAATAAAAACCAATGAATTACCCAGAGAAACCGCTGCCAAAGGGGCAGCACCCAGCTTACCAACCATAATATTATCGGCAAGACCAACTAATACATGACCCAATTGACCCAACATCACTGGTAAAGCGATGGTTAGGTTCTTTTTGAATTCTTTTGTGTAAGCAGTAAGATGCATCGCTCGATTTTATTTGGCGTGCAAAGATATTGGAATTAGCGGAATTCTATTTTAAAATATAATGAAGTTTTAGAAACTTAAACTTCATCATTTATCTATCCATTTGTAGCCTTCTTTTCCTTGAAAACTCCCATACAAAGCATTTGTAAAATGCATTTTACCGTAAACAAGTGCTATTTTTTGATAAGGACTTTTCTTGACTGCTTGACGAATTTTATCATTTCTAGCATATAGAATAACTTCATCTTTATAAATTTCTGGTAGAACATCACATTCATATTTATCGTTAAGCGGAGTTTCTAAATCACAATCTGTTAAAATTATTTTACCGTGATTGGTTTCATAATTAGTAATGATTTCTGAAACGGAGAAATCTACATTAATGTCATTCTCATTTATGCCTATAGATTCTCTTGTCTGCAAAGCATATTTTTTGTTTTTAAAAAATTTTGGAAATGATTTATTAGTTGAGTCTTTATAATTAGTAAAATTAAAACCTAACAACTTTCGCATTTTTCGTTTTAAACTATCAATTTTAGGTTTCGACATTTGCAAACTATCAAACTTTATTCCCTCATAATAAACCACATAACCTTCTTCACGTAAATTGGTTAACTTCTTTCTTACATCTTCATAAAATTCCGGTTTATTAAGGTGAACCATAGGAAAACATACCAATGTTTTATCTAATTCTTCATTATAAAAAGTTTCTGTTTTTACACTTTTAGAACTTACTAAACCAAGGTATATTCTACTGCAAGAAGTAAAAAAAAGAGATAGTAAAAAAAAATAAAAAAAAATTTTCTTCATATGTTTATATAAAAAAGCTCTTTCAAATATTTTTAAAAGTATCTTTCCAATTTTTATAATAATAAATTTTAAAAAATTAAAGCCCTATATCAGAAGGATAGGGCTTTAAAATTCTATTTACGCAAATGGCACTAGTGCCTCTATAATTCTAACAGTAGTATCTACCCAACAACCTGCTTTACAACCTCCTCTACCTTTAATCTTTTCTCCATTTTCATCTGTATAATGTTGATTACACCATTGAATACAAGATGCATGTGGAGAAAGCTTTGGTTCTTCCGGATCTCCATTAACAACATTATTAATTTCAGATTGTAATTCTTCTCTGGTAATATTTCCTGCTTCTAGAAAATTATCGCTAACTTCTAAAGAATATAATCTATCATCATAATCTGATAAACCAATTAAAAAAGTCACATTAAAAACCTCACCAGTTTCTGTATTTTTCACAGTAGTTTCTTTTTCATAAATTTCATAATTATTTTCAGAAAAGGTACTATTTGTACTGTTTTCATCATAATTAATATCTAATTTGATAAATTGCATAGGTTCTGATGATTGAATTTTAGAGTTATCATCATTGGAACATGACATTAACGACATCACTTAAATTAAACTTAAAAAAAAATTTTTCATACTCATAATAAATAGTTTTAGTTATACATAACGAATATATATATATACTTTAAAAAAAAAAATAATTTTTAAAATAAATTATGCAAAATTACACCAACAAAGAAATACCGCTTTCCATAAAAGATCAAGTTGAAGTTGCTCTATCCCATTACCCGCAACTCAAAGATACGCCCATTGCATTTCGGTTTAAAAAAGAGATTAAAAAATCGACTATGCAAGCGCAACCTAGCTTTGCAAGTTTTCTTAAAAGCCGAAAAAATAGAGCTTATATAATTTTTATTTCTGAAAAATTTCATATTGAAGATGAAGAATTTTCTATTTTAGATGTGGAGGACGATGTACTTATTGGCTGGATTGGTCACGAGTTAGGGCACGTGATGGATTATCGCGATCGTGGCACTTTGGGAATGGCAGTATTCGGACTTAAATATTTATTTTCTACCGCTCACATTCAAGAAGTTGAGCGCACCGCTGATACATATGCCATAAAACACGGTATGAAAGACTATATTTTAGCCACCAAAAATTTTATTTTGAATAATGCAGACCTTTCACCTGCATACAAAGCCCGAATTAAAAACCTATATATGTCTCCCGAAGAAATCATGGAACTTGTAAATGAGCTAGGGGCTGATAAACTAGAGCAAGAAGTAGCAAAAAAAGTAATTCAAAAACGGGCGCTATAAGTGACTTTTTACAAAATCTCTAAAAGCGGTATATTTTTCTTCATCCATCACTTTCTCCATTTTTACTTGTCCGCCTTTTTTCTTATTGGCACCACTCCATTCATAAAATAGGTCGAGCGGAATGGTATGTACTTTTATACCCTTGAGTGCTTTAGATCTGGCTACGCGGTAGTTTTTATTCGCCGCTTTTAAATTCTCATCTAAGGCTTGAGCGAGCTTCTCGTTTTCAATTATTCCTTTTTCATTAACTCCTAGGTGCCAAACATGATAAAATTCATCATTTTCTTTAACAGCACTCACGGTAAATTCGGGTAGTTTTATGCTGAATTGTTTTTCAAGCTCTTGGATAGCCTGATTCATCTTATTCACAGAAAGCTGAGAGCCGACTACATTAAGGAAGAACTTAGTTCTACCCGTAATTTTTATTTCGGCCTTACTTACATCCGTAAAGGCAATGGTATCGCCAATTAAATACCTCCAAGCTCCCGAAACGGTACTAATAAGCAATACATAATCTACGTTTTCTTCGACTTGATCGAGCCTTAAAACAGGGGCATCTTGACACAATGAACCATCGGCGTTAATGTAGTCTGGCTTAAAAGGTACAAATTCAAAATACACTCCATTATCGGTAACCAATTTCATGGCGGTTGTTTCGGGACGATTTTGAAAAGCTAAAAATCCTTCTGAAGCCAAATAGGTATCAATTACAGTTATTGGTTTACCCAGCAGGGCATTAAAACTTTTTTCATAGGGTTCAAAAGCCACCCCTCCCGAGGTATAAACTTGTAAATTAGGCCAAACTTCATGAATATTATTTACCCCGTGATACTTAATTACCTCTTTTAGCATTAGCTCCATCCAAGATGGAATCCCACTTAGGGCACCGATATCCCAATTTTTAGCGTTTTCGGCTATGTGCTTTACCCTCTCATCCCAATCGTCTATTTGAGCAATTTCTTCACCTGGTTTATAATAGCCTTTAAACCAAAAAGGAATATTACTAGCACTAATACCACTTATTTCACCTTCGAGGTGCCCCTGATTTTGTTGTAGGTTGGTGCTACTCCCCAACATCATGATCTCTTTTTCAAAAAAATCAGCGGGCAGCTCAAAATTAGCTAAAGCGCTCACCTGCTTTATCCCGGCTTGACGAATAGCTTCTATCATTTCATCGGTTACCGGAATACGTTTACTTGTTTTGCCGGTGGTGCCTGAGCTTAACGCAAAGTATTCTGGAGCACCAGGCCAAGTGATATCAGGAAGTCCCTTTTGGGTTTGCCCCCACCAACGCTCTTGCATTTGATGATAATCAAAATAAGGAACGGTTTCTTGAAAAGCGGCAACAGGCTCTTCTGTAGCTAACAATTCTTTAAAGCCATAATACTTGCCAAATGCGGTATCTTGAGCCGTTTTAAGCAAGTGCATTAAAACTTCTTCTTGTTCTTTAACCGGGTTTGAATTTTGATTGAGCGTACCGCTTACATCGATAACTTTTTTAATAATAGATCCTAAAAGTGGCATAAACGTGGTTTTTACCAAAAATAAGACCTATTTAAAAAGTCCAGCAAACCCAGCGTAATAAAACTATGTTAATTTGTCTCTTGTTCAAGTTCTTTAATATAATTGGTCAACTCACTTTTAATATCTAGCGGTAGCATGGGTTCTTTAACATCTTTGAAAGTGGTAAGGCGTTCAAACAAAATTTTAGCCACCAAATAGCGTGCGTATTTTTTATTATCGGCTGGGATGATATACCAGGGGGCTACTGGAGTACTGGTTTTTTGAATGGCTTCTTGATAGCAGTCTTGGTAGTTGTCCCACAGTTTGCGTTCTTCAATATCTCCGGGTGAAAATTTCCAGTTTTTTTCGGGTTTATGTAAACGCCGCAGCAGTCTATTTTTTTGTTCTTCTTTAGAAAGATGAAGAAAAAATTTAAAAATAAGCGTACCATTTTGAACCAACGTTTGTTCAAACGAGTTGATTTCCGCAAAGCGTTTTTCCCAAAATTTAGGCGTGATATCCTTTACGGAATTAATTTGCGGCAAATTTTCATTTAGGATGTACTCGGGATGCACGCGAGTTACCAAAACATTTTCATAGTGGGTTCGATTAAAAATCCCGAATTTTCCACGCTCTGGCAAACTCTTGTAGTGTCTCCATAGATAGTCGTGCTTCAATTCATTTTTAGAAGGAGTTTTAAAGCTATGTACTACCACCCCACGTGAATTAAAGCCTTGAAAAACCTCTCGGATCAAACTATCTTTTCCTGCCGTATCCATTCCCTGTAAACAGACCAAAACCGAATATTTACCGTGTGCATATAATTTATCTTGCCAGGCAGCAAGCTCTTTACGGATAGGCTTAAGGGCTCGTTTAGCCTCCTTATTGGTTGCTCCTAAATCGATGTGAGTAGGTGCATTTTTTAAATTCAAATTTTCTGAAGCGATAAAATCGTTTATATCAATTGATTTCATAATGTTTAGTATTATAGCTATAGCTGTCTGATGAGTATCTGGCTTAAAAGTAAAACAAATCTCACAACATACCTTAGTATTCTCGATAAACCAGAAGAGCCCTATTAAAATAAAAGTGAATTCAGTATCTTTGCGCCTTAAAACATTTTGATTTGGACAAAAATACTATCGTAGAGCGCATGGCCGAGATTTTGAAAGAGACGCCAACCTCTATGGAAATCGTAAAGAAAGATGCGAAAACCGAACAGCGGTTCAAATATTTAGCTACTTATATGATTGATAAAGCAATAGCTAAAGACGCGTTGGTGTTATCTGAAAATGAGATGGGTATTGGTATTGTTATTCAAAACAGTAAAGACAAGCCTAATTTTTTCAAAGATAAATGGGAAGATTTAAAGTTGGTTTACCATGTAACGGGTTTCAAAAATATTCCTAAAATTTTACGAAACCAAAAATATGTACGCCAGCAAAGACCAGCCAACCAAGATTATTTATATTGCTGGTTCTGGGGCATTAGCAAAGATAATCGCGGTGCAGACACACAGGTAGCTAAACAAATGAAAGATGAGTTTTTAAGACGAGCGCATAAGTTAAATTTGCCCCTATTTGCAGAAACGCAAATGCGCCGAAATACCATTGTATATCAAAAATTTGGCTTTGAATTATTTCACACTTGGAATAGAGAAGATGGTAAAACTATGTATTTCTTAAAATACGACCCTAAAAAGCATCCTGAATACGAAGACCAGCAAAATATAGAATAAAAAAAGCAGCCTTACAGCTGCTTTTTTTACTTAAATGGATTTTTTATTTGCTCGCAAAAGCTTCAACATCGCGTTGAGTGATTTCTTTTCCTCCCAAAATCATCAAGCGCTCAACCACGTTTCGTAACTCCCGAATATTACCTGTCCAATCATAATCTTTAAGTTGGCTTAAAGCGTCCTCACTAAAGGTTTTGGGCGTAGTGCCCTGTTCTTTGGCTATTTTTTCTGAAAAATAATTCACTAAACTAGGAATATCTTCTCTTCTATCGTTTAAGTTAGGAACAGCAATAAGAATAACCGCTAGCCTATGGTATAAATCTTCTCTAAAACGCTTGGCTTTTATTTCTTCCTTTAAATTTTTATTGGTGGCTGCAACTACGCGTACATCAACTTTTAAATCTTTATCTGATCCTACCCTTTGCACCTTATTCTCTTGTAAAGCTCGCAGAACTTTAGCTTGTGCGGATAGACTCATATCGCCTATTTCATCGAGAAACAAAGTACCGCCATTAGCCGCTTCAAATTTACCTGCGCGGTCTTTGTTGGCAGAAGTAAACGCACCTTTTACGTGACCAAAAAGTTCACTTTCGATCAATTCACTTGGAATAGCAGCGCAATTCACCTCAATCATTGGCCCTTTGGCTCGTTCACTTTTTTGGTGCAACCAGTGTGCTACCAATTCTTTACCGGTACCGTTTTGCCCAGTTATAAGTACCCTAGCCTCGGTTGGCGCCACTTTTTCTATGATTTCCTTTATTTGTACTATAGCTGGCGATTCACCAATCATTTGGTAATTTTTACTTACCTTCTTTTTTAGGCGTTTATTTTCGGTAACCAATGATTTTCTGTCTAGCGCGTGGCGCACAGTGTTGAGTAATCGATTGAGGTCTGGTGGTTTGGCGATATAATCAAATGCTCCCTTACGCATGGTTTCTACTGCGGTTTCTAAATCACCATGGCCAGATATCATGACCATAGGAATTTCAGGCTTTATCTTCATGACTGCATCGAGCACCTCAACACCGTCCATTTTTGGCATTTTGATATCGCATAATACCAAATCATAGTCGTTGTTCTTTATGAGTTCTATTCCTATCAAGCCATCTTCGGCTTCACTGACTTCATAATTTTTGTTCTCCTCGGTTAATATTTTTTTAAGCACCCTCCTAATGGCTGCTTCATCTTCTATGATTAAAATTTTTCCCATTTATATTTTAAATTTAAGCCCTGAACGAATGTACCAAGTATTATCGTTTTCAATAACATAAACATCGTCACGGTTATTGTCTCTTATTCTGTATTCATTATAAACTGTATGGCCAACATACAAATAATATTGTAAATGGTCGGTAAAATAAAACTCATATCCTAGACCTAAAGTAACGTTGGTCATAGAAATATTTTCGCCTACGCGGTTTACATTATCTATACGTATATTGTTTTGAATATTTGCGAAATGATTATCTAAGGAAGCGAAAGCATGAAGATGGTGCTTATCATTAAACGAATATCTTAATAAAGTCTTCGGCACACCCAAAGTGTATGACCAAGTATCGTTAGGTTTTCTAAAAAAATTAATTAGGGGTAAGGGAAAATTTCTCCCCGGGGTGCTGGTATAAACCAAGCCGAAAATCCAACGATAAGGTTTCCCAATTACTGTACCGTTTTCATCGCGTTGTTTCACATCGTTAATCGCATATACAGCACCTATATATATTAGGTCATCCTGCACTAGTGAACGCTCAAAATTTGAGGTCAAGCGTATTCCGCCCCTAAAGGCTAAACGCCAATTACTTGCTTTAATTTTTTTAATATAGCCCAAGGTAGCATCTATGCGTTGCGTAGATTCTAATCGGTTATATTCAAAAGGGATGTCTTCTTTAAAATCTAAATCGGTTTTTCTATACTCGCCCCCGAATACTAAATAATCTTCCTTTATGGGAATTGGGGCCTGTATAAATGCCCGAAATCGATTCATGGATTGTTTTCCCTTAGAAAAAGGTATACGTGTATATTCAATTCTTGCAAGATCTGTAGTTTGTGCTTTTAAACCACAAGAGTAGCTTAAAAACAGGATCAGCCAAAAATTGAAAGCCTTAAAGAAATTTCTCATAAAATGATCGAAGTGTCCGTTATTACCGAATATAAGTATTTACAATAAACCTCTTAAAGCATTAACGTTTATTTGACGTGATTTCGTTCATTTTATTAATTTTTTAACCATTTGAATAATTCCTTATAAGTTGGCTTCTTTCCATACATTAAAATACCTATGCGATAAATTTTTGCTGCCATTATAATCACTAAAAAAACCGAAGCAAATAAAATACTTAAAGATATTAATACTTCCCACCAAGCCACTCCAAATGGAATTCGCATAAGCATAACAATTGGAGAAGTTAAAGGAATATGCGAAAAAAGTGTTGCTACGGTGCCGTGTGGGTTTTCAATTACAGTAAAAAAGCCAACATAAATTCCCAGCATAAGTGGTACAATTATAGGAAACATAAATTGCTGGGTATCGGTTTCGCTATCCACCGCGGCCCCAATGGCCGCATATATGGCACTGTATAAGAAATAGCCACCGATAAAATAAATGAAAAATGAAAGGCTTATTTTAAAGAGCGGGAGTGCCATAATGTTTTGAAAAAGCAAGGCTATCTCATCGCTATCAACGGGTGTCGCCGCGCTTGCTATTCCTGGCTCATTTGGTGCTATAAGGCTGCTGCTAATTAGTAAAATAACTCCGCCAAAGATCAGCCAAATTAAAAATTGCGTAAGACCTGCCAAACTAGTACCCGTAATTTTACCCAACATCAATTGAAAAGGCTTTACCGAAGAAATAATAATTTCTACAATACGGTTTGTTTTTTCTTCAATTACACTGCGCATAACCATATTGCCATAAATAATGATAAACATCATAAGCAAATAACCCGCGGCACCACCAAAAATCATTTTAACATAGCCCGCCAATTTAGAGGTTGACTGTCCGTCGAAATCTTCGATTTGTAGGTTTACTTTTGTTTGTGCTTGTTGCAATTGAGTTTTGTCTATACCTGCATTGGCCAAGTTGGTATCGGTTATAATACGACTGATTTTTTGTTCTAAATCTGAAACCAAAAAACTACTGGGAGCCTCTTTAGCAAAGAACTCAATATTTTGATTGGGAATAGCATCCTCTTCCAAAGCAGGCACATATAGCAACCCATAAAGATTTTCTTTGTCTACACGCTTTATAGCATGATCTAAAGGTATATCGGAGTAATCTACAAAACTGAGTTGATCAGTATTTGGTAGTTTTTTATAAATTAACTCTTGCACATCGTGAAGAGCAATTGTTTTCTTCTCATCGTTATTTAGATTACTGAGATAGGCGACTAAGAAAATCATCCCTACCGCGAGAAGCGGACTTAAAAAAGTCATAATGATAAAAGCCTTGTTTTTAATTCTGGCCAGATATTCGCGCTTTATAATAAGGCTTAAGTTACCCATGTTGCTCTACCGTTTTTATAAATATATCATTTATCGAAGGAACCAACTCACTGAAATGAGTGATTTCTACTTTTGTATCAATAAGAAATTTCAGGAGCGAGGTGGTAGATTGATGATCATTTAATTTAACCTGCAGCTTAGCTTGGGCAGTAATATCCTTGAAATAAGCCGGTTGTACTGTGAAATTACCCGATAATTGCCTAGTGATTTCCTCAGCTCTTTCCGATTGAAAACCTACCTCATAAGTTTGCGTTCGGTAATTATTTTTAATGGTCCTTACAGAGCCGTCTAAAACTTTTTTAGACTTATGAATTAAAGCTATATTATCGCAAAGCTCTTCCACATTCTCCATTCGATGGGTTGATAAAATTATAGTTGCACCCTCCTCCTTTAAAGTTAAAATTTCATTTTTGATCAAATTTGCATTCACAGGATCAAAACCACTAAAGGGCTCATCTAAAATTAACAAAGGCGGGTTATGAATCACCGTGACAATAAATTGGATTTTTTGCGCCATTCCCTTTGATAGCTCTTCAATTTTTTTGTCTCCCCAGCCCTTTATATTCAGACGATCAAACCAATAATGCATACGTTTCTTGGCATCCTTTTTAGACAAACCTTTTAATTGAGCCAGATAGATAATCTGTTCGGCCACTTTCATGCTTTTATACAGGCCTCTTTCTTCGGGCAAGTAGCCAATGAGTTCGACATCTTTTGGTTTAAGTGGTCTACCGTCAAGGTTAATTTCACCTGAATCGGGTTGAGTAATTTGATTCAAAATTCGAATTAAGGTTGTTTTCCCCGCACCATTAGGTCCCAAGAGTCCAAAAACGCTATTTTTAGGCACCTTAAAAGAAAAACCATCCAGAGCCAATTTGTCTCCGTATTTCTTGGTAAGGCCTTTTACTTCTAAAAGATTCATACGCAATATTAAGGGATAAATTTACTAAACAAATGGCTAAAAAAACAAAACCCATCCTTAAAACTTCTTTGAAATAAGGATGGGAAAAAAATTGCTATGAAAAAGAAAAATATCACCAATATGCAATCGGTGATATTCAAATATATATAAAATTTTGTTAATACTGCAATTATGAGAACATATCTTTCACTTTTTCAAAAAAAGATTTATCAGATTTTTCTGGATTAGGTTCAAAATTATCATCTCCCTGCATTTTTTCGAAAAATTCTTTTTGTTCTTTATTTAGCGTTTTGGGTGTCCAAACATTAACATGCACCAATAAATCTCCTTTACCATAGCCGTTTATGCTTGGAATTCCCTTATTGCGCAAGCGCAAAATTTTACCGCTTTGCACCCCAGCTTCAATCTTTATACGTACTTTACCACTAACAGTTTGTATTTCTTTAGAAACCCCAAGCGCTGCCTCAGGAAAACTGATATAAAGGTCATAATGTAAATTATCGCCCTCTCGCTGTAAATGCGGATGTTCTTTTTCTTCAATAGCGACCAACAAGTCACCAGAAATGCCATTACCGGGTGCTTCATTTCCTTTTCCTGAAACCTTCAATTGCATTCCTTCTACTACCCCAGCTGGAATTTTTATTGAAACCGTTTCTTCTTTTTGAATCATACCCTGTGCATCGGCTCCAGCAGGTTTTTTATCAATAACCTGTCCGCTACCTCCACATTGAGTACAAGGAGAAGCGGTTTGCATACGACCTAAAATGGTGTTGGTTACGCGGGTAACTTGCCCCGAACCTTGACAAGTAGAACAAGTACTATAAGTTGTTCCTGGTGCTTGAACCTTGCGTTTTACTTTGATTTTTTTCTCTACACCATTGGCAATTTCTTCTAAAGTAAGCTTTACACGAATACGCATATTACTCCCTTTGCTACGACGTTGACCTCCGCCAAAGCCTCCACCAAAACCAGAAAAACCACCTTGACCGCCACCAAAAGCAGATCCAAATATATCTCCAAACTGACTAAAGATATCATCCATATTCATTCCACCGCCGCCAAAGCCGCCAGAACCATCAAATGCTGCATGCCCCATTTGGTCATAACGTGCCCTTTTATCGGGGTTGCTCAATACATCATAAGCCTCGGCAGATTTTTTAAACATCTCCTCGGCTTTCGGGTCATCTGGATTTTTGTCGGGATGGTATTTCACCGCCATTTTGCGATAGGCCTTTTTAATTTCGGCTTCGGTCGCATTTTTATTCACTCCTAATATGTCGTAATAGTCTTCTTTCATCAATTTTATTTTTAATTACTTACCGGTAACCACTTTTGGATAACGAATAATTTTATCCCCTAAGGTATAACCTGTCTCCACCACATCGATTACCTTACCTTTTAATTTTTTGTCGGGTGCCGGAATTTGTGTCACAGCTTCGTGTATATCGGCATCGAACTTATCGCCAGCTTTAACAGCGATAGGGGCTAAGCCCTTACTTTCTAAAGTTCTGCGTAGTTTATTACTGATAAGCTCTACTCCCTTAAGCATATTTTCGTCTTCGGACTTCTGAATTTCTTTTAAAGCTCTATCAAAGTCATCTAAAACAGGAAGCATGACCTGCATGATTTCTTCACCCGCTGTTTTGAATAATTCAATACGCTCTTTGCTAGTTCTGCGTTTATAATTTTCAAATTCTGCAAATAGGCGTAAAAACTTATCTTTTTCTTCTTGCAAATCATTTTTTAGCTTATCCAACTCATTAATCTCTTGATTGGTTTCTTTATCGGCTTCAGCCTGATTCCCTTCGACATCCTTCTCTATAACATCATTCATTTCCTGATCTAGTTGCTCTTTATGATTTTCGCTATTTTGCTTTTCTTGTTCTTTGCTCATGATTAGTAAAATTAAATCTCTGTTGGCTAAGAGCAAAACTGTTGCCATTCTTATAAAAATGCCAAAATGTCACTTGTGCTTTTTTATCAAATTTTTATGATTTTTTAAGTGTCAAAAATTGTATTTTTGGGCACATTTAAATCAATTATTTATACAACTATGAAAAAAGTATTATTAAACGGTATGGTATTAGCCTTTTTAGGATTAAGCACCGTAGCTTGTAAAAACGAAGCTAAAAATGAAACCAATCCGAAAGAAGCACAAGAAGTTGCCGAAGCTGGTGCTGAATCTGCAACTTATGCCATAAACGCTGCAGAGTCAAAAATTGACTGGGTAGGTTCTAAGCCTGCTGGTAATCACACGGGTACAGTTATGCTAAGCAAAGGAGAATTTACTGTTGACGGCGATAAGCTTTCTGGCGGTACGGTAGTTATAGATATGACCAGTATTGATGTTACCGATCTTGAAGGTGAAGACCGTGATAAATTAATGGCACACTTAAAAGGAACAGCTGAAGGACAAGAAGATCACTTTTTTAATGTAGCTGAGTTTCCTACTGCTATGTTTCAAATCACTGAAGTAAAGGAGATGGATGGCAAAACAATGCTTGCAGGAAATTTAACTATGAAAGATATTTCTAAAAATATTGAAATCCCTGTAAACTATGAGGTAAGTGAAAATAAACTTACTTTAAAAAGCGAGCCGTTTACTATTGATAGAACAAAGTGGAATGTAAACTATGCCTCTAAAAGTGTTTTTGACGACTTGAAAGATAAGTTTGTTAACGACGAAATTGAGTTAAGTTTAGTAGTAATTGCTACAAAATAATAACGGTAACTTTTTACTAAAAAAAGCGGTGAAAGATTTTCACCGCTTTTTTTTATAGTAAATCTTCTAAGGCTGGTTTAATATGGGTGAACTTAAATAAAAACCCTTGACTATCAATTTTATTATTAGAAACAAGTTGACTCCCAAGTACAATGGTGGCCATTTCTCCCAATGCGGTTTTAAGAACAAATTTTGGGACATTAGGCAGCCACAAAGGCTTATCTAAAACCTTAGCTATTTGAACAGTGAGTTCTTTGTTGGTAACTGGATTCGGAGCAACACCATTATAAACACCCTCTAATCTATTCTTTGCAACAAATAAAAAGATACTTGCCAAATCTTCAATATGAATCCAAGACTGCCATTGCTCACCACTACCTAAAGGTGCTCCTACACCATATCGCACAGGTTTAGCTATTTTTTCTAGTGCGCCACCATTTTTTGATAAGACCAAACCTATTCTAATTTTAGCTACATCTATTCCAAGTTGTTCAAACCCGTCAACTGCAGCTTCCCATTTTTTAACCACCTCACCTAAAAAATTATCAGCAATTGGGTGCTGGTCTTCATGATATAACTTTTGAAAATCGCTAGGATAGATACCAATGGCACTCGCCGAAATAACATGTTCTATATTATGCTCAATACCCTTTAAGGTATCGATTAAAAGTTGGGTAGTAGCTAACCTACTGGATAAAATAATTTCTTTTTGCTTTTTTGTCCAACGCTTAGCCACACTTGCCCCTACCAAATGAATTATCTTAGTCACCCCTTCAAAACAAGATTCGTCTATCTTTCCTTCTTCAGGATTCCAATAAAAGCCTTTGTAATAGTCTTGGTTTTCTAGCTTCTCTTTACTGGTAGTCAAATAATTCACCGCTATGTTTTCCTGTTGGCATAGACTAACAATTTGTGAACCAATAAGCCCCGTCGCCCCCGTAATTAAAACCTTCATTTTTTATTTTAAATTTACAATTTAAAAACAAACCTATAAAAGGTTTTGCAAGGGTTTAACAAGCTTTTATGGCGCGTAGCATCTCGCGTTTACCTGGCGGACCAGGAAGTCGTTCTACCTGAAATCCTACTTCTTGCAACGCTCTGCGAACACTGCCCTTCGCAGAATAGGTAACCAAGACTCCTTGAGAATTAAGTGCTCTATACATTTTTGCCATAATATTCTTGTCCCATAGTTCAGGTTGCACCCTTGCACCAAAAGCGTCAAAATAAATTAAATCATAGGCTGTCTTATCTTCAATTTCTTGGAAAAATAGCTTTTTTTTGTGTAGGTGAAAATTGGGTTCTATGAGCTGTAGGGATTCCCAAGTTGACTGATGGATTTTATTAACCAGTGGCTTAAATTCGGTTTTAAACAGGTCGCTATAGTTTAAAAGTTCCAGTTCGTTTGAGCTTACAGGGTAAGCTTCTACCCCTGTATAATTAACTTTTCGATTTGCTTTTTTTGATTCAATAGCGGTAATGATAGCATTTAAGCCCGTACCATAACCAATTTCTAAAATAGATAACTCAGGTTTGCATATAAATTGAAAACCCATCTTTATAAAAACATGATAGGCCTCTTGCAAGGCCCCATGTTTAGAATGATATTGTTCGTTCCAATCAATAATCTGAATGGTCTTTGAACCATCTGCAGTGGTAACTATTTGGCGTTTCACGGTTTAATAATCAGTTTTTTAATCCGTGGCAACGGTCCGGCACACTTCACTTCATGACAACTAATACACGCCTGAATGGCTTGATTATAATAATGCTGCGCTTGCTCAGGATTTTCTATCATTTGTACTTCATATTGCTTAAAACGATCGGCCCAAGTTTTAAAAAAAGCATCATAGTCTTTAGGGTCGGTAAATGCTGCAGAGTGCAAGTTTTCTAAATCAAAACTCAGTTTAGTAATCTCCTCTCCGTCTAAGATTTGCTGTTTCATTTGTTGATGCGCGGCATACATTTGTTCCATATAAGCTGCCATTTCAGACATTTGGTACATCTGCATAGGTTCCTTTTCTTCAGCCACGGGAGTCTGAGGTTTAAGCTCGCTTTGCCTTTCTTTTTTACAAGCCATTAAAACCAGCAACAATAAAAGCGTATATAAAGATTTAGCTTTCATTTACTCTTGCATTAAAACTCCATCGGCCATAAAGGCATACTCTACCTTAGGCTCGGTAATAGCATCTATTTCTTCTTGAGATTTCCCGGCATCTTTCGCATAATGTTTTAGCTCTTCGACGCTAGTTTTACTAATAAAAGCTTTTCCCTTTACTACGGTTTCACGTTCTTCACTGTTGAGTGGTACAAAAAAAGCATAGTCTTTAAAGCGAACAAAAGTAGCTTCATCTTCGCCAAGATCTAAAGACATCCAGCATCCTTTTTTCTTACATACTTTTTCTACTTCACTTTTAAAGGCAACATTAAGCGTATCTCCTTCGGCCAATTGCTCATATTGGGCTTTCATTTCGGCTCGCGTTAACACATTAGCGTCTCCTATTTCTTCTCCAAAATTTACAAAATTAGCATCGGTTTTTTCAACCACTTCTGGCGTTTCTTGATTTTCGGTCGGGGCCGGATTATTCTCTTGCTTACAAGCCATAAAGGCCAACAAAATTAAAAAAGAAAACTTTTTCATTATATTAAGATTTTAGATAAGCCAAAATTAAAAAAAGCATCTGTATAAAAGTTGTTTTATTTTAATACTTTTGTGAAAATTTTTAATTATGCACTCCACATCCGATATTTTAGATATACGCCAAGTAGAAAAATCAAAAATTGATCAAGTTGATTTTGATAATTTAGCCTTTGGTAAAAACTACGCCGACCATATGATGGTATGCGATTACAAAGATGGTGCCTGGCAAAAACCTAAAATCTTGCCTTATGGTCCTATGGAGTTTGAGCCCTCGGCTAAAGTTTTTCATTATGGGCAAGCGGTTTTTGAAGGGATGAAGGCCTTTAAAGATGAGAATAACAAGGTTTGGCTTTTTAGACCAGAAGAAAACTTTAATCGTATTAATATTTCTTCTAAAAGAATGGCAATACCTGAGTTTCCCAAAGACTATTTTTTCGCTGCCTTAGAAACCTTACTTAAGTTAGATGAAAAATGGGTACACCCAGGAGACGGAAATTCGCTTTATATCAGACCTTTTGTAATTGCTTCTGAAAACGGAGTTTCGGCTTCACCCTCTAACGAATATAAGTTTATGATTATCTGCTGTCCGGCCAAAGCTTATTACAATTCACCAGTAAAAGTTTTAGTGGCCGATCATTATTCACGTTCTGCAGATGGTGGTGTAGGTTTCGCTAAAGCAGCAGGTAATTATGGCGCACAGTTTTACCCTACTAATCTAGCCAACGAAAAAGGTTATCAGCAAATTATATGGACCGATTCTAACAGCCATAAATATCTTGAAGAGGCAGGAACTATGAACCTTTTCTTTAGAATAAACGATAAATTAATCACGGCCCCTACAAGCGATCGTATTTTAGATGGGGTAACCCGTAAGAGCATTATAGATTTAGCTAGGCATCAAGGAGTTGAAGTAGAGGTAAGAAAAATTACTGTAGAAGAATTAGTAAGTGCTGCGGTGGACGGTTCATTAAAAGAAATTTTTGGAACGGGAACTGCCGCGACTATTGCTTTTATCGAAGGTTTTGAATATGCTGACAAATACCACGATTTACCTCAAATAGAAAATCCTTACAGTCTTCGCTTCAAAAAAGGACTTCAAGATATTCAGTACAACCGTGCCGAAGATCCATTTGGATGGCGATACGAAGTAAAATTAGATTAATTTTACATTTCATAAAAAAAGCTTTCTAGCGTTCTTTTTACAGAGCGCTTTTTTGTTTTCTTTTTTTTCATTAACCTAAAACATTTGGCTTTTTATACCTAATTTTGTGAAAAACAAAGCTATGTTTACGCAAGGTCAAATTACTTTTACCCTTTTTTTTATTGTGGCTTTCGCCCTTTTATTGCTTTATAGTTACCGTAAAGATTTAAAATTGCATCAAAAATATTACAAGCGTAGTTGGCTCGTCTTGCTAGGTTTTTTAGTTTTTTTAAGCAGTTTATGGTTAATTAAAAGTTTTTTGTATTGATGCGTGCAAAAATTAATATTTCTGAAAAAGACTTTACGGTTAATTTAAACAAACCCATAGATATTTCATTAACCTTGTATGGTAATCAACAAAATGTAACCGCTTGGTATAAAGATGTACCAAGCATTAAGCCGGTGCAAGATGGCAACTGGGTGGCTAGCGTAAAAGAAGGAGCATCGGTAAATTTTAATGACATTAGTTTTAATCCGCACGCACATGGAACCCATACCGAGTGTGTAGGTCATATTTCTAAAAAATTTTATAGCATTAACGATTGCCTTACCCAATTCTTTTTTGAGGCTCAGCTTATTAGTTTAACGCCGGAATTGAGCGATGGAGATTCTATTTTTACCGCAGATCAAATCCGTAAAGCATTAAACGACAATAAACCAGAAGCCCTTATAATAAGAACGCTACCCAACACTTCGACCAAGAAAAGTTTTAAGTATAGTCATACCAACTGGCCCTATTTATTAGAAGAAGCCGCCTTGCTGCTGCGGAAATTAAAGGTGAAGCATTTATTAATCGATTTGCCTTCGGTAGATCGCGAAAAAGATGATGGAAAACTACTGGCTCATAAAGCCTTTTGGAATTACCCCGCTAAGCCTCGCCTAGATGCCAGCATTACCGAATTGATTTATGTGCCAAATACTGTAAAAGACGGACAGTATTTATTAAATTTACAAATAAGCTCGTTTCATAACGACGCTTCCCCCAGTAAACCGATTTTGTATGAACTTGTTTAGATTTTTAGTACAATGGAGCTACTATTCTTAGGTTTGGCCGTAGGTGCCGTGGCAGCCTATTTTATTTACCGATTTACCCACAAAGATCAAGCAAAGCAATCGCAGGATCAACAATCGCTCATCATAATGGAGAAAATTAGAGCGGTTTGTAAATTCATTACCGTAGAAGGTGATTTTGCCGAAATTTATCATTATAAAAATGTAAAAGACAAGTGGTTAAATATTTTTTTAGGAAGTAAGAAAGCCCTTATCTTAATCGAAGCGAAAGCCCACGTAGGCTTTGATTTAACCAAAATACAGATGCAGGCCAAAACGGCCGAAAAAACCATCGTGCTCACCAATTTTCCCGCACCGGAATTGCTCTCTATTGAAACCGATTTTAAGTATTACGATAAACGTGAAGGGTGGGCAAACCCCTTTACATCAACTGACTTGACTGATATCAACACTGAAGCCAAACGCTATATTGTAGAAAAAATACCTCAAAGCGGCTTGCTTAACGAAGCTCAAAATCAAGCTTTGGAGACTATACAATTAATGGAAAAACTTGTTGAAACTATCAATTGGAAACTCGATTATTCTGCATTAATCCTCGAAAACAGCCCCACAACTACCAACACTAAAAGAATAAGTAAGTAACTTATGGAGATTGATGAAATTCGGCAATATTGCCTTAAAAAGCCAGGCACAACAGAGAGTTTTCCTTTTGATCAGCAAACCTTAGTTTTTAAAGTTATGGGTAAGATGTATGCTTTGATAGGACTAGAAAAATGGGAAGCGGGAAATCCTTCCATTAACCTGAAATGCGACCCCGAAAAAGCCATCGAATTGAGAGAACGCTACCCCGATGAAATTTATGGTGGTTATCATATGAGTAAAAAACATTGGAATACGGTTGTTATTAACGGACCGCATTTAACACCAAAACAGATTATACATTTTATCAACCACAGTTATGAACTGGTAGTTAGTAAATTAACTAAAAAGCAAAAAGAAGAGTTGAATAAACTTTAACCTCCTAATCCTATTTTTAATGCAAGACCCCAAAACTACATATAGCGCTTATATAAATAAATTTCAACTTGAGCTAAAAAAAATAAAACAACGGCTTTTTACCTCGAGTATGTTGAGGCTTGCGGTTTTCTTACTTTTTGCTTTTTTAATTTACTTTTACTCAAGCTCAACTTCGCTTGTTTTTCTTTTTATTTTTTTAGGAATTGTTTCTTTCTTATTTCTGGTATCTAGGCACAGTGATCTTCAACAACAAAAAGAAAAATTACAACAACTTATTGAACTGAATGAAACTGAGCTTAGCGTTTTAAAACGGGATTTTTATCATTTACCAAATGGAGAAGAATTTGTTAATCCTCAGCACGAGTTTAGTCAAGATATCGATTTATTTGGCAATCGATCATTTTTTCAATACCTCAACCGTACCGCCTTAGCTTCGGGTAAAAGAACTTTAGCTCATTTACTAAGCAGCAACAATATTGACCAGATTGAGCAAAAACAAGATAGTATTCGAGACCTTGCGAAAAAAATAAAGTTTAGACAAGAATTCACGGCGATTGCTAAAATGACTCAAGTAAAAATTAAACCACCTATTGTTTTAGACTGGTTTAAAAATTACGAAGCTTTTGTTCCTTCTGTCCATAAATGGTTGCCTAAGGTTTTTACAGCCGTCTCATTCTTGTTATTTCTTAGCCTAGCTTTAGATTTAATTCCTTGGTTTTATGTAGCAGGCTGGTTTATTTTAGGTTGGATTATCATCGGGAGGTTTGCAAAAAAAGTAAACGAGTTATCGGGTTATGTGAGTGAGATTCAAAGCACTTTTCAACAATATCATTTATTGCTGGGATTAATTGAAGTTACCGATTTTCAATCGGATTGGAACAAGAATCAGCAAAACAAAATTCAAATCGATCAAAAAAAAGCATCCGCTTTGGTCAAAGATTTTTCTAGACTTATTGATGCTTTAGAGCGGAAGAACTATATGATTTTTGGGCAGTTAATCAGTGGTTTTATGCTATGGGATTTATGGAAAGCTTATGAAATAGAACAATGGATCAAGCAATACGCTCCAAGCACCGAAAATTGGTTTAAAGCGATTGATTATTTTGACGCCTATAATTCGCTGGGAGGTTTTGCTTTTAATCACCAAAGCTACACCTATCCTAAAATAACGCAAAACGAAGTGGTTTTAAAATCAACCGAGGCTGTGCATCCATTAATCAACCCAAAAGATGCAGTGACAAATGATTATAAGATCAATCAACAAGAGTTCTTTATTATAACTGGAGCTAATATGGCGGGAAAAAGTACTTTTTTACGCAGCATTTCGCTACAAATAGTTATGGGTAATGTTGGACTTCCTGTTTGCGCTAAAACTTGCGAATACTCTCCAATAAAACTAATCACAAGTATGCGGACAGTAGATTCTCTAGCCGACGATGCCTCTTATTTCTTTTCGGAATTGACTCGTTTGAAATTTATTGTTGACCAAATTAAAAAGAATAAGTATTTTATTATTCTAGATGAGATTTTAAAAGGTACCAACAGCACCGATAAAGCCATTGGATCGCGAAAATTTGTTGAAAAACTAGTAAATTCTCACTCCACGGGAATTATTGCGACCCACGATTTGAGTTTATGTGAAGTTGCCCAAAGCTTACCACAAGTAGAAAACCATTATTTTGATGCTCAAATTATTAACGAAGAGCTTCATTTTGATTATAAATTTAAAAAGGGTATTTGCCAAAATATGAACGCCTCTTTTTTACTTAAAAAAATGCAAATAGTCGATTAATGGATTCACTTACACAAATTGTATTGGGCGCTGCTATAGGCGAAGTAGTTTTAGGTAAAAAAGTAGGTAACAAAGCTATGCTTTACGGGGCTATTGCTGGCACCATACCCGACTTAGATACCTTTGCATCGCATTTTGTAAGTACCGTTGATGCTTTGGCTATTCATCGCGGTTTTACACATTCTATTTTTTTTGCTGTTTTATTTGCACCTATTATGGGTTGGCTCATCTCACGTTTTGAAAAAGCTGCCAATTTTAAAGACTGGTCTTGGTTATTTTTTTGGGGTTTTTTAACTCATCCCCTACTTGATGCTCACACTACTTGGGGTACGCAACTTTTTTGGCCTTTAGACCTACGCTTAGCCTATAAAAATATTTTTGTGATAGACCCGCTTTATACGCTACCTTTTTTGATTTGTGTTCTAGCAGCTATGCGTTTACCTAAAAAATCCGCCCGACGTAAAAACTTAAACAAATGGGGTTTAATTCTGAGTACCACTTATTTAGGTATCACCTTACTACTTAAGTTTTACACCTATCAGCATTTTAAAAGAGCCTTAAACGATCAAGGGATTTCGTATACAGCTATTGAGACTAAACCAACGGCTTTTAATAGTTTATTATGGACGGCCAATGTAGATACCGATAGTCATTACTTAATAGGGCACTACTCCATTTTTGATACGCAGCCTATACATTTTTCAAAGTACCTAAAAAACCATTTGTTGCTTGACACCTTGAGGCAAGAGCCACAAGTGAGAAAACTCATTAAAATTACAGAAGGTTGGTACAATATAGAGCAAAAAGAAGACTATATTGTTTTAAATGATTTGCGTTTTGGTTTACTAAGTTTATCGCCGCAGGCTAAAGATTTTGTTTTTAGCTATACTATCAAAAAAAATAAAGATGGCTCTGTATCTATCGAAGAAAGAGAAAAGAATATGCGAGATGGTAAAAAATTAATTCAAGAGTTGATTACTAGAATACAAGGAAATTAATCTTTTGTAAAGAGATTTACTTGTTGTTTGATTTGGCTATCATCGGGTACAGGATTGGTATAAAATTTTACAAAGTCTTGCACAGAATAATGTTTTAAAGTGTCATTTTTAACCTGGTTGTTGTTTAGGAAAATGCGGTATTGCATATCATAAGTAAAAAGGTCTAGCCGTTGTGCACTCAAGTCTTGCTTTTGGGTTAAGGCTTCTACAAAAGGTAAAAAATCTGGAAGCTTTTCGGCTTTAATACGTTGATCAAAAGTCATATTTTGATAAATGTATTCAACTTGGGCTAAATCGTCAGCTTTTAAAATGCGGTCTTCAATTTTACTATGTTTCCAGTTTTTCACAAGGCTGTCATACAGTGCTAGCTGGTCCTCACCTATTTTAGTTTTCTCCTTATTGATTTCAGTACGCTGTTGCACATTAAGAATACTTATTTCTGTTTTTTTAAGAGACTGCTTCACGAATTGGATAATCTCTGGGGCTGAATTTTCGGTTATAATCAAGGTAGCTGAATCTCTAAACAAACTGTCTTCATCTAAACTATCAACTATAGCATTAATCACCCTCACCAAATTTTCTGGTTGTACCACTTCTTGGTTAACAATAATCTTTCTTTCTCCTTCTATACGAATAATAACTTTGTTGATCTCTTGTAACTGAAACAGTACATTAGAAAACAAAACCTCTGTATTATTACTAAATACTGGATTTAAAAAGCACAAGGCTAAAAAACTAAAAAAGATAGTATAAAATCTGCGCATAACTTTAGATAACAAAGCAAAGTTAATTTATAATTTACAAATTAAAGCTTAAATAAAAATAGAATATTGATTTATATCAGTCTTTTAAAAATAAAAGCAATTCTGCATTTATAAAAATGTATTTTTGCAGCATTCAAAAAAAAGAATTATGAGTTTAGATCAAGATTTAATGCAGCGTGCTTCTTCTAGTTGTGAACTTTGCGGAAGTAAGGAGAATTTAGAAATATATAATTTACCTCCACAAAATACGGCCAGTATAGACAATAGTATTTTGTGTTGCGAGACTTGCCATTTGCAAATTACTGGAGAGCAAGAATTAGATCCAAACCATTGGCGTTGCCTCAATGATAGTATGTGGAGCACAGATAAGCCAGTTCAAGTTGTTGTATGGCGTTTATTAAATGCTTTAAAAAATGAAGGCTGGCCACAGGATTTGCTTGAAATGATGTATATAGAAGATGAGGTTTTGGATTATGCTAAACAAGGAGTAAACGCCACAGAAGAAACAACTACGGGCCTAGTACACCGAGACAGTAATGGGGTAAAAATTGAAGCTGGAGATAGCGTGGTACTCATTAAAGATTTACCGGTAAAAGGTTCAAGTATGATCGCTAAAAGAGGTACTGCTGTTAGGCGTGTCTCTCTTGTACATGACAATGAAGAACAAATAGAGGGAAAAGTAGATGGGCAGCAAATTGTGATTCTCACCAAATTTGTGAAGAAAATATAATAAAAAAAGCTTGGTGTAATTACCAAGCTTTTTTTTTAAATCATCCCTAGGTTAATAACCTCTTGTTTGTTAAGGTGGCGATAATGGCCTCTGGGTAAATCTTTCTTGGTAAGCCCACCAAATACTACACGATCTAAGCGAACTACTTCATAGTTTAGTTTTTTAAACATCCGTTGGACAATATGTGGTTTTGTACTATGTATTTCGAGACCAACATTACGTTTGCTCTGGTTTTCAACATAGCTGATGGCATTAACATGTACTTTACCATCTTCTAAAACTATTCCTTCTTCTATTTTTTTTAGATCAGATAAGTCGAGGTTACGATTTAGTTCTACATCGTAGATTTGCCTTATTCCCTTTTTGGGATTGGCTAAATTCATAGCTAAAGTGCCATCATTGGTAAATAGTAATAATCCCATAGCACTGGTTTCTAATTTACCAACAGGACTCAGTTTAGATTTTGATGCGTTAGCCACCAAATCCATTACTGTTCGATTACTCCTTTCTAAGCTACCAGTAACATAAAATCCACTAGGTTTGTTAAGCAATACATATTCTTTTCTTTCTGGAGTTATTCTACGACCGTCAAATCTTACCTCATCATCGGGTTGTACCTTATAACCCATTTCGGTAACTACTTCTCCATTTACCCGAACATTTCCTGCCTTAATATAAATATCTGCGTCTCTACGGCTACAAATACCGGAGTTTGCTATATATTTATTCAAACGCATTTTAGCATCTGGATTTTTAACCTGTTTGTCTACAGCTACCTTCTTAGTTGCTGGCTTCTTATGAGGTTTAGGCACAACATACTCTTTCTTCGTTTTCTTTTTGCCTTGTCTTTTAGTCATTACTATTATTTTTTTGCAAAGGTACAATTAATTGATTCATTGCCATTGATGCATTACTTATTTTTCAAAATGTAGTCTACAGGCTTTAAAATATAATCGTGATTAGCGTTTCTTTCATATAAAAAAGCCTCTTAGCAGTAAAGAGGCTTCTCTGAAATTGTAAGTTTATTTTTGCTTTAATCGAGCAAAATGCTTGTAGAAAAACGGTATGGTTTCAATGCCTTTTAAATAATTCCAAATACCAAAATGCTCATTGGGGGAGTGAATTGCATCGCTATCGAGACCAAATCCCATCAAAATAGTTTTACTTTTGAGTTCTTTCTCAAACATAGCTACAATTGGTATACTTCCTCCGCTACGCTGAGGAATAGGCTCTTTTCCAAAAACCTCTTTATAAGCTTCGCTGGCAGCCTTATATTCAATACCGTCTATAGGCGTAACATAACCCTGACCTCCGTGATGCGGTTTCACTTTAACATATACTCCATCTGGAGCGATAGATTCAAAATGTTTTTGAAATAATTCTGTTATCTCTTTCCAATCTTGATGTGGTACTAAACGCATAGAGATTTTAGCATAAGCCTTACTAGGAATAACTGTTTTTGCACCTTCTCCAATATATCCTCCCCAAATACCGTTTACATCTAAAGTTGGTCGTATTGAATTTCGTTCATTAGTAGTATAACCCTTCTCTCCATATATATCGTGTAAGCCTATAGATTCTTTATATTGTTCTACATCAAATGGCGCTTCAGCCATTTTAGCTCTCTCCACTTGGGAAAGTTCTTCCACTTTATCGTAAAAACCTGGAATGGTAATTTTATTGTTCTCATCATGTAAAGAAGCAATCATCTTGCTTAAAATATTTATAGGGTTGGCCACAGCACCTCCATAAAGTCCTGAATGTAAATCTCTATTGGGCCCAGTTACTTCAACTTCTACATAACTTAGTCCGCGTAAACCTGTAGTAATCGAAGGCACATCTTTTGCGATCATACCAGTATCAGAAATTAAGATAACATCATTTTTTAATTTCTCTTGATTGCGTTGAATAAACCAACCCAAATTTTCGCTGCCCACTTCTTCTTCACCTTCTATCATAAACTTCACGTTGCAAGGTAGGTCGTCATTCTCCACCATGTATTCCAAGGCTTTCACGTGCATATACATTTGGCCTTTATCGTCACAAGCCCCTCTAGCAAAGATAGCTCCTTCTGGGTGCTTATCGGTTTTTTTGATTACCGGTTCAAAAGCTGGACTGTCCCACAATTCAATGGGATCTGCCGGCTGCACATCATAATGACCGTAAACCAGTACGGTAGGTAGATTTTCATCTATTATGCGCTCTCCATAGACCACAGGGTATCCAGGCGTCTCGCAAATTTCGGTGTGGGTGCAACCCGCTTCTGCCAAACGTTTTTTCACCATATGCGCTGTAGCTATAACATCATCTTTATAACTAGGATCGGCACTGATGGATGGTAATTTTAATAAATCTATTAACTCTTCGAGAAATCGCTCTTTATTTTCTTCTAAATAGGCTTTTGACTTGTTCATTCCTTGTTTTTTTAATTGGGATGAAGATAGCCATACTAGAATAAAAAATGAAATTTTTTTAAAGTTATTCTTTGATTATTCCAGTCTTTGTTTATATTTGCACTCGCTAAGGAAACATACTTTAGTAAAGTTCTAATTAAACGATTGCGGGCGTGGTGGAATTGGTAGACACGCTAGACTTAGGATCTAGTGCTTCACGGCGTGAGAGTTCGAGTCTCTCCGCCCGCACAGCATAAAACCCGACTTAAATTATTAAGTCGGGTTTTTTTATTTCTTTCATAATTTTCTTTAATTCTATTGGATCAAGGACATTTTCTGGGTTTTTGAGTTTTTAAGCAAATAATTTTTCAAGTCTATACAGGAAGAATTCAGTTCTTCTTACTCCTCTAAATTG
Organism: Mesonia sediminis; assembly: GCF_042684705.1. NCBI lineage: Bacteria > Pseudomonadati > Bacteroidota > Flavobacteriia > Flavobacteriales > Flavobacteriaceae > Mesonia > Mesonia sediminis. The sequence goes on from NZ_JBHULZ010000041.1 coordinate 827,682, forward strand.
AGACCTAAAAGCTTTTAAATTTCAAGTAGGTGGCTTGTTCATAAAGTACTGTATTTTAAACACTAGGCGGTATTTAAATCTTATTACTCTTTAAATCTTACTTGCTTAAAGCTGACTTAGTCATTAAGTATACTAACTTTTTATCAAAGCGAGGTTTAAACCAAATTGGCTCTATTCTAAATCTATATTGAATCGATTATGAGTTTACTTGAGTCCACTAAATAGTGGACTCACTGTAGACTCACTGTGGACTCACTGTGGATTCAATATGCTTATGATAGGCGTTTGAAATGGAGTAAGCCGAATTCATCTAGGCTTGAAGGTAAAGCGTGGAAGAGAACTGGTAAAGGTAAAATGCCTTCATAACACTGTTCTTTAAGAAAATCTAAAAGCTATAAAAACTCCTTATTATTATGATTTATCGATGTGTTATGAAAGGCTTATTCGAAAACCAGATTAATTTTTAAGTTGACTTGATACTTAAATATACTAACATTATAGTTAAGCAAGGTTTGAACCATATCGCCTTTAATTTAAATCTACATCAAATATGTTATGAAACTAACTTAGCTCACTATTCAGTGAACTCAGTATGGGCTGAATTCGCTTATGATTCGACAATACTATGGCGTTTATATGTTTCAACTTAGCAAATGATCTGCTACAATAAATAAATCAACCCTGAATGCTAGTTAGAGTTAAAAATATAATCAATCTAAATAGAAAAATTTCTATTTATTTTACTAGCTCGAGTACTGAGACCGCTTAAACATTGGAAATGAATTTTTCTTTTTGCTTTCCCTTCCATTTATTAATTTAAGAAAATCTCCAATTCTAATTAATTTTTCAAAATAAATCTAAATACGGCAAAATTGGTTTGTTATAGCCTCAAGATGGTTTGACTGGCAATAACACTACATAAGAATATTAAAAGTACACTGCTTCAAAAACGGCTAATGGAGCCCTTCTCCCTACATTTAAAGTTAAACGATCGCCTGTTATGCTATAATTATCTGCGGTGTCAAAAACCTTAAAAAACTCCGTCTCTATTTTCGAGATATCTTCTTCACACATTCTCATGGTACTCATTAATTTAGAAAAATCTATACGTTGACCAGTTTTCAATTCGAAACTACCACCTATGGTGTTACAACCCCCATAAGCTGTTAACCTATTTTCATCGGTTTTAAGCATAAAATAAATCTCTTTATCCTGGTTGGGTTGCATTTCTATCTTTTTTCCGTTAAGCTCTTTTAATTTCCAATACTTTTCTACAATTTGTTCTTGTTGCTCAATTTTTTTAAATTTTGCTAGCAAATTATCCTGACTGTTTTTTAGGAATAACCAATCACCCTCAAGCGTGTAAAATTTGCTTTGATTAAATACATCTAGAACTTGTTGTTCGTTTATTTTAGCATCGGGGCAAGCCATTCTGGTAGTAGCAAGCGGAGAAAAAGACAAGGCGTAATTTTTGTCTAAGCTAAAGTTACCATTGAAATTATTGCAACCTGTAAAACCATAAACACGATTGTTTACATCTAAGGTAAACCGAACAGGTTTTTGATCTCCAGCTTTAATTTCTTCACCATTTAATTCTATAAGCTGCCATGTAGTGGTAGTATTTTGCTCCAGCTGAACCATATTATTTTTATTTTTGCTAGATTGACTCGATTTGCAGCTTGCCAAACCCATTGCGATTAATAACAATAAAGCGAATTTATTTATCATATTATTAGATTAAAAAACACAAATCTACCCTCAGTTTGGTTAATTTCAAACTAGATCAAACTAAACCTATGTTAAAATTTATTTATCTTATAGAAATGTTAGCTTAGCGGGAATATTTTCAAATGTTTGCATATCTACTTTAAAGCCAGCCAAGGTTTAAAACACTTTTCGAATAGTCTCATCACCTTTTTTGCTTCTAAAATCCCAAAATTAGCAGTGGCATCTATTTTATTAGCGCTTTGTTTGCTTAAGATAGTTGCGGCTTGTTTATGAACCATGTCAAAAGTAACTTGCATCTCTTTTTTTTTGCCAGCTGATTTATATTATCGTACATATTGCCCATTCGGATTAAAGAAGCATCATCAAAGGGAGTAAAGGCATTAAGAATGTTATTGCTTGACAAACTTGTAATCACACAGGAGTCTGCCAATTCATTAGCGTCTGTCATCCCTCTTGGTTTTAAAAAGGAATAATCTCCACCGTTCAAAAACACAACTGTTGCGGGTAAAACGGTTAATCTGATATCTACTTTGGCAAGTACTTGAATTAAATTTTATCTGCTTTGAGGTTGCTTTGCGCTTAGATTGGTTACGTGCCCTATGCCTACTCGTACCTCGCAATTAAGATTAAAGGTTTCTTGTACCAAAATTGGAATACTTGAGTTTTTGGGGTTAAGATCAAAATCTAAATGAAAGTCAACTGGAATGTCATACTTTTCTGCTAAATCAAATATTTGCTTGCTATATTCTTGAGGATTTTTGTCTTTGTAGGGACAGCCACCAATTACCGAGGCCCCAATTTGCAATGCCTTTTCTAACAGCTTACGGGTTTTAGGCTTTTGGGTAAGCCCATCTTGAGCAAAAGCACAAAGTTCTAAATCTATGGCTTATTTATATTTTTCTTGAACACTTTTTAACGCAAATAATGAAACCAGCCCTGACTTTTCATCCGTTTCAACAAAACTACGCATTGATACAGTATCTTTTTTTATTGCCATTTCTACCATGCGACAAGCCCTTTCAAAGAAATCTTCTCCTGTAAAATTAGCTTTAGCTTAAATGGTCTCCTCAACCGCTTCTTTTAATGTACCTTTATTGATGTTTCAGCGATTTAAATTATAAGCCTTGTCAAGATGTATGTGTTTCGTAAAATCCTGAACACAGAAAATCACCCTTTGCATCCTATTCTTTTAGCGATTCCACTTGCGATAGTTTTTCTATCGCCACTATTTTTCCATTTAAAATAGCTCAATCTATATTTTGTTCTCGTTCTGCTAAGCTTGCATTTTTTATAATTAAATCATACTTCATTTCTAGTAATTTTTTTTGATTCAATAAATGTACCAACATAATAACAACTGATAAACTAAAGCCTAACAGAGAAACACCCTTCCAGTTAAAGTATTTCCAAGCAATTGCTGCCAAACTAGTCCCTAATGCTCCGCCTATAAAAAAACCTACCAAATAAATTGTGTTTACCCGGTTGCGCGCCTCAAGATTGTTTGCAAAAATTATGTTCTGGTTAGTGATGTGTAAGGCTTGCACCGCTAGATCGACTAGAATAACTCCTAGGATAAGCCCAAGAATGGAATAGCCTGAGAAATAAAAAATAATCCAAGAGACCAAAAAGCCCAGCCCTGCATAAGTGATAATTTTATTTTTACTCATTCTATCGTTTAGTTTACCTACCACCGCTGCGGCTAAAGCACCTGCTATGCCAAATAGACCAAATGCCCCGGCAACATCACTGCTATAGTTAAAATTGCTTTCTAAGAGAAACGCCAAACTAGTCCAAAAAGCGCTTAATCCTGCAAAAGCTAATCCGTCATAAAGCGCCGTTATTCTTAAACCTGGCTCTTTTCTATAATAGCTAAAAACCGATTGCAGTAAATTAAAGTACGTTCCGTTATAATTAGGTGAAATAGCGGGTAGCTTTCGCTGAAGTAAAACATACAACAACGCCATAATCAATAAAGCGATATAGTAAATAAACCGCCATCCAAAACTATGCGCCAACACCCCACTGATTACTCTACTACCAAGAATTCCTATTAACAATCCGCTCATTACAATTCCTATTGCTTTACCTCGTTGTTGTGGAGCGGAGAGCTACGCCGCCACGGGGACAAATAGCTGCGGTATAGCCGAGGTAGCACCTAAAAAGAAACTACTCACAATTAACAATAATAAAGAATTTGATAAGGCCATTGCTAGTAGCGCCAGACCCATTAAAATAAAGTCATATTTCAAAATCTTCTTATTGTTTACCTTATCACCTAAGGGAATTATCAACAGCAATCCAAAGGCATAACCTAATTGTGTAGCTAAAGCCACGTTGCTTACCGCAGCTTCTGTTACTTTAAGATCAACCGAAATCTCATATAGTAATGGTTGGTTGTAATACGGGTTCGCAACAACTAGACCTGCCGGTGCGCTCATCAAATACAAGGTAGATTTTGAAAGGTTATTACTGGCCATTTTTTATAAAAAAGCAAAAGTAATGGCCTTTATTTGAAACTGATGACTAATTACATCTAATAAAATGTTAATTAACCTGTGTGCATCCATTGTAAAATCTTAAAAAGTATCTAAAGATATCATTTGCACGGCTAAATTTCCTTCTACCATTAGATGAACTATCACGTTATTAGAGTGGAATTGAATTGCGTTTATCTGTATAACCTCTAAACTTCCAAATAGCATTAGCTTATTGTCAACGGGGATAATATCTTCTAAATATGCGTTAATTTTATTACGAAAGGTATTGGTAAATTGATTTATCGCAACAATTGGCGGTTGACCCAATTTTTTATTAATCGCTTTTTTAATTATGCTTCGGATAAGCTGTTGACTTACCCAAGACTCTTGCTGTGGTTTTACAAGATAATCCTTTAATTGAAGCTCTTGTCTTTTAGAATCAAAAAGAACACCTGCTTGTAATTGGATTCTAAGTATTTTATCTTTACGGATTTTGGTTTTTAGTTGTACTACAAAATCTAAAATCAGTTTTTCATTGTCATCTATATCAAAAAACAAATCCTTAATTACAGCCCATGTAGTTTGATCACCACTAGTTATCGGAAAACCTATTAGCAGCTCTTTAATTCGTTCTTCGATTAAATGCTTTGGTATTTTTACGGGAAGCTGTAGCGCTAATAAATTGCCTGTTGGCTTAAAATTATTTGACATATTTTTTTTATAGTATAAGCTAGTATTTTTTTATCTAGCAATCAAATAATTAAGACCTAAAGTTAATAAGGTTTTCGCAAATGATCCTATACTGCAGATAACATTCTTTACTATCTGTGAAAAAACTCAGAAGTCCCATTTTTATTTCTGATTAATCGTTTAGCTCGACTATACTTTATACACTTCAATTTGCTATAAGTCGTTACAATCATTGTATATGACTTTTAATTGTCAATACATTTATAGACAAGTCAATTTCGTTGCCATAGCCAAGATTTTATAACCATTAGCTTCCGCCAAAAGCGTAACAAAAAATCCTTTAGAACGTATTATATGAGGAATTTCAAACCTAAGCCGAATCTTTTTACTCCTACTAAATTCTCGGGTTACCAAAAACCTATGGTTGAGACGGTCTTATATATTTACTACTAAATCTCCAGCGCCTTTCTTTTTAAGTGGCTAAAATATTAATACAAGCATCCCTTAATAAACGGCAAATTCATCTTAATTTTAGCTCAATTATAAAAAGAACCACAGGCAGTGTAGTTAGTAATTTAAGGCTATTTTTTAACTCATAAAAACTTACCTTTACCGCATGAAAACATCTTCCAGAAAAATACATCATCACCCATCATATTACAGTAAGAAAGAAGAGCAACTCAATGTAGTTTCACACGGTTTGGGGTTAATTTTAAGTTTAATAGGATTTTGCTTTTTATTGCATAAAAGTATTCAATTGAACCAATTCGATATTTTGGCAGCTTACACTATTTATGGTTTTAGTCTCATTTTACTATATGCCGCGTCTACAGCCTACCATTATGCAAAAGATCGTAAATTAAGGTACCAACTAAATATTTTAGATCACGCCGCAATTTTCGTTTTAATTGCTGGCACTTACACTCCCTTCACCCTATTGGCACTGCCCGAGAGTACAGGCCAGTCAATTTTATACCTTGTTTGGGGTATTGCACTTTTAGGGGTAATACTAAAGTTATTTTTTACGGGTAGATTTAATATTGTATCCACCTTGCTGTATGTTGGTATGGGTTGGATTATTCTGCTAGTATACGAACCGTTAAACGCAGCTTTGAGTCAAGAAGGACTATTTTTGTTGTTTGCTGGTGGTGCCGCTTATACCATAGGCGCTATTCTTTATAGCATTCCCAAATTACCTTTTCATCATGCTATTTTCCACGTTTTTGTTTTGTTAGGATCTTTGTTTCATTTTTTATGCATATATAATTATCTGCCTATTTAAGCTCGTTTTTCTTTGTTTGCTCATCATAGTTTTTAACTTTGTTTAAAAAACCATGAAACAACTTTCCTTTTTTATCCTTTCAATCTTTTTTAGCCTTAATATACAGGCTCAATTTACGACCCCAGGTAGTGGCATAAATTACTCGCTATCAGATCTTGTGACGGCCAGCCCAAACACCATTAGTTTTAATGGTACACGCTACATTTTGGCTCAACCGCTTACCATTTCGGCTAATGACACTTTACAAATTAGTTCCGCAGACTCACTGATGGTTGCCCCAGGTGTACGCATCACGGTATCGGGCAGCTTTTTTACTGATTCTGCATCAGATCCTGTTGTAATTTCGGCAGAAAATCCTCAAAATCATTTTGATGGTATTCGCTTCGAACAGGGATCTGAGGTAGCCATTAACAACACCAAAATCACCTATGGCGGTGGCTTGCGTGTCTTAACAGAAGATTTTTCTATAACCAACAGCTATGTTGCGCATCATATTTCGGGAGCAGCAACAGGAGCGGCAATTTCTCTATCTAGAGGAGCTCCCGTTATAGCCAACAATACCATTACTTTAAACGATTTACCTGCTGTTGCCTCTGGTGCCAATCAAAACGTTCCTGCGAGTATTTTAAACAACTGGATAGAAAAGAACAGCCAAAGCAATCAAAATAGACCTCAAATAAATATGGGACCTACAGGAGGCACCCAAGACACACTAAAAATAATCGAAAATACTATCATAGGCGACCGTAGTTTAGACAAAGTTGGTGGTATTGCCATTTCTAATTTTGTAAACCAAGAGATTAGAGCGATTATAGATAAAAATACTATAGAAGACAACCGTTACGGAATCACCATTGCAGGACCAAATGCCTTCGCTTTTATAAGAGAAAACAATATTTTTAATAACGATAGTCAAAATTTACCAAATTCAGGCGGTAGCGGTATTTCTTTAAATAGCAACACCAATACTCAAAATATAATTGCACGTAAAAACACCATCACAGGAAATTTATGGGGAGTTACCCTTTTGGGAAATGCTAGTATTAATTTAGGAACCAACCAAGATTTGGGAGAAAACAGTTTTGATAACAATGGTAACAACAGTACTATCTATGCCTTGTATAACAATACTTCAAACAACATAAATGCCATAGGTAATTGCTGGATTAGTTCTAACCCAAATGCCACCAATACACAGGTCGAAGATGTTATAGTGCACCAAACAGACGATCCTAATTTAGGTTTGGTAAACTTTAGTCTTTACGGATGTAATTTGAGCACACCAAATACCGAAGTTTTAAATTTTGCAGTATATCCCAACCCAACAGAGGGCCATATTAATTTTAAAAACGATTTTAATTTTAATAAGTTAGAAGTATACAATTTAATGGGTAAGAAAATAAAAAGTTTTAAGCTCTCGCAACACGAAAACAATATTCATTTAGGCTTACCAGAAGGCTTATATTTGATAAAATTTATTGGTATACAGCGGCAATACACAAAGAAAATACTGATAAATTAACACTATCAAAATCAGCGAAAGCCTTGGAAATTGAGTCCAAGGCTTTTTAGCTTAAATAAAAAACAATTGCCTATGTGTTATCGCTAAATATGCGTAATTTTATATTTTAAAATTCTAGTGCATGCAATCTATTTTATTGTTAACCGATTTTTCTGACAATGCCTATAATGCATTAAAATATGCTGTAAATTTATTGGGTAAAAGCAATTGTAATTTTCATTTATTAACCATAGAGAAACCTTCCTCTTATATTACGGGCGAGCTATTGGCAGCAAATCCTGAGGATAGTATTTATAGTCGTGTAATAACCGACAACAAAATCAAATTGAATAAGCTAGCCGAGAAACTCCAAAAAGAAATTAGCGGGTTTAACGGAAATTTTCATAGCCATGTTCTTTTTGACGGATTTATTTCGGCTATTGAAACCAGTATTGACAAGTACAAAATAGACACCGTAGTTTTAGGAACAAACGGTGCTAGTAATTTAGAAGAAACCTTATTTGGCAGCAATGCGCTTAAGGTAATTCGGCAAGTGAAGGTAACCTCTTTAATTATACCTCAGCATTTTAATTACAAAGAAATGAGCAGTATTCTGTTTAGCGAACACCAAAATGACGATTTGAGCAAAAAAGATTTAAATGAGTTGGCTTTTATATTTAGAGAATTTCAGCCGCAGCTTCACGTATTAGAAATCAATAAAAATAAAAACATCACTAATAGCGAACACAACGTACTCGAAAAAACAAGCTTACAATTTGTAGACTATAAAATTCATCGGTTGAGCGGTATTCCTGCTCCTTATGCTATTCAGGCTTTTTGTCAGCTTTTTAAGGTAGATTTACACGCATTATTTGTTAAAGAAGAAAGCTTTATAGATCGTTTTATACAAAAATCTCAAACCAGTGAGATCAGTTATCAATCTACAGTACCCTTACTTATTTTAAGATAAGTAATCTACCTATGCATCACGATATAATTATTCTAGGAGGTGGCGCATCTGGGGTCTTTACAGCCATTCAAATAGCCGAAATGAATAGCAAGCTTAGACCTTTGATTCTCGAACGCTCCAAAACATTACTTAACAAGGTTAAGATTTCGGGCGGAGGGCGATGCAATGTAACCCATGCAGAATTTATACCACAAGATTTAATCAAAAACTATCCTAGAGGTGAGCGTGAATTACTAGGCCCTTTTCATCAGTTTATGACAGGAGATATGATGGCTTGGTTAGAAAAGAATCAAGTGGCTTTAAAAATAGAAGAAGATGGTCGTATTTTTCCTACTAGCGATGACTCCCAAAGCATCATTGATTGTTTTTTAAGTGCATTAGACCGGTACAAAATTCCTGTGCAAACCCAAGAAGCTGCAACCCGATTAAGTTTTGAAAATAATTTATGGCAAATAAAGACTTCGCGCAACACGTACACCTGCAAAAAAATTGTGGTGGCAACGGGCAGCAGTCCAAAAATTTGGGAGCTTCTTAGCTCATTAAATTTAAAAATAGTTCCCCCTGTACCCTCTTTGTTTACATTTAATGTAAAAGATAATCGCATTCTTAATTTAGCCGGCTTAAGCACACAAGCACACATTAAATTAAGAGATTTTCCGCTTGACGCCTATGGCCCCTTATTAATCACGCACTGGGGATTAAGTGGTCCTGCCGTTTTAAAGTTATCGGCCTGGGGTGCGCGTCACCTTCACGTGAAAAACTATCAATTTGTAATTGAAGTAAACTGGTTAGAAAATAGCTCTACTTCGTCTTGCTTAGAATTACTATTGAGTAAAAAGCAAGTTTTAGGAAAGCAAAAAGTTCATACTCACAGCGTGGTTGATATCCCCAAAAGACTTTGGCAGTCTTTGGTGGCTTATTGTCAAATCGATAAAGAGTGTTCTTGGGCAGAAATCACCAAAAAAGAATTGAACACACTCGCCCAATGCCTTACCGCAAGCCAATTTAACATACAAGGAAAAAGTACTTTTAAAGATGAGTTTGTTACGGCCGGTGGGGTGGAATTAAAAACGGTGAATTTTAAAAGCATGGAAAGCAAAACTCACAAGAACATGTATTTCACTGGCGAAGTATTAAACATAGATGCTATTACGGGCGGTTTCAATTTTCAAAACGCTTGGACTACAGCATATATTGCGGCCAAACATATTGCCCATGAAAGTTAATTGGTTTGTTGTTGCCTTGTTATCAGCTATTGGTTTAAGCTTTATCTATCCTGAGGCATCTAGAAGCAATTGGCTAGAAAGTGTCATCAATTACGGTATTGGTTTAATTTTTTTCTTTTACGGATTAAAATTACCGTTTCAAACATTAAAAAAAGGACTACAAAACACCCGATTACATATACTAATTCAAAGTTTTACATTTCTTGTATTTCCTTTGTTAGTATTGGCTTTTCATCCCCTTTTAAAAGGAACAGATTTTGAGGTTTATTGGTTTGGATTTTTCTTTTTGGCCTGCTTACCTTCTACGGTTTCGTCTAGTGTGGTCATGGTTTCTTTGGCACGAGGAAACGTTCCTGCAGCAATCTTTAATGCCAGTATTTCAGGAATTATTGGGGTATTCGTCACACCTTTATGGATAAATTTATTTTTAACTAACTCAGCGCAAGGCATATCTTTTAATGAAGTAATAGTAAAATTGGTTGTTCAAATTTTACTCCCCCTTTGCCTAGGTTTTCTTATTCAACAATCCGTAAAGAAAAAAATAGCCCCCTATTTACACTATTTGCCTTTATTTGACAAAACTATCATTACGCTTCTGGTTTATCAAAGTTTTGGCACTTCTTATTTAGCCGGTGTTTTTGATAGCGTAACTATTCCTGAGTTAGCAATTATAATGCTGCTGGTATTGCTACTCTTTTTTGTAATCTACTTTAGCTTAGGCGCACTCGGAAGAAGTTTAAATTTTGCTATAAAAGATCAAATTACAGCTCGTTTCTGCGGCTCAAAAAAGTCACTGGTTCATGGCTCGGCAATGGCAAAAATCATTTTTTCTAGTAGTCCTTTATTAGGCTTATGGTTACTACCGCTAATGATTTATCATATAAGCCAATTAATTATTGTAGCCTATATAGCTGATAAACAAATGACCTCTAAATCTTAGTTCAAGCGCCATATTTCAAAGTTAAGTATTGCCGCAAAACCCACCCAGGCGATATAAGGTATTAATAGATAAGCTGCCAACGGACTCGCAACCTTAAACCATTTAAAAGTAAATAAGAGCACTACAAATAGGGCTAAGATTATCATAAAAGCAAAAAACGGACTTTGTACTCCAAAAAAGACAATAGACCAGGCAGTATTAAGTAAAAGTTGAAATCCAAAATGATAAATCGCTGTTTTCACCCAAATATGATGTAAGCCTCGATTTAAAACCAAACCCATTGCCACACCCATTAAAATATAAAGTAACATCCATACAGGAGCAAACAACCAAGCGGGAGGAGTAAAAGTTGGCTTGGTTAAATTAAAGTACCACGTATCTATAGAAGATTGCGTGACAATTGAGGCAATGAGTCCTACTAATAGACATACCATAACCGATAAAGAGATATATCGAATTTTTGAAAACATAGTGCTCATTTTGATTTTAAATTTAGAAATTAATTTTTAATAAGCATAATATTGACATACTTAGATTAGTATATTTGTGAAAAAAAGAAAAATGGTTCAAGAAGAATTTTGCTGTCCTACCTTTAACTTACCCGAAAAGGGAGTTCATTCTTGGCAAGCACCTAGCAATATTGCTTTAATTAAATATTGGGGGAAGTATGGTTTACAATTGCCTAAAAATGCGTCTTTAAGTTTTACTCTATCTGCTTGCCAAACACAGACCAAAGTGATTTACACCAAGCAGAAACAAGCAGATAAGTTTAGTTTCAAGGTATTTTTAAAGGGAGAACATGCCCCTAGTTTTGAACCAAAAGTAGCCACCTTTCTTGAAAGAATTGAAGCTTATCTTCCATTTTTAAGAAATTATCATTTTGATATTTATACGCAAAACACATTTCCTCACAGTAGTGGGATCGCGTCTTCGGCTAGTGGTTTAGCTGCATTAGCTTGCTGTTTGCTAAGTATTGAGAAAGAGCACAACCCAGAGCTAACAGAGGAAAAATTTGCAAAAAAAGCCTCTTTCCTAGCTCGATTAGGTTCTGGAAGTGCTGCACGTAGTATTACTGGCCCATTAATGTTATGGGGAGAACACCAAGGAACTGAGAAATCTAGTCAGTTATTTGCGATTCCTTACGAAGAGCCTTTAGATACTATATTTAGAGACTTTCAAGACACTATTTTACTGGTAGACCGTGGAAAAAAAGAGGTGAGCAGCACTTTAGGTCATAATTTGATGCTAAATCATCCCTATGCCGAGAATCGCTTTCAACAAGCTCAACACCAATTGAGTCAATTAAAAAAGGTTTTAAAAGAAGGTGATCTAAAGAATTTCACAAAAATAGTAGAAATGGAAGCGCTTGCATTGCACGCAATGATGATGACCAGCGATCCTTACTTTATCTTGATGAAACCCAATACTCTTGAAATAATTCATCGTATCTGGGCTTATAGAGAAGCCAATGATAGTGCAGTTTGCTTTACACTAGATGCGGGGGCAAATGTTCATTTACTATACCCTAAAAAAGAAAAAAAGAAAATTTTAGACTTTGTTAAGAACCAGTTAGTTGCATTTTGCGAAAAAGGACAGTATATTTGTGACGAAGTAGGTTTAGGCGCTTCTGTTATTGAAAGTTAATAGACCGAAAACAACTATATATGAAAGGACCCTTATTCTATTCTAAAATTTTACTCTTTGGCGAGTACGGCATCATTAAAGACTCCAAAGGTCTTTCTATACCGTACAATTTTTACAAAGGTGCGCTCAAAAAAGAAGAAACCTTATCTTTAAGTCAACAAGCTTCAAATAAAAATCTAAGAAGATTTGCAGGTTATCTTGCTGAGATGCAAGAAGGAAATAATTTAGTGCGATTTGATTTAGATAAGTTTGAGCAGGATTTAGAGGAGGGTATGTATTTTGATAGCAGTATACCACAAGGCTATGGTGTAGGGAGCAGCGGAGCTTTAGTCGCTGCAATTTACGATCAATATGCTCTGAATAAAATAACTGTTTTAGAAAACTTGAATCGTGAAAAATTGCAAAGTTTGAAAGCTATTTTTTCACAAATGGAGTCTTTCTTTCACGGTAAATCATCTGGATTAGACCCTTTAAATAGTTACCTCAGCCTTCCTATTCTTATCAATTCTCAAGATCACGTAGAAGCTGCTGGTATTCCATCTCAATCTACCAATGGCAAAGGGGCGGTGTTCTTATTAGATAGCGGTATTGTAGGTGAAACAGCACCTATGGTTCATATTTTTATGGAAAATATGAAGCAAGAAGGGTTTAGAAAAATGCTAAAAGAAAAATTTGTAAAACATACAGATGCTTGCGTAGATGACTTTTTGAAGGGGGATGTGAAATCCTTGTTCAAAAACGTAAAACAGCTTTCTCATGTAGTTTTAGATAACTTTAAGCCAATGATACCTAAACAGTTTCATGAATTATGGAAAAAAGGAATTGATACTGGAAATTATTACCTAAAACTATGTGGTTCTGGAGGTGGAGGATACATTCTAGGTTTCACTGAAGACTTTGAGAAAGCTCAAAAAGAACTAAAAGACTATAAGCTAGAGGTGGTTTATAACTTTTAAACCATGAGTACCCCCGCTAAAAAAAAACGGTTTTTAAAGTGGGTAAGTTTGTTTTCTGTCGTACGAGGCTATAATATTCTATTATTAGCCTTAGCTCAGTATTTTGCTAGCATATATATACTTGCTCCACATATTCCAACACGTAAGGTGCTCTTTGATCCTAATCTATTTCTACTGGTGCTAGGCTCGAGTTTAGCTATAGCCTCTGGATATATTATTAACAATTTCTACGATAGTGAAAAAGATCTTATCAATAGACCTAATAAAACTTTTTTAGACAATTATATCAGTCAACGAACTAAACTAAGTGTATATTTTATTCTAAACTTCATTTCTGTAGTTTGTGTGAGCTATGTTTCATTTTCTTTGGTTCTTTTTTTCTCTGGATATATTTTCTTTTTGTGGTTTTATTCTCACAAACTTAAAAAGTATCCGTTTATCGGAAATTTAACCGCCTCTATATTGGCTGTTATTCCCTTTTTTGTCGTTTTTGTTTATTACAAAAACTTTGACTTGGTTATTTTTATTCATGCAACCTTTTTGTTTTTAATTATTTCCATTAGAGAAATGGTCAAAGATTTAGAAAATCTAAAAGGCGATTTCACCCAAAAATACCATACAATTCCGGTGGTTTATGGTATAAAATTTTCAAAATTTCTGATTAGTTTCTTAGTAGGATTAACCCTTATTCCAATACTTTTCCTGCTGTTTTATGATTTCAACATTGGGTATATGGATTACTATTTTGTTTTGAGCTTTCTCCTTTTGCTGCTTATGTTGCTTTTTTTATGGAAATCTACCACACGATACCAATATATCTTAATTCATAATTTATTGAAGTTTATTCTAGTGGCAGGTGTTTTTTCTATTCTACTGATTGATGTAGACTTATTACTTAATAAATTATTTTGATATTTCCTTTACGGAAGAAACACATACGCCCTTTTTTAAACTTTTCCATTAAGCCCGTCTTTAATTCAAATTAAAATCTTGGTTACTAATTTTAAATGAAAAATAATTAAATCTCTTGGCGTGCAGCGTCTAGACGAATGAAAATGAAAAGCAGAACCGTAAAGCCCCACAAGGAAGATCCGCCATAACTAAAAAAGGGCAACGGAATACCTACAGTAGGAAAAATACCGATAACCATTGCTACGTTAATAGCAAAATGTATAAATAGAATTCCGGCTACACTATAACCATATATTCGGCTAAATTGATTTTTCTGTCTTTCAGCCAAAACGATTAACCGAATAATTAAAATTACAAATAAGAGGGTTAGTGTTGCACTGCCTACAAACCCCCATTCTTCTCCTACGGTGCTAAAGATATAATCGGTATGTTGTTCTGGCACAAAGCCTCCCTTGGTCTGCGTACCTTTTGTCCACCCTTTGCCCCACAAGCCTCCACTACCTATGGCTATTTCACTCTGGTCGGTATTATAACCAATTCCTTTGCTATCTACTTCTTTACCTAGCACAAGATTAAATCGGTCACGATGACGCTGCTCAAACACGTTTTCGAAAATATAATTAACCGATAGCGAAAACAATATCGCTAAGCCACCTAAAAACACATAGCGTGAAATATGTTTTCTTTTTTTCTTTCGATTGAAAAATAAAATTAACAGCGCTATACCTACAATACCCACACTCACCCATAAACTACCTACCGCTAAGGTAAAAACAAAAATAAAGAGTAAAGAAAAGCCTAAGATTAAATAGAGGCCAGACAGTCCCTCTCGATACAACGGAAAGAAAAAGGCCAAATACACCAAGGCACTACCAGGGTCGGGTTGCGGTATTATAATGAGAGCCGGTAAAGCTATAATTAGAAATGCGCTTAATTGATTTTTAAAACTCTTTATATTGATTTGAATATCACTAAGATATTTAGCTAACGCTAACGCAGTTGCAGCTTTGGCAAATTCACTAGGTTGCAAACTAAAACTCCCGAAACTATACCAAGAAGTTGCCCCCGAAATGGTTTTTCCAAAAATAAAAAGGCCCAATAAAGAAAGAAGCGATACCAAATAAATAATGCTTGAAAAACGATAATAAAATTTGGCTTCTAGCGAGAGCATGATTACAATTAATACTAGTGATAAACCAATCCACAAAGCTTGTTTACCATAAATCTGGTTCATGTCAAAAAAGCCAGTGGCAGCATCGTTTAAACTAGCCGAATAAATATTAATCCACCCAAATAAAACCAAAATGAGGTACAAAAAAATTGTAAACCAATCGGGTAAGAAGCTTTTCCCCATTTTACTGATTTATTTTAAATTCTTCTCCCGAATAGGGTTTTAAATACTCTTCTTCTAAGCTGTGAGTCAAAATCCATTGCTCCATATCTTTTCGTGTTATTTTGCCTTTGAGGTATTTCTCAATCATCAAACTAGCAATTCTCCCCGCATAACGTGACCCCCAATAGCCATTTTCAACTATTACAGCAATTGCTATTTTAGGATCGTCTTTTGGTGCAAAAGCCACAAATAAGGAGTGGTCTGTAAGCTGAGTCCTTTTTCCGTCAATACGTGTAAAATTTTCAGCAGTCCCGGTCTTTCCGCAAATTTCTATATCGGGTATTTGCAAATATTTCGCCGTTCCTGAGGTATAAACTTGATGCATACCTTCAATAATAGGCTCAAAATGTTCTTTACTTATACTGGTCTTTTTCCTTTGCGTAAATTTCTCATCTTTAATTGGCTCACCATCAATGGCTTTTAAAATATGTGGTGTGTAGTAATAGCCCCGGTTAGCAATTGCAGCAGTAAAATTTGCCATTTGAATAGGTGTAGCCAATATTTCTCCCTGCCCTATAGCATTTGACAAGGTATAGGTGGCCGCCCAACGCGTGTTAGGGTACCATTTATCATAATAATCTCCGTCTGGTATTCTTCCAGGCTGCCCTACTGGTAAATCATTTCCCAAATAATTTCCTAACCCAAAACTGCTTAGATGATTGTACCATACATCCATACCTTTGTGAGCGGTAGGGTATTTCTCTATAATTCTTCTGTAGGTTTTGGCAAAATAAGCATTGCAAGAATTAGCCAAAGCCGGAGTTAAGGCAAGCGGACTGGCATGGGCATGGCAACCCATTTTTGCATTTCTTCCGTAACGAAAACCATGTGAGCATGACTCCTTGGTATTTATATCGGTTACTCCTTCTTCTAGTGCCACCAATCCCGTTAGGGCCTTAAATGGGGATCCTGGCGGATACATAGCTTGCAAACTTCTATTCAGCAGTGGCTTATTGATACTATCATAATACAATTTGGTATAATTTCCAGACCGTTTGCGCCCTACCAGCAAGTCAGGATCATAAAAAGGGGCGGTAACCACGCTGAGTAACTCCCCGGTTTTTGGCTCAATAGCCACAATACCTCCATGTTTATTTTGCATTAATTTTTCGCCGTAAGCTTGAAGCTCTTGATCAAGCGTAAGCGTAATATCTTTCCCTTTTACCGATAGGGTATCATAAATACCATTTTTATAGGGCCCTATTTCTCGGTTAAACCGATCTTTTTGAACGTAGTTGACACCTTTAATACCGCGTAAAAGCGATTCATATTGTTTTTCAACGCCAGACCTACCAATTAAATCACCTAACTTATAATAAGAACTTTCTTTAACTTCAGATTGAGTTACCTCTGAAATATAACCTAAAACACTCGCCGAATGAGCTACTTTGTAATCTCTCAAAGATCTCTTTTGAATATAAAACCCCTTGTATTTCCTCATTTTTTCTTTTAACAAGGCAAACTCATCTTGCGTTAATTGGGGAATAATAACCGATCGTAATCTTGGGGAATAAACACGAGCTTTATCAAGTCGCTCAATCAGTTTTTCTTTGGTTATATTTAAAAGACTAGCTAATTCTAACGTGTCAAATGCCTTTATTTCTCTAGGAATTACCATTACATCATAAGATGGCTGGTTAGCCACTAATAGGTTTCCTTCACGATCAAAGATATATCCACGCTGCGGGTAATCGTATTTAATACTTACCGCATTATTTAGTGATAGCGCCTCATAAGAACTATCAATTACCTGTAAATATAATAGCCTAATCAAAAAGATCAAGCCAGTTAGACTTACTAAGATAATTGGAAAGAATTTTCTCACGTTTTTTTAGATTTAAAGATAAGCGTAATCAGTATAATAAATAGAAAAGTTAAAACACTAGAATAAATTGTTTTTTCTAAAATATCAAGCATTCTTTCTAAATTAAAATATTCTAGAAGGTATAAGACAAAATGATGCGTTAAAATCACTAAGCCAATATAAGATAGTCTTTGTGTAACGGGAGTCTGATTAAATTTTAAAGTATTTAATTCATAGCTAATACCAAATGCAAATCGCAATAAAAATGGACGTATATACGCTGCAAATACGCAAGCCGCGGCGTGCATCCCTCCTGTATCATCAAAAAAATCTAAACTTAGCCCTAACAAAAATGAAAGTAGCATTACTCTAGCATGACTTAAATTAAAGGGTAATAGTATAATAAAAATGATATATACTTGAGGGTTAACAAATTCAAAGAGATTAATTTTATTAAAAATAAATATCTGTAATAAAACCAATAATATAAATCGTATGCCATGCTTTAAAATTGTATTCATTCTAAGCTTTGTAAATCTGTTTTTTGCTTATTGTTAATGAAATAAACATAGTTCAAATTGGTCATATCGTTAAACAAATGAACGTTTATGGTATAATAATTCTTACCTGGTTCGAGATCAAAACTAACGACCTTACCCACTGGTATGTTTGGCGGAAAAATTAACGAACGACCTTCTGTGGTTATGGTATCTCCTTTTTTTACCTCGGCTAGTCGAGGTATATCTTCGACCTGAATAATTTGTGGATTTTTACCATCCCAAGTTAGCGTACCAAAATGATTGGATTTTTTTAATTTAACATTCACTGCTATTTGGGAATTTAAAATAGAAATAACCCTACTATGTTTCTGGGCAGTTTGCTCAACAATCCCTACAATCCCTTTTTGTGTAATAACGCCAAAATCTACCTGAATACTATCTTTTTTGCCCTTATTAACCAACACGTAATTATCTAAATGACTATACCGATTTGCCACTACACGGCCTGCTTTTAACTCATATATCGAATCGGCAATTCTAAACGTCTGGAGACCTTTTTCTTGCAAGGTCGCCTGTGCCTCTAAAAGTTGTTTTCTGAGCACTAAATTTTCTTCGACTAAAAGCTTATTATCTTCTTTTAACCTAAAATACTGATCTACACCGCTTAAGGTATTATAAATTCCTCCCGTTAGCCAATTTGCAGATGAAACAAACTTACTTTTATGGTAAGAATGTGACTCTATGGTAAAAATTAAGGAGATACAAAACAACAACAAGAATAGCAGGGTATTCTTATAAGATATAAGAAAATTGATTATTTGCTGCATTACATCTTTTTGCTATTTTATTTGATTAAAATACCTTTGAATTTATTAATATTTTTTAGCGTAATTCCTGTACCACGAACCACTGCGCGTAAAGGATCTTCAGCAATATAAACGGGAAGATCTGTTTTTAAAGAAAGTCTCTTATCTAGACCACGCAACATAGAACCTCCTCCGGCAAGGTAAACACCGGTATTGTAAATATCCGCAGCCAATTCGGGTGGGGTTTGCGATAAGGTTTCCATTACCGCATCTTCTATTCTTAATATTGATTTATCTAAGGCCTTAGCAATTTCTCTGTAGGTAATATTCACTTGTTTTGGTTTTCCTGTTAACAAGTCTCTACCCTGAACATTCATTTCTTCTGGTGGGGCTTCGATATCTTCGGTTGCTGCTCCAATTTGAATTTTTATTTTCTCGGCAGTGCGTTCACCTACATACAGGTTATGTTGAGTTCGCATATAATATACGATATCGTTGGTGAATACATCGCCAGCTACTTTAACTGATTTATCGCAAACAATTCCGCCTAAAGCGATAACAGCTATTTCTGTGGTACCTCCTCCTATATCTACAATCATATTACCCTTAGGCTGCATTATGTCTACGCCTATTCCTATAGCTGCTGCCATAGGCTCGTGAATAAGATAAACCTCTTTACCGTTAACTCGCTCTGCACTTTCTTTTACAGCACGCATCTCAACCTCTGTAATTCCAGAAGGTATACAAATCACCATGCGTAAAGCAGGCGTGAAAATTTTCTTTTTTAAAGCGGGTATTTCTTTAATAAACATAGTAAGCATTTGCTCACTTGCATCAAAATCGGCAATAACACCATCTTTTAAAGGCCTTATGGTTTTGATATTCTCGTGGGTCTTACCTTGCATCATCGCGGCTTCTTTACCCGCTGCAATTATTTTTTTAGAGGTTCTATCTCTAGCAACAATAGAGGGGCTATCTACTACCACTTTATCGTTATGAATAACCAAAGTATTTGCCGTACCTAAGTCAATTGCAATATCTTCAGTAAGAAAATCAAAAAATCCCATAATTTAGTTCTCTGCGCTTTAAAAAAATCGGTCAACCGATTACAAAATTAGTGTTTAAAATGACGTGTACCTGTCATAACCATAGAAACTTCGTTTTTATTGCAATAATCTATACTTAAATCATCTTTTATTGAGCCTCCTGGTTGAATCACTGCCGTAATTCCCGCCAAGTTAGCAATTTCTACGCAATCTGGAAAAGGAAAAAACGCATCACTCGCCATTACCGCTCCTTTTAAATCAAAATTAAAAGATTCTGCCTTAGCTATAGCTTGTCTTAAGGCATCTACTCGGCTAGTTTGACCGGTACCGCTAGCACATAGTTGTTTGTTTTTGGCTAAAACAATGGTGTTTGATTTGGTATGTTTGCAAATTTTTGAAGCGAAAAGCAAATCTTCCAACTCTGTTGAATTGGGCTTTTGAGTAGTTACCTCTCTTAAGTCTGTAGCTGAATCTGTTTTAAAGTCTTGATCTTGTACCAATACTCCATTTAAACAAGTACGAACAGTACGTTTTGGCAAAGCTGTATCTTTTTGCTCTAAAAGTATACGATTCTTTTTACCTTTTAAAATTGAAAGAGCCTCATTTGTATAGCTAGGTGCGATAACCACTTCACAAAATAATTGATGAATTTCTTTTGCCGTTTCTTCATCTATGGTTTGATTACTTATTAAAATACCTCCAAAAGCTGAAACAGGATCACCTGCTAAAGCATCTAGGTAAGCTTGTTTTAAGGTCTCTCGTTGGGCTACCCCGCAGGCATTATTATGCTTTAAAATGGCAAAAGTAGGCGCATCACCTTTAAATTCTTTCATCAAATTTACCGCTGCATCTACATCTAGCAAATTATTATATGATAACTCTTTACCGTGCAATTTATTAAACATGGCATCAAAATCACCATAGAAGAAACCTTTTTGGTGCGGATTTTCTCCGTAACGTAAAGCTGTACCTTGAGTGTAACTTTGTTTATAAGCCGTTTCTTCTTCATTAAAGTAATTAAAAATCGCCGTATCATAATGTGAAGAAACATTAAAAGATTTTGCCGCAAATAACTTTCTATCTTTCAACGAAGTTTTACCTTGATTCTCATTAAGAACAGCTAATAATTGCTCGTAATCTTCTCTAGAAGAGACACACAAAACGTCTTTAAAGTTTTTGGCTGCAGCGCGAATTAAGGAAATTCCCCCTATATCGATTTTTTCGACTATATCTTGTTCACTAGCTCCAGAGGCTACCGTTTTTTCAAAAGGATATAAATCTACAATTACCAAATCAATTTGTGGTATTTGGTAAGTTTCCATTTGTTCTTGATCCTGTTGGTTTTCTTGTCTATTTAAGATACCCCCAAATACCTTGGGATGCAAAGTCTTTACTCTACCGCCAAGAATTGAAGGATAATCTGTAATATCCTCAACCGCAATCACATCTATCCTTTTTTCTTTTATAAATTTTTCTGTGCCTCCAGTAGAGTAAATTTTAACGCCTAAGGCATCTAACTTTTCTACAATTGGTCCTAATCCTTCTTTATGGAATACAGAAATTAAAGCTGATTTGATTGTTTTTAAATCGTTCATGTTGTGTTGTTGTTTAAAAGCGCAAAAATAGTATTTCTCTTAGTAAAATGTGCAGTTGTTTTAAAATAAAAGAACATTATTTAGTAAAAATCGCCCGTTCTATAACATCATCGATTTTAAATTTGAAAATTTACATCATCTTGTAACAAATACCACCGCATAACGTCTTATATTTAAGCTTAATTAAATTGTTTATATGCTAATTTATCTAAGGATTATAAAAGAAAGTTTCAACTTTGCGATTAACGCCTTAACCAATAATAAACTAAGAACCTTTTTATCACTCTTGGGGGTAACCATTGGTATATTTTCTATCATAGCTGTTTTAGCTGCAGTAGATTCACTTGAGAAAGAGGTAAAAGGAAGTTTAAGCACCTTAGATAGTAGTACCATCATACTCACCCGATTTTCTTTTGGCCCAACTGAAATACCGCAATGGAAAAGACAACAGTTTCCTGATGTAAGTTATAAGGAATACCAATATTTAAAAAGGAATTTACCCGAGACCAAAGCTGTAACCTACACCATAAATGTGCCGGCAAAACCTATTAGTTTTGGAGGTAAACAAGCGCAAAGCGTTCAAATTTCACCATTAGGTAGCGAGTATTACGAAATAGAAAACTTAAGCCTAATTTCTGGCCGGTTTTTCAATGAATCTGAAGCCGTTAGTGGAAGTCCCGTGCTGGTAATGGGATACGAAATTGCCGAAAATCTATTCTCTAATCCAGAAAGTGCACTCAATAAAGAAGTTAGACTTTACGGAAGAAAATTTACGGTAATCGGTATTTTGGAAAAAGAAGGGACGAGCATGTTTGGCCCTTCAAAAGATGGTAGTGTTTTTATTCCAGTAAATGTTGCACGTCGCATTTATGGAGACAATAATCGAGGGACATTCCCACAAATTATTATCAAGCCAGAAGAGGACGTTGACAATGAAGCCTACTTAGCCATGTTAACCCAAAAAATGAGACTCTACAGAGGATTAAAACCAGAAGAAACCGATAACTTCTTTATAAATCAACTTAAAGGATTTACCGATTTTATCGATAACATTACAGGTCAATTAAATTTAATATGTCTTGTTATAAGCGGCTTTTCTTTGCTCGTGGGCGGATTTGGAATTGCCAATATAATGTTTGTTTCTGTAAAAGAACGAACAAATCTTATTGGTATACAAAAATCATTGGGAGCTAAAAATAAATTCATCTTGCTTCAGTTTCTTTTCGAAGCCGTTATTTTGGCCATTATTGGAGGATTAGTTGGTTTGGTTTTTGTTTATCTCACTACCCTTATTGCCTCAGCTGCAACAGATGATTTCACGTTTATATTATCTGCGTATAATGCTATTTTAGGCATAAGCATATCTGGTGCTATCGGCCTTATTGCAGGAATCATCCCTGCACTATCGGCATCAAAACTAGACCCGGTGGAAGCCATACGTACTGGTATGTAATTTGCATTAATTGTAATGGATTAGTTTTTTTTATGTTAAATTATATATATTTACAAGAACTAACCCAATCTAACATTAATAATGAATTCAATATCATCTCCAATTGTTAGTCAGTTGAAAAATTTTCAATTGACCAATGAAAGTCATCTCAGTCAATTAGCGCTGCATTTAAGTATAAACATTCCGAATCATTCATTTTACAATTTTGCTCTTTACAACTTAAGTAATCAGACATGTTCCACTTTAGTTGTAATACTTAGTGATGGCACTACTAATCGGTATAAAGATAAGCCTGTAGAAACCCAATTAAGTCTTGACATCGATTTAAGTTTATTGAATTTTACTTCTATTATAAACCAACAGTTACAAATTATTTCTTATCATCAACTTCCAGGAGAAGTTGAACCGTCACCGATGCTCGAAAATTTAAAAGAACTGGTCCTTGAACACCAAATGAACACCTATCAAATTTTATGTGAAGATGAAGCAAATCAACATCTACAATATCCTATCGAAGCCTGCGGCGGTATTATTTCAAATGCTTAAAGCATTTATAATCTTGCAGTTTATATTTATATATGCATCGAGTTTGGCTCAGGAAAAATCGAAGCAAGTATTTGACTCTATCGCCTTTTATCAAAAGCAACTCGAGAAGCCAGATAACTCCAAATCTCGCGCGGATAATTTGGTGAAATTAGCACAAAATTACAATTTAAATGATAGGCACGATAAAGCCTCACCTTTACTTTTTGAAGCATTAGAAATCTACAAATCGCTAAACTTAGAAAAAGAATTAGCTTACTGCAACTACGAGATTTTTAACACGGGTAATGCCAAGAACAGCGAACAATCGAGGCGCCATTTACAAGCATTTTATGATTACGCAAAGAAAAAAAATAATATAAAAGCGCTGGTTCAGTCTCATCTGGGTTTTGGTGTATCTTACCTCTCAAGCAAAACTTATCCTAAAGCAAAAGAAAATTATAAAAAAGCCATAGCACTAGCAAGAAAAATAGGCGATAGTTTATCGCTTGTTCGGGCACGTGGTAATTTAGGTTTAATACATTCTGGGTATGAAAATCTACAAGACTCTGCCCGTATTAAATACCAAAAAAATATTGATTATTTACAAAGCACCACTGAGCATGAATTATTGGTGAACAACTTAATTAACTATGCCAATAGTTATGAGAAAGAAAAGAAGTTTAAACTAGCCTTGAATTATATAAATCAAGCAAAAGAAGTACCTATTAGCACTAATGTAGATCTATACCATAAGGTAATAAACGCAAAGCTTGCCCGCTATCATTATGAATTAGGAGACTACAAAACAGCTTTGGATTACATGTATAAATCTGAACAGTTACGCCGAAAAATAA
This sequence comes from Mesonia sediminis, assembly GCF_042684705.1. NCBI lineage: Bacteria > Pseudomonadati > Bacteroidota > Flavobacteriia > Flavobacteriales > Flavobacteriaceae > Mesonia > Mesonia sediminis. The sequence continues at coordinate 851,984 of NZ_JBHULZ010000041.1, forward strand.
ACTATGAAAAGCAGAAAATAGCTATTGCAGATTTACAAGAGAAATATGAGGCCGAAAAGAAAGAAAAAGAAAATATCGTCTTAAAACATGATATTGAAAAAAAGGAAAAGGTACAGCAGCTCTTATGGGCCGGTATAATTTCAGCTTTAGTGATAGGATCTTTAATTGTATTTTTAATATTGAAAAATGCACGAAAAAAACGAGAACTTATCCGTAAAGAGGAACAATTAAAACAAAAACAAATTGAAAAAGAACTCAAAGATCAAGAGTTAAACAGTATAGATACATTAATTGAAGGTCAAGAGAAAGAGCGGCAGCGATTGGCTGAGAATCTACACGATAATTTAGGTGCTACTCTTGCTGCCCTAAAAATTAATTTAATGCAATTGCAAAAACCTGATGCCAATTTTAAGCAACAAGCCTTACAAAATGGAGTGGAATTGATTAATGATGCTTATGAAAAAGTACGAGGGATGGCCCATGAAAAAAGTACTGGGGTGATTGCTAAAAAAGGATTATTACCCGCAATTAAAAAGCTTGCCAACCAATTTTCTACCCAAGATTTAGCAATTTCTGTAGAAGATTTTGGTTTAGATAATCGTTTAGATAATAGTTTAGAAATAAGAATATACAGAATTATTCAAGAATTACTCACCAACATCATTAAGCACGCTAAAGCCACACAAGCTATCATATCGCTAACCAATCACGACTCATGTCTCAATATTATTGTTGAGGATAACGGCATTGGCCTACCCAAAAATTTTAAATTTTCTAACCAAACAGGAATTGGCTTAGGAAGTATTGAGAAAAGAGTGGAAAACCTGATGGGAACCATTGAAATTGATTCTAACCCTCAGCGGGGAACAAGTATAATTATAAATATACCCTTATGATAAAAATTAGCATTGCAGAAGACCACCAGTCGTTAATTGACGGTATAGATTTGTTACTGAAATATGAAGAAGACTACAAAATTATTCATACTGCTAATAACGGAAAAGATTTGCTGGAGCAAATTAAAAAGAAACAACCCGATATAGTTTTAACCGATATTCGCATGCCCATTTTAGACGGAATAAGCCTCACCCAGACCATTACTCAGCTCTATCCTAAAATTAAAATAATTGCTTTTACCATGTTTGACCAACTGGAAGCCATTGAACAAATGCGCCAAGCCGGCGCACATGGATATATCTTAAAAAGTTCTGGTCTCAATGATCTTAAAATAGCGATTGATACTGTCTTAAAGGGTGAGAATTATTATGATAAAGCCATAGATATAAACAGTCTTGGTCAAAATATTAGCAACAAAAAAACTATTTTAAGTAAATCTGAACGTGAGATATTGCAACTCATAGGAAGAGGGCTTACCAGCAATGAAATAGCAGAAGAACGCTATTGCTCTGTTTCAACGGTAGAGACCCATAGAAAAAACATGATTAAAAAGCTAGGTTTACAAGGAAAAGGAGAATTGCTGCGCTATGCGATCGAAAAAAAATATGATTTCAATTAAAAAGCCCCCAATATTAACTGGGGGCTTTATTCAATTAACTTCTATTTTTAATTTTCTAAGGGTAAAAAGCTATAGTTTTTGCTGTAATTGAGCATTTGATGCATAAAAGATTCAGGTTGCTCTACGGTAATTTTTATTATTTCTCCGTTTTCATTCATTTCTGGTCTTAAAATAGGATTTACAAAACCGCTATAAGGTTTGGCATTGAATTTTGCATTTCTTTCGATCACCTCTTTATGCAACTCTTGATCTACTTTAACGCCATAATTCTCGACAAGTGCCTTAACCGCTTTAAAATCACCTTCTGACTTAATTCTTTGGGTTTCTTTAAGTAACTCTCCAAATAATTCGCGTAGTTTTTGATAATCATTGATTACAAAATAGGTTTTACCTTCTTTGTTAATTTTTTCAATTACATTATCTTCTTTCCCTTTTTCATACACCCAAGCGCTTACCCATTGTCTATTTCTCATATGAGCCTCCTCAATATCTTTACCAAGTTCAATTCTAGCTAATTGGGTCATCAAACCATTTCTAATATAATCATTATAAGCAGCTTTACCTAGTTTCTCACTATCATCGGTTAAACCGAGTTCTTGCAATTTAGGGTCCATTAAATAATATAAACCAACCAAATCTGCTCTTCCTTCTTCTAAGGTCGATGCATATTCTTTTAAAGTTTCTTTGGTTTCTCCAACGCCAGGATTAAGTTTACCCGAAGCGTGCCCAACAACTTCGTGCAAAGCAGTATGTAATTTATCGGCCAATTTACCATATTGTTCAGATAATTTAATTTCTTCTTCGGTATAGGCAAACTCCCTTAACTTATCAGTGCCTCCAGCATTGTTGTAAGCATTTATAATATTACCCAAGGAAACTGATTTACTACCATGCTCTTGTCTAATCCAATTGGCATTAGGTAAGTTTACACCGATGGGCGTGCTAGGTGATGCATCACCTGCTTCACCAGCTACAATAACGGTTTTGTAAGTAACTCCCTTTACATTTTCTTTTTTATGCTCCTTAGCAATTGGCGCATTGTCTTCGAACCACTGCACATTATCTTCTAATACAGCCATTTTTTTTGACATATCGAAGTCTTTAATCTGTACGATATTTTCGAAAGACCCACGATAACCTTTAGGATCATTGTACACCTCGATAAATCCGTTAATGTAGTCAATATTTCCTTCGGTAGCTTCAACCCAAGCCACATTATAATCATCCCAAACCTGTAATTCACCAGTGGTGTAGTACTCTATTAAAAGCTCTAAAGCATCTGCTTGCGCTTCATTTTCAGCAACAGTTTTTGCTTTTTCTAACCATTCAATTACTTTAACGATTGACTCATGGTACATACCGTCAACCTTATACGTTTTTTCAACTAATTCCCCATTTTCCTTCACAAGCTTAGAGTTTAATCCAAAAGAAAGTGGCTTTTCTGGATTAGGTGATGTTTTTTTTGCGTAAAAATCATCCACCTCAGCTGCCGTCACCTCTACTCCATAAAAATTGGTTGCTGATCCTTTCAGCAAGCCTTTTGAAGCATCTAAGTTTACTTTTTTGGCATCTTTATCATTAAAAATCACCTCGAACACCTCATCTTCAAGATTATAATTTGTTTCAGTTAAAAGGGTTTTCAAATAAGATTTCTCAAATTCTGGTTTTATTTTATCGTTAGAGTAATGGTGATGGATACCGTTTGAAAACCATACACGTTTTACATAGGTCATAAAATCATCCCAAGAAGCTGTGCTTTTATCGCCATTGTAATTATTTACAACATGCTCTAAGGCCTTTCTTATTTTCAAATTATGTCTGTAATTTTGATCCCAAATAATATCTCTCCCGGCGAGTCCAGCTTGAGTTAGATAATAAACTAACTTTTGCTCTTTTAAACTTAGGTTTTCCCAACCGGGTATTTGGTAACGTAAAATTTTAATATCGGCAAATTCTTCGACCACATAATCAAAATCTTGTTTATGATCTATTTCGGCCGTCGAAACTTCTTGTTTTTCTGAAGTTGCTTTTTCTTGTTTACAAGCCAGCACACTTAGTGCTGCTGCAAAAAACAAGGGAATAAATTTTAATTTCATCTTAATTAATTTTATTTTTAAACAGTTTAAAACTTTCATGGACGAAAATAAGTATATTCGTTTTACCATGCTCAAGACTTTTGTATGAAAATATTTAAATATATCTTTTTATTGTTCTTAGTTGCAATTATAGGTACTTCACTCTATGTTGCCACACTAGACGGGAATTTTAAATATACGCTTAGTCAAAAAACCAAAGCTCCTGGTTCTATGGCTTTTAAACAGATTCAAAATTTTGAGAACTGGGAAAATTTTGTAACCGACTCTACTGGTTCACCTATAGTTTTAAAGCCAAAAGAAAATATTAGGTCAACAGATTTTATTGCCCAATTTAGTAAATTTAATGAAATAAGTGGCGAAATAAAGACAATTGAAAAGCAGCCTTTCTCTAAAATAAAACAAAGAATGAACCTGAATCAAGAGAGAAACGAGGCAGAGATTAATTTAGACTGGACAATACAAGAAATCGAGTCTCAAACGCAAATTCAACTTACACTATCGGGAAAAAGAAGTTTTTTGGCAAAATTATTTGGTATTTGGAGAACCCCAAGTCTAGATAAAATTATAGCCGATAATTTTGATTTAAGTTTAAAAAATCTGGATGAATATTTGATCCGTGAAATGGAGAAAACAAGCATCTCTATCGAAGGTGTGACTCAGTTTAGTGGCGGTTATTATTTGTATGCTTCTACAGCTACTAAAAATAATTCCGATTTAATCGTAAACAAGAGCAAAAAAATAATATCGCAAGTTGAAAACTATATGCAGCGTAATAATTTAAAGGCTTCGGGTTCTGGTATCACAGTTTTCAATAATATAGATACCTTGAATCAATCGGTTATAATCTCGGCAGGCATCCCTATTTCTTCGCGAGTAATCACGCTTAAAGCGGATGATGTGCTTACCGGGTTTATGCCCCAAAAAAGGGTTTTAAAAGTTACCTTACAGGGAAATTATAAGAGTTTAGAACAAGCTTGGGAAAAAGCTCATGCTTATGCACAGCAAGAATTCTTAAATGTGGATGAGCAAGCGGAGCGCTTTTTGATTTACGTGGTAGCTTCTGACCAAGAAGAAAACCCTGCCCAGTGGATAACCGAATTGTATTTACCTTTGAAAGAAGCTGAAAGCGGAACAACTACAGAAGAACTTCAACTAAATGAATACAACTAAATGAAAGCTTTTTTATTGGTATTTCTTGGAGGCGGATTAGGAAGTGCTTTACGCTATCTTATACAGCGCCTTTATAACACTAGCACATGGCCTTTGGGCACCATGTTAGTGAATATTCTAGGTTGTCTTATTATAGGCTTTGTAGCTGGTTATCTAATAAAAACCGAAAAGTATTCTATTTCTTTAAACTTATTAGTTATTTCTGGGTTTTGTGGGGGGTTTACTACCTTTTCAAGCTTTGGATTAGAAGGCGTTAAAATGTTGCAAGCTCAAGCTTATTGGCAATTCCTAGGCTACACTTTATTAAGCCTTTGTTTGGGCTATTTAGCCGTAGGTGTTGGACTATTTATAATGAAGGTTTCTTATTGATCTTTGTTATACATTTTTACCCCTGCCAAAACCGAAAACTCCAAATGATTGTCTGCCGGCGGAATAGGGCAAGAATAGCGTTTATTATATACGCAATACGGATTATAAGCCTTATTAAAATCTAATTTCAAGGTTGAGGGATTAGGGTTGCTCATCCATATATCTAAGTACCTACCCCCTGCGTAAGTCTCTATTCCGTTAGACAAATCCGTAAAGGGTATGAAAAAATAATTTTCATACTCAGGATTTGACTTTAACCGCTGGTTCTGGTATACATTCAACTTATAAGACTCTTTCTCATAGGTAAAATGTAATTCGCCATACTTTGAGTACAAGGGCAAACGACTGGTGGTGGTTTTCATAGCAAAAACCGAATCGTTTGCAGTACGAACAAATTTAGCTTCTAAAATAAAAGTCGAATCAATTTCAAAAAACGATAGCGATTGGAATTCGGCTAAATCTTCTTTCGTCAATGGAGAAGAATCTGGATTTTTAAACTTTTCGTTTAAGTCAGCTTGATATTCTTTCGCACTAATCTGCTGTTGCGCCACGCTAATTGCACTTAATAGGCATATGCACATTAAAAAACAATAAGATAAATTAAACTTTATTCTCATTTTGTAATAATTAAAATAAAAAAACTGCCCTATAAAAAGAGGGCAGTTTTATAGTCTACATATTTCTTCGGTACTGCCCCCCTACTTCAAATAGAGCCTCAGTAATTTGACCTAAAGAACATACTTTGGTTGCATCCATAAGCTCTTCAAAAATGTTTTTATTTTGAATAGCCGCTTCTTTAACGCGTTCTAGCGCATCACCTGCACTGTGTTCATAGGTTTTATGCAATTTTTGAAGGGTATTAATTTGGTTCTGCTTTTCTTCTTCTGTAGCTCGAATTACTTCACCTGGGGTAACTGTGGGCGAACCTTTACTACTTAAGAAGGTATTTACACCAATTATAGGAAAATCTCCATTATGCTTTAATGTCTCATAATACAGGCTTTCTTCTTGTATTTTTGAACGTTGATACATGGTTTCCATAGCGCCCAATACACCTCCTCTTTCCGTAATTCTATCAAACTCTTGCAATACCGCTTCTTCAACCAATTCGGTCAATTCTTCGATGATAAAAGATCCTTGAATAGGGTTCTCGTTTTTAGCCAGCCCTAACTCTTTATTGATAATTAATTGGATTGCCATTGCGCGTCTTACAGATTCTTCTGTAGGAGTTGTAATAGCTTCATCATAAGCATTGGTATGTAGAGAGTTGCAGTTATCATAAATAGCATACAGCGCTTGAAGTGTAGTTCTAATATCATTAAAATCAATTTCTTGCGCGTGTAAAGATCTACCAGAGGTTTGAATATGATATTTTAGCATTTGTGCCCTAGGATTGGCTCCGTATTTTTCTTTTAGTGCTTTGGCCCAAATTCTTCGAGCTACTCGACCTATTACTGCATATTCAGGATCAATACCATTAGAGAAAAAGAAAGAAAGGTTAGGACCAAATTTATTGATATCCATACCTCTGCTTAGGTAATACTCCACATAGGTAAATCCGTTAGCCAAGGTTAAAGCTAACTGAGTGATTGGGTTGGCTCCTGCTTCGGCTATATGGTAGCCCGATATAGAAACCGAGTAAAAATTACGCACTTGATTTTCTATAAAATATTCTTGTACATCGCCCATCAAACGCAATGCAAATTCGGTAGAGAAAATACAGGTATTCTGAGCTTGATCTTCTTTTAAGATATCGGCTTGAACAGTGCCGCGCACCACGGCTATGGTTTCTTTTTTTATTTTTTCATAAACCTCCTTTGGTAAGACCCTGTCTCCTGTTACTCCTAATAACATTAGTCCCAAGCCGTTATTACCTTCTGGCAATTCACCTTTATAGGTTGGCCTTTCTAATCCGCTTTCTTGATAAATCGCCTTTATTTTTTCCTCAACTTCTTCCTCAAGACCATTTTCTTTAATGTATTTTTCGCACTGCTGATCTATGGCTGCATTCATAAAGAAACCAAGTAACATAGGAGCCGGACCATTAATGGTCATACTTACCGAGGTTAAATGATGTGCCAAATCAAATCCGGAATATAGTTTTTTTGCATCATCTAAGCAGCAAATTGAAACCCCAGCATTACCAATTTTACCATAAATATCTGGTCTTAAATCGGGATCGTTTCCGTAAAGGGTAACCGAGTCAAATGCCGTAGAAAGTCTTTTTGCAGGCAAGCCCAAACTAACATAATGAAATCTTCTATTGGTTCTTTCTGGTCCTCCCTCACCGGCAAACATTCGGGTAGGGTCTTCTCCTTGGCGTTTGAACGGATATAAACCTGCGGTATAAGGGAATTTTCCTGGTACATTTTCTTGAAGAATCCACAATAATAAATCACCCCAAGCCTTATATTTTGGTAAAGCTACTTTAGGGATTTGCGTATGTGACAACGAAGTGGTGTGCGTATCTATTTTTATTTCTTTATCTCTTACTTTAAAGCTATAAATAGGATTCTCATACTTCTTAACGGTAGTTGGCCAATTTAAAATCTCTTCCCAATTATAGGGATCTAAATCCATTTTCACTTTATTGAACTGAGCGATTAATAGATTGATTAAATCAATATCCGATTCATCCTGCAAATCGTTTTTTATCGCCTCCTCGTCTAGACCATTTTTATTTAAGTAAGCATATTCGTTTTGATCCGAGGGTTTAATATCAAGCAATGTGGTGATAGTTTTATATACGCCATAAAGTTTTTGAGCTACATTTACCTGGATATTCACATTTTGATCGTAGGCTCGATTATTCTCTGAGATTTCGGAGAGGTAGCGTACCCGTGCTGGAGGGATGACAAATATCTTCTCAGACATTTCATTGGTAATATGATACTGACTATTCAATGATGCATCGGTTTTTTCGGCCAGGGCATCCATGATATTTTTGTACAAGGTATTCATACCGGGGTCATTGAACTGGGAAGCAATGGTACCAAATACCGGAATATTGGCATCGTCTTCGTGAAAAAGATGATGGTTTCTCTTGTATTGTTTTTTTACATCGCGCAAAGCGTCGAGAGCGCCACGTTTGTCAAATTTATTTATAGCTACCAAATCAGCGAAATCAAGCATGTCTATCTTCTCCAATTGCGTAGCAGCTCCAAACTCGGGAGTCATAACATACAAGGAAACATCAGAATGGTCTAATATCTCGGTATCGCTTTGTCCGATTCCCGAAGTTTCTAAAATAATTAAATCATACTGCGCTGCCTTTAGCACTTGAACTGCCTCGCGCACGTGTTTAGATAAAGCCAAATTTGATTGTCTTGTCGCTAGAGAGCGCATGTAAACCCTTGGAGAGTTTATAGCATTCATACGAATACGATCGCCTAGAAGGGCTCCTCCCGTCTTTCTTTTTGATGGGTCTACCGATATAATTCCAATAGTCTTATCGGTAAAGTCAGATAAAAAACGACGTACCAATTCATCTACTAAAGATGACTTTCCTGCTCCTCCTGTACCTGTAATTCCTAATACAGGAGTTTTACAACTTTTATTGATTTCGTGAATCTCATCTAGTAAAGTTTGAGCTGTTTCTGGAAAATTCTCTGCAGAAGATATCAAACGGGCCATACTTCCCGCATCTTTATCTTGTACTTTCTGCAGTGCTATATTGGCTTTATCTCCCAAAGGATAATCTGATCTCTCTACCAAATCATTAATCATTCCCTGCAGCCCTAGTTCCCGACCATCGTCTGGACTATATATGCGTGTAATTCCGTAGGCTTCTAATTCTTCGATTTCTTCAGGAAGAATTACTCCTCCTCCACCTCCAAAAATCTTAATATGGGCTGCATTTTTTTCTTTAAGTAAGTCATACATATATTTGAAATATTCTGTATGTCCCCCTTGGTAAGAAGTCATAGCAATCGCATTTGCATCTTCTTGAATAGCGGTATTGACCACTTCTTCGACACTACGGTCATGCCCTAAATGAATAACCTCAACTCCCGTTGATTGTATGATACGACGCATAATATTAATTGCGGCGTCGTGACCATCAAATAAAGATGCCGCCGTTACAATTCTTACTTTATGCTTGGGTTTATATATTTTTATATTTTTCATAACAAACATTCCTTTTTTTAAGTGCGTAAATTTAAGAAAAACTAATTACTTTTTGTCTCGATTCTCTATTTTGAAACCTATCCAAAAGGAATGACTATAGCAAGCCTACAATTATTTTAAGTCAAAATCTAAAGATGATACCTAATTTTCTTAATTTTGGTAGCAATACAAATCGATATCTTAATTAGTCAAATCAGTTTTAAATCATTTCAATTATGAAAAATCTTTACTTCTTTTTATTTATACTAGCCATTTTTAGTTTTCAGTCTTGTGCAGAATTACAAAGCATTGCTAGTCAAATTCCTCAAGAAAACAAAGTATTAACCAATCAAGATATCGCACAGGGGTTGAAAGCCGCACTGCAGAAGGGTGTTGACCAGGAGGTTAAAAAACTTACTTTAGAAAATGGATTTTACCAAAATGAGGCGGTTAAAATTTTATTGCCTAAAGAATTGACCAAAGTTGAAAATACGCTTAGAGATGTTGGACTTGGTAATCTGGCAGATGAAGGGATTAAAGCCTTGAACCGAGCGGCTGAAGATGCTGTAAAAGAAGCAACGCCTATTTTTGTAAATGCTATTTCGCAAATGACTATTAACGATGCGAAGAATATTTTAATGGGTGACCAAAATGCAGCAACGGCGTATTTAAAAGCCAAGACCAATCAAGAATTATATAACAAATTTAACCCGGTAATTCAAAATTCCTTTCGCAAGGTTGGAGCAGACCAAATTTGGAGTAATCTCATCACCAAATACAACCAAATACCCCTTACCAAAAATGTTAACCCCGATTTAACTGATTATGTAACGAACCAAGCATTGAAGGGTGTCTATTTTATGATTGAACAAGAAGAAAAACAAATAAGAAACAATGTTAGTGCACGGACAAGTCAAATTCTTCAGCGTGTGTTTGCACTTCAAGATCAATTTTAATTAATATTAACTCTTTTTACCAATTCCTAAACAAAAAAACAAGATATTATATTCTAAATTGATAACAAAAAAACGAACATGTTTTGGAAAAGTAAAAGAAGTCGGATTGATCGTTTGAAAGAAAAATATCAAACGCTTATGAAGAAGGCATTTCTTATAGCCCCAAAAAACAAGAAAAAGAGTGATTACTTGAATCGGCAAGCAAGGCGTATATTTCAAGAGTTGAAACGCGCCGGCTGGAACAGTCAATATTTTTAATTTAAAATGCTTAAATCCCTAATGCGATGAACCAAAATGCTGCCGATAAATTTCTAGAATCTGCTACTGCCTACTACCAAGAGTTTATTGGGCTTCTTCCAAAAATTGGTATTGGTATATTAATTGTAATCCTTGGAAGTCTCATTGCTAAATTAATTTCTTCATTTTATTTAAAAAGAATAAAGCGTAAAACTACCGACCCTTTGATGGCAAGATTCCTAGCGCAAGCCATCAAAATTAGTTTTATTTTATTATCATTTATGCTAGCACTCGAAATTGCTGGCTTAAGCAATATTGCCGCTGGAGTTTTGACAGCAGCTGGTGGAGCTGCTATTATTTTAGGATTTGCTTTTCAAGACATTGGGAAAAATTTTTTAGCAGGAATTATCTTAGCGTTCAACAGACCATTTCACATTAATGACACCATTATGGTAGGTGATTTTTTTGGTAAGGTAAAGGCCTTAAATTTTAGGTACACCCATATTAAAAGTTCAGATGGTCGTGACATTTTTATACCTAACTCTGATGTACTTACCAAAGCGGTAGAAAACTATACTGCCGACGGTTTTTTTAGAAATGAGTTCATCGTAGGAATAGGCTATGAAGATAATATTGAGCAAGCCAAGGAAATAATCATGGGTATTATTAATAGTCAACCAGAAATCATTCAAAACGATATTGATCATCAAAATTTTGTTACCGAAACAGAACTAGCGGTTAACGCTGTAAATCTTAAGGTTTTCTTTTGGGTGGACACCCAAGATTATAGAGTGTCTTCACGAATTTTCAGAGGGCTTATCATCCGTAAAGTAAAAGAGGCTCTAGATAAAAGCGGCTTTAATCTCCCCGCTAATATTACTGAACTCAAACTATATAAAAATACAGAAGATATTCCTTTGCGTCTTAAGAAGGATTAATTCTATTAATTTCTTTGTGTAAGTTAATAAAGTATGACATAGCTTTAAGTAAGCGTGAACCGTACCAGCTAAAAAATTCTCCATTAACCAATACAACCTTATCTTGTAAGTTTTCAGGAATTTCTTGGATGTGCTTTTCTTTAAACGGAAAAGGTTCTGATGAAAAAAAAATGAAATCTACTTGAGGAAATTTATTCCAATCGATTACTGGATATCTTGATTGATGAGTGTAAGCATTTTGATAGCCTGCTAAATGCAAAATATGGTGAATAAATGTCTGATTTGCCGCAACCATCCAAGGATCTTTCCAAATAAAATAAGCTACTTTTTTCAATGGCGCTTTATTTATTTGTTGTTGTAGCTGTTGTTGTTTTTGGTTAATAGCTGCAAGCATTTCTTCAATAGCTAAATCGCAATTAAAAATAACACCATATTGACGCATTAGCTGGAAAGCTTCAGGAAGCGTATTTACATCTGAGACATGCACCGGTGCTATTTTTTGAAGTTCGTCAACCATCTCTGGTGTATTTTCTTCTTTATTACATAGAATAATATCTGGGTTTAATGATGCAATTTTATCTAAATGCACTTGCTTGGTACCGCCTACTACATTACTTTGTTTACGGATTTTTTTAGGGTGCACACAAAATTTAGTCACGCCCACCAATTTATCTGCTAAACCTAAATCGAACAACAATTCTGTTTGACTTGGCACCAAACTGATTATTCGTTGTGGAGCTTTATCCAAACATAGCCTTCGATTTAATTGATCAAAAACTTGCATAGGAGGCTATTTTGATATTTCTAAAGTTAACTTGCTTCTTTCTAAACTTTAAGACAATAATTGATCTACATAAACTTTCATTTGTTGCTGAAGCTCAAAGGCTTTGTTTTTGGCGGCTTCTGCAAAATCTGTTTGTCTACTAGCGTAAATAATTCCTCGCGAAGAGTTGACTAGCAAACCTACTTGATTGTTAAGTCCGTATTCGCAAACCTCTTTTAAATTCCCACCTTGAGCTCCTACTCCAGGGACCAATAAAAAATGGTTTGGAACAAGCTCTCGAATAGTCTTAAACGAAGATGCTTTCGTGGCGCCCACTACGAACATTAAATTTTGTGAGTTCTTCCAATTCACAGCCGTTTTCAAAACCTTATGATAAAGCTCCTCGTTATTCACTAAAGTTTGCGTTTGAAAATCGAGTGCGCCCTGATTAGAAGTTAAGGCCAATAAAATGGTGTGCTTATTGGGAAAAGCCAAAAAAGGCTCTACAGAATCTTTACCCATATAAGGAGCTACGGTCACCGAATCAAAACCCAAATCTTCGAAAAAAGCTTTTGCGTAGCGACTAGAGGTATTGCCTATATCCCCTCTTTTGGCATCTGCTATAGTAAAAACATCAGGATACTGTTCATTGATATATCGTATAGTTTTTTCTAAAGCTAACCAACCTTTAACACCATAAGCTTCATAAAAAGCGGTGTTAGGTTTATAAGCCACCGCAAATTTATGAGTTGCATCTATAATTGCTTTATTAAAAGCAAAAATAGGGTCTTCCTCTTGAAGTAAGTGCTCGGGGATTTTATCTAAATCGGCATCTAAACCGATGCATAAAAAAGATTTCTTTTGTTTTATTTGCTGAACAAGTTCTGCTGTGGTCATAATAGTGATGCAAGTGCCTTTAAAAGATTAAAAGATATCTGATCCTTCTTTAAGTTTTTCGGTATTGGCAACCAATTTTAATTCGTCAATAATTTTTTGAATATCCCCGTTAATTATATTAGACAAATCATATAAAGTTAAATTTATACGGTGGTCGGTAACACGGCCTTGCGGATAATTATAGGTTCTAATTTTTGCACTACGGTCACCACTGGTTACCATTGAACCTCTTTTAGCTGCATCGGCCTCTTGTTTTTTGGCCAGCTCCATATCATACAATCTAGAGCGTAAAACTTTAAATGCCTTTTCTTTATTTTTATGCTGTGATTTTTGATCTTGACATTGAGCTACTATACCTGTAGGCTCGTGCGTAAGACGAACTGCAGAATAGGTTGTATTTACCGATTGCCCTCCAGGACCAGAAGAACAGAAGTAGTCAATTCTTACATCTTTAGGATCTATTTCTACATCAAATTCTTCGGCTTCTGGAAAAACCATTACGGTTGCTGCGCTAGTATGCACCCTTCCTTGGGTTTCTGTTTGTGGCACACGCTGAACACGATGCACTCCTGCTTCATACTTTAAAGTACCATAAACGTCTTCTCCGCTCACCTCAAATTGAATTTCTTTAAATCCTCCATTAGTTCCTTCAGAAAAATCTACTGTACTTACACTCCAGCCTTTGCTCTCACAGTATTTAGTAAGCATTTTATAAATATCTCCTGCAAAAATACTTGCTTCATCACCGCCTGTCCCCGCACGAACCTCAACTACAGCATTTTTAGCATCTTCAGGATCTTTAGGAATAAGCATCATTCTTATCTTTTCCTCTAGCTCAGGAAGTTCTTGCTTAGCCTCTTCCAGCTGCATTTTGGCCATTTCGACCATTTCCTCATCGCTCCCATCTGCAATTATCTCTTCGGCTTCGCTCTTATTTTGAGTAAGTTCTACATAGCGCTCTCGCTCTACCATTAACTTTTTAAGGTCTTTATACTCTTTTGTAAGCTCTACATATCTTTTTTGATCGGCAATGATTTCAGGTTGTATAATTAAATCGTTTACCTCGTCAAATCGCTGCTTTACTATGTTTAATTTATCTATCATAAAAATTCAATAATTGCACAAATTTACGATTATTTCTTGATTGTATTAACTGCTGCTTTTAATATTATGCTCCAACTAGTATATTTTTCTAGTTGCTTTTAATTCCGCATAAGCAACAATTACTTGTTGTATAAATTAAAAAACGACCAAGACTAATTGATCGTTTTTTAATTTACAGATTGAATTTAATGCTTGCTAATTTTATCCACATTTTGAAGAACCGCAGTTGGTACAAGTAAGGCACCCCTCTTGATACACCAATTGGTCTGAGTTACAGCTTTGACATCTGCCTTTGGCTTGAGTTCCATCTTCTACATATCGCTTGAGTGCACGCACTACACCATTTTTCCAGGTGTTTATAGATTGACTATCAAGCTGAAGACTATTAATAAGGTCTACTATTTTATTGATAGGCATTCCGTAGCGCAAAGTACTTGAAATCAGTTTTGCATAATTCCAATATTCTGGATCAAATTTATGCGAAAGCCCTTCAATAGTGGTTTTATAACCACGTTTATTCTCATATTGAAAATCATAACGAGAAGTACCGTCTGCATTTCTGTTTTTAATTATTAATCCATTGGTTACCCAGCGCGGCAATAAAATACCGTCTTCATCATCGGCTAGACCGGTAAAAATCTCATAAGGTTGATCATTAATACTTCCAATAAAGGCAATCCACTTCTCTTTATTGTTTTGAAAACGTACAATATCAGCTGTTAAAACATCTGGTCTTTTTGTAGGAAAAGCAGTCAAAGTTTCTGCATTTTCTTCTTCTTTTTCTTCATTTGAAATCAACACACCACTTCTCGAACCGTCTCTATAAACGGTAACCCCTTTACATCCCGATTGCCAAGCTTCAAGGTAGAGTTTCCCTACTAATTCTTCTGACACATCATGGGGTAAGTTAATGGTTACACTAATAGAGTGATCGACCCATTTTTGTACTGCGCCTTGCATATGCACCTTGCTTAACCAATCTACATCATTTGAGGTAGCTTTGTAATAGGGAGATTCTTTTACGAGCTGATCCAGCTCTTGTTGCGTGTAATTTTTATTCACATCATAGCCTTGCACTTGCATCCATTGTTTAAACCTGTGATGAAATACCACATACTCTTCCCAAGAATCACCTACTTCATCTACAAAATCTACACGTGCTTCTTTATCGTTTGGATTCACTTTACGTCTGCGTTTATAGACCGGTAAGAAGACGGGCTCAATCCCCGAACTTGTTTGGGTCATTAAACTTGTAGTTCCAGTGGGAGCTATTGTTAATAGTGCTATATTTCTTCTACCATACTCCATCATCTCATAGTACAATTGCTCATCGGCTTCCTTCAAACGGAGTATAAACGGGTTATTGGCTTCTCTTTCTGAATCATAGATTGCAAAAGGACCTCTTTCTTTGGCGGTATAAACCGATCCGCGATAGACGGCTAAAGCTAAATTTTTGTGAACTTCTACCGAGAAGTCGTTACCTTCTTGCGAACCATACTTGATTCCTAGGGCAGCTAACATGTCTCCTTCGGCTGTAATACCAATTCCTGTTCTTCTTCCTTCTTCAGCTTTTCGCTGAATGTTTTTCCATAAATTACGCTCGGTTGCTTTAATTTCTGAAGATTCCGGGTCAGCATCAATTTTCTCTATAATCGCATCTATTTTTTCAAGCTCGAGATCAATAATATCGTCCATCATACGCTGAGCGTAAGCAGCATGTTTTTTAAATAGATCAAAGTCAAAACTAGCTTCTGGAGTAAATGGTTTATTAACGTATGAGAATAAGTTAATAGCTAACAACCTACAAGAATCGTAAGGACACAATGGTATTTCACCGCACGGATTTGTTGACACGGTTTTATACCCTAGATCGGCATAACAATCTGGTATAGATTCTCTCGCAATTGTATCCCAGAATAATATACCTGGTTCGGCTGATTTCCAAGCATTGTGAACTATCTTTTTCCAAACTCCTGAAGCATCAATTTCTTTTTCAAATTTTGGCTTTTCGCTAAAAACAGGATATTTTTGAGTATAAGACGTAGCGTTTTTAACTGCTTTCATAAACTCATCATCAATTCTCACCGAGACATTAGCTCCGGTCACTTTGCCTTGTTCCATTTTGGCATCTATAAAGTCTTCTGCATCTGGGTGATTTATAGAAACCGAAAGCATTAGAGCCCCTCGTCTACCGTCTTGCGCAACTTCTCGTGTTGAATTCGAATAGCGCTCCATAAAAGGCACTATCCCGGTTGAAGTAAGGGCAGAATTTTTCACTTCGCTCCCTTTTGGCCTTATATGCGATAAATCGTGACCAACCCCACCGCGACGTTTCATTAACTGAACTTGCTCTTGATCTATCTTCATTATTCCCCCGTAGGAGTCTGAATCGCCGTCATTACCTATTACAAAACAATTAGAAAGCGAGGCTACCTGATAGGGATTTCCTATACCGGCCATAGGGCTACCTTGAGGTACAATATATTTAAAATCTTTAATAAGATTAAAAACCTCCTCTTCACTCATTGGGTTAGGATACCTTTTTTCTATTCTAGCAATTTCCTTAGCAATACGACGGTGCATATCGTTAGGAGTTGCCTCATAGATATTCCCATCAGAATCTTTTAGCGCGTATTTGTTTACCCATACACGAGCAGCAAGATCATCGCCATTAAAATATTCTAGAGAAGCTTTGAATGCTTCATCTTGTGAAAAAACTGAAGTTTTTTGTTTTGTTTTTACTTTCATAATCAGGCTTTTTGCGGTGAATGTTTTATCTAAATTTCAAAAGATAAACTTAGCAAAAAAAAAGACATGTTTTACACCTTAAAAATAAAAGTTTACAAAATCACAATGCTAATTACCTGATTAAAAGCAGTTTAATTATTTATCAACAGGAAAAAGTTAACAAGTTTTGAAGATTACCATAGGAAAAATTCGTTTAAAAAGCAACCGTCACCCCTATACCTAATTGCTGTTTCCACTGTACTCGAGAGCCTCCTTCTACGAGCTCTCCAGCTTCATTTTCAACTTGTATTTTTATATTGTCATCATATTTTAAGTGAGACCCCAAGCGTGCCCGGATAAAACTATTAACTTTAAAATTAAGACGAAACTCCCAATCAACATCTACGTTGCCAAATTTATCTATATAATCTGAATATAAACTTAGCCTATTGTGCATAACAATATTCTCCCAAAGGGTCAGGTCATGTTCTGCCGTAATTAATATACCTAATTCTGTTTTGGTATTCTCCCCTTCTTTTAGCAGGTTCCCCTCCTCATCATAAACAGCAGGGGTTACACCAAAAGCACCTTGATTGGCTAATTCTTGGTCAAGAACCATTGTAGACCTTAGTGTTAAAGGCGAAGCATAAGCTGAGAAGTTTTTCTCTTCGATGTTAATTTCTCCCCCTACCCCAAGAAACACATTAGCAGGCGAGAAGAATGTTGATATTTTATCATCGGTATTAGGATATTTATATCCATTGGTTAATTGAGTACTTACTCTCATTTTTGCCGAATAAAACCAATTGGAAAGACTATCTGCTCGAAAACCAATGGTCGAGTTAAGCTCTATATTATCATCGGTCTTTTTTAAAATTTCATCTTTTTGTTGGTTGACACCATAGCGCACGAGCAACTCATTGTTCCATCTTAAAAAACCCCTTTCATAAATACGTTTAAATTTTGAATTTAACAAACTAGATAATGATGAAACTCCCCCCGCATTCCAATTGATGAAAGCCACTTCACTAATATCGTATTCTATTTTGTTGACTTTGGTCCAGTAAGAAACCGGCACCTTACGTTTTAGCACTTGGTTTGGCGTATAATCTATACTTGAAGGTATGACTGTTCGAGCTCTAAAATTAAATGGTTTAAGCGTATCAGACGCTTGAGCAAAAGATACATTCGCGCAAAAAATGCACATCCAAGCTAAAAGATACGCTTTGAACTTATCAAATCGCAAATTCATCAACAACACTTATCGGTTTAATAATCGAAAGTTCCTTTATCTGATTGGATGCTAAGACTTTTCCCTTTATTAGAAGCTTCAACTCGACCTATTATTTTTGCATCTACATCAAATGATTTTGAGATGGCAATAATTTGTTCGGCCACTTCTTGAGCAACATAAAATTCTAAGCGATGCCCCATATTAAAAACTTGATACATCTCTTTCCAATCTGTTTTACTCTCTTCTTGTATCATTGCGAACAACGGCGGCACCTCAAACATATTGTCTTTTACGATATGTAAATTTTCAATAAAATGTAGAATTTTAGTTTGTGCACCCCCACTACAATGCACCATACCGTGAATATCATTTCGGTTTATTGTTGATAAAACTTCTTTAACAATAGGAGCGTAAGTTCGCGTTGGAGATAAAACTAACTTACCTGCATCCAATTCTGTTTCTGTTTCATCAAGTAAATTTTTTGAACCTGAATAAACCAATTCTTCGGGTATATTCGCATCAAAACTTTCGGGATATTTCTTCGCTAAAGCAGAATTAAAAACATCATGACGTGCCGAGGTTAGTCCATTACTACCCATCCCGCCATTATAAGCATCTTCATAACTTGCTTTACCATATGAAGCTAAGCCAACTATAACGTCTCCAGCTTGAATATTCTTGTTATCGATTACGTGATCACGTCGCATTCTAGCAGTAACGGTTGAATCTACGATTATGCTACGCACCAAATCTCCAACATCGGCGGTCTCGCCTCCTGTTGAAAAGATATTCACCCCGTGCTCTTTTAAGCTCTCGATTAACTCTTCTGTTCCCCCAATTATAGCCGAAATCACTTCGCCGGGAATTACATTTTTGTTTCTCCCTATGGTCGAGCTTAAAAGAATATTGTCTGTAGCTCCTACACAAAGTAAGTCATCAATATTCATAATCAAAGCATCTTGAGCAATTCCTTTCCACACGCTCAAGTCTCCCGTTTCTTTCCAATACATATAAGCTAAGGAAGATTTAGTGCCGGCACCATCTGCATGCATAACCAAACAATGTTCCTCAGATCCAGTTAAGTAATCGGGTACAATTTTACAAAAGGCTTGCGGATACAATCCTTTATCTACGTTTTTAATCGCGTTGTGTACATCTTCTTTTTGCGCAGAAACTCCACGTTGAGCATATCGTTTACTTACCTTGTTCATATCAAATGCTTTTAAAGTTGCAAAAGTACTTAATTTACAAGTAAGCTTATATTATAATTTAAATATTATTTCCATTCAGGCATATAGGCCCCATCTACCAATAAAAAACGCGGTTCATTATCGTTGGGGTTTATATCGCTAATATAAATTTGTGGAGTTGCATTTAAATTATTGGGAACATTAACAAAAATAATATCTGCACCTGTGGGCGAGAACTTTGGATCCAAATCATTGGTTCCTGCATCTTTCTCACTAGAAATATCTACCAAAACTTGTGTGTTTAGGTTATATAAAAATATTCTTGAATCTAACTGCCTATAATTAGGATTCTCAAATCCTTGTACGTCTCGTGTAAACAACACACGATTTCCTGCAGGTGAAAAATCAATCCCGCCAACCGCTCCAGGCAGGTTTTGCTGAATCATATGGGTGACTACATTTGTAGTTAAATCATAAACAAATACTTTTGCATTGTAACCACTATTATCATTGGTAATAAGTGCTATTTTAGAATTGTCATTTTCATACACGGCAACTTCGGTAATCAAACTACCGTCTGAGGTTTGGTAAATGACTTGTGTGCCACCTCCGGTATAGTTCACTTGAAAAAGGTTGGTGAAATTAGGATAAACCAGGGCGTTGCCATTGGAAGTCCAATCAAAATCAACCATCTCCATATTGAATCCTCCGATTGGAATACTTGAGATTTGTTGTTGGTCACTCCCATCTGGATTCATTGTGAACAGATGCGTTTGGGCTCCTACGCTTCGCATAAAAGCAATTTTATTTACCCCATTATTTTTTCTGGGTCTAAAGCTATTGTAGTTTTCTGATGTAAGCTGAATTTCATCTTCATCTTCAGAAAGAGCATAAATTACATTATTCCCATTCACATTCTTAACAAAATAATTAGTAATTACCGGAAAGTCAGCAGTTTTAAATGTAAATAATTCACTACGTACTGCATCATTTACACCATCGCTTACACTGACTTGCCAAAAATATTGTTTAGAAAACTGTAAATTATCAACCTGTTTGATAGTATCTGTAATATTTTCAAAACGCAACACTTCTTGGTTTTGAGCATCTCTAATCTCGAGTGTGTAAGCCAATGATTCTTGATCTTCTCTGTCTGTACTTTTACCCCACACAAACTCAAAATTGTTTGAAACATCGACTTGATTATCTTGGGGAAGTAAAGGCACCGGAGCTTTTGGTGGTGTATTTAAAACTGCCTCATTTTCCATCTCAAATATAACATTTACACTACTGTTCGCTTGAACAGTTACCCCTTCAAAATTTGCTGTAAGTCCTTCCTTCTTTGCCTGAACAGAATATTCTCCTACGCTGACACCTTCTAGTATAAATTGACCAAAATCGTCAGTAAAAACGGTTGAAGTAGCAGGATTTGTAGAAATCTTAGCGTTAGCAATAGGTGATTTATCTTCTTTATTAACTACGGATCCAGTAATATTTCCTATTTCAGATTCATCTATAGTATCTTCTTCGCAGCCATAATGGAATACACCCAAAAAGGCAAGAATTAAAAATAGTAATTGTTTATTCTTCATCTTTATTTGTGTTTTTTTCTTTGTTGCCTCCAAACATATAGGTTAAACCGATTCCTAAATCGATAAAATAATCATCTCGTTTACCATAATTCAATGCGTCTATTTCATCAGAAAAAGCTAAGTGATAAGTTCCTTTTAAAAATACATTTAACTTAGAGTTTAAATTATATTGAAGACCAGCTCCATATTGAAGTTTAAAAAATTCCTCTTGATTTGTAAACCAGTTATTCTTCTCGCTTTGAAAAAGCATACCAGCCCCCGCATGAAAGAAGGGAGAAAATTTATCATAGGGTAAGAGGTATACCTCGGCATCTAAATCAACGCCTAAATGCAATGTATTTTTGGAGTTCGGAATTTCAAAGTCTAAGGCATACCCCCTTAGACTAGCCCCGAAATGAGGAATGAATCTGCGATGGTATCCTAATTTTCCTATATAATCAAAATCTCTCGCGCCATAGTCTCCCAAAAATCTATTTAACCCTAATTGGATTTCAAAAGCGTTTGTATAATTAAAATCGATTTTTTTACGGTTATACAGTTCAACAGCCTGCTCTTCCTGTTTCTCTTGATTATACTTCTCAATTAAAGTCTGTGCCTCTTCTGGGTTTTCTGGCGACCAAATTTTCTCTTCTAAGCCCTCAATGATGATGGCCTCAACAGCTTTTTCAATAGCCTCTTTGACTACCAATTGTAAAGGTTCATTTTTAGTATAGCCAGTTTCTACCTCTAAAAGTCTTTGGAAATTTACATACCTAAACAAACTTGCATCAATAGCTTGAGACAAAATTGTTTTTGAAACATAAACAGTCTTTAAAATTTCACCATTTGAGGTGGAAATGGCGCGTAAATATACCGTAATACGATCCTGTTTATATTGTGTACTGCCTCCTGCTCCAAAGTATCTTGCGCCAAAGCCTCCTGTTAATATATTAGTATCGTATGACACCACCCCTCCTTCTAATAGCACACCTGCGAATAGTAACGGAGGAACTGCCGGGCCATTACTACCTGCGTATTCTTGCCTTGTAGACCTAATAATATTACGCTCATTAAGCAAATTACTTAAATTTTCACGTTCTATTGGCGTAAACCACCCCGAGTCTTCTAAAGCTTTTATCAATATAGAAGTTCCTCCTTGGGTTACTGCAGTACTAAAGGAACTCCCGTTTTGAATTTCTTTATACTGCCCTGTTTGATCTTTAAAAGAATAAACACCCACTACAACTTTTTTCTGTGGCTTAGGAAGATCTTTTAAAGTTTTGCTAGCTGTAGTCAATTCACCGGTACGTGCGCTTTGTTGTTTTATAGGCTGATTAAAGTAAGTTCCACAACCAACAAAAAAGCCAGTAACCAGGATAACTGATATGGTTTTCCATCGTCTCATAAATATCCAGAAATTAATTAGGTACTATAATTTGTGTTTGCTCTCCCGTATTAGTGTCTAAAATATTAACCACTAAACCCTCTAGAGATTCATAAATTTCTACCTCCAAACTTCCGAATGAAAAAGTTCCTGGTTTTAAATCACCATCTCCCAACTGGTTGGTGAGTAATGTACGTTCGAGTTGACCTAATAATTGACGATTTAGACCTTTAGCAAAGTCTTCTAATTCAGAATCGATATCACGATCTGATTGCTCTTCGAAATCATTCTGAGCGTTTGCAGAACTAAGCAACCATTGATAATTGAAAGTATCGCCCCCAAATGCAGGATTTTTAGGTTTATAAGTTAGTTGTTGTGCGGATACCGCTAAACTAAATATTAATAAAAGCAAGGTTAGGATTGACTTCATAATATTAAAATTTTTGTATTGTTTCTTTATTTCTTTCAATTTGCTGTAAGTAACCACTAAGTCTCCTCAAAGCATTTTCGGCCATACCTTTCAAGTAATCTTGTTTAGGTTGTGCAAAAAATTGGTAAACAACATCTTGATTAACCAAAACTTGTATTTTGGTATTTCTTCCCAGGTTAAATTGTTCTCTTACGTGCACAATGAACTGGCTATTTATTCCGCTTTGACGATATATTGTAGAGAAATAGTTATAAAAATCATTTCCAGCTTTGGTTTTCATTTCTTGCGTAACGACCCCTCTTAAAACAAAGCCTACATCATCATTAGCGCTTAACTTATTTAACATATTTTTTACATTAGCCTGTTGATTTTGAATCGATTCATTTTTATTTTCGTTTAAAACCAACCGGTCTTTACCTACCAATTGATCGTCTATATCATAGATCAACAATAGAATAATAATTTTCGCTTTATCATCTAGGTTTATAGTGGTTTTTGAAAGTTCCTTCCCCTCATTAGGTAAAAGAGTAAATCGACCTGCTTGGCTATTTTTTGAATGATTACTGCCCACGTGTTTTATAACGGATAATTCATATCTTAAACTGGCATTGAAGCTAGTTTTATTAAGAGCAGTACCAGTAATAGTTAAAAAATCATCTCGAAAATCAGTTTGTATTTTAGCCTCAATAGTTTGATTATAAACTTGAGAAAAACCCAAATTCACACTAAATAATAAAATAGTTATGTAGTTAAAAAGTTTCAATTTATTGGTTTAATTTATTGGTTTAATTTATTTATCTAAAGCTTCGAATAATAATACCACGATCTCCAACACTTTGCTCTATTTTTAAATTATTGGTTAATCGGTTAGCTCCATGTTGTATGTATTGGTTTCCTC
The DNA here is from genome assembly GCF_042684705.1 of Mesonia sediminis. Classification (NCBI taxonomy): domain Bacteria; kingdom Pseudomonadati; phylum Bacteroidota; class Flavobacteriia; order Flavobacteriales; family Flavobacteriaceae; genus Mesonia; species Mesonia sediminis. Next base: position 875,571 of record NZ_JBHULZ010000041.1, read on the forward strand.
CATTTTGAATCAATTCAAAATTGATTGTGCCTAGAGGATCATTTATATAACGTAAGGCTAAATTACTATCTCCAGACTGACTTATTCTCTCATTAATTTGTTTTGCTCTTAAGCTCACTCCAATAATATTGTCGCTACCATTCTGACTTAGTCTTACTTCAGATCGATTTGAATTGACTTGTGTCATAATAATATTTCGTTCTCCTATTTGATCAATATAAACCTGGTTTCCTAAGGGTGGTACTTGTTCGGACAGCACACTTGTTTCGGCAAATCGACTCAAAATATTAAGATTGGCTGCATTTTCCTCAACTATTTCTGGATTGTCTTCACCTTGTTCTTGAGCGACGGAATTCCAATTAAATAGAATAGCGCAGAAAATGATTAAAATTGATTTCTTTTTCATTTTAATTAGTATTTAAAAATACAAGGGTAAACGAACCAAAGAGCTTTCCTCCATATTCATTTACCCTTAGTATCCTCATCTCGAATATCTAGTTGATAATTAATACTAAATATTTGAAATGAAATGGTTAGTTAGTAGGATATAATTTGCTATATATTAGTTAGACTGGTTCACCCAAGCTGAGTTTGCACCTGCTTGATTAACGTGACTTGTGTTTCCTAACATTCCTGACTGGGTAACTTTTGCATAGTTATCTGCAGTAATAGCACCTTGTTCTTTTTGCGTGATGTAAGACTTGTTCATTTCACCGTCTTGGTCTACATTAGCGTAGTTAGTGTTTAGTCCTACTCCCCCAGACTGAGTTACTTCTGAGCGGTTAAAATCACCCAATTGATCTAAGATAGATTTGTTTCCGTCATCATATTGCTTAACTTTCTCGATGTTTGAGTATCCTGGAGCTAAATATGCACCTGAAGTCTCTTGTCTTGAAGTAGCATGGTTATCATTACCCATTTGTTCGATATCTGAGTAATTACCTTTAGACTGATTTGGTCTGGCTATTTGTCTTACATTAGCATAGTTATCATTTCCTTGTTGATTAACTTTAGACCTGTTATTATCATAAGTCTGGAAAATAGTAGAACGGTTACCATTTCCATCCTGAATGGCTTTTGCCCAGTTATCTTCGGCGTTCATCCCGTTTCCTTGCTGTATGTCTGAGCGGTTATCTTGCCCGTCTTGATCTACATAAGCTTTGTTTCTATCCCCTTGTTGTTCAACGGTAGATCTTTGTTGAGTAACTAAACCTCCGTTTTGATCTACTTTTGCGTAGTTTGAGTCACCACTTGCAGGATTACCTCCCACATTACCTTTTTGATCTACTTTAGAGTAGTTATGCCCTATTTGATCGATGTCGGCTTTGTTACCTGTAAACTCTTGGTCTACATCACTATTATTATTACCACTTTGATCTACCCAAGCCTTATTCGTTACACCGGTTTGGTCTACATTACTTGTGTTTTGAGCGAAAGCAACAGCACCAAAAAGTAGAGCGGCTGCACAGAAAATTGATTTTTTCATAATTGTAATTTTTAGTTAAAAATTAATTAAAGATTGATTAGGATTAGTTTTTAAGCTAATCGGTTTTTAGGTTAATGTCTTCCGTTAGTATAAAAGACACAAAACTCATAAGCTTATAATAAAGAAAATGCAAACCTAATTTCATTTTCTTTGAATTCGATTGGGTGTTAACGGTCCCTTTCGGATCGATTGTCTTTGGAATTTCTTCCGCTAATAATCTGGTACTAAATTACATACAGAAGTCGCTCTTTCAAACAAATTTCACACATTCTCGTTTAAAACTCTATAAACTTAGTTAAAATGTCATTTTTTAACAATCAAAAGCGGTTAATACGTTATTTTTTATTTTAAACGTAGTACTACTTTCAAAAATTTAAAATAAATTTTACCTATTTAAAAGATCAGTTATCAAACTACTTGCTATTATTGCTTTTTTAAAAATTTTATAAATTAAATATCCCCATTACTGGTTATAAATCAACAAGTTAAGACATTCAACTCTAATGTCTTTTGTTGCGTTTGGTCTATTTATCGATTTAAGCGGCTAATAAAGGATTAAAAAAAAGTTAAAAGAGCTCGAATTGAGTGATTTATACCCTTCTTAATCAATTCAGAACAAAAAAAAACTACACCCGTTTGAGTGCAGTTCTAAATTTATTGTTTTTATTTTTTAATGGATTAACAACATTTCACGATATTTAGTTAAAGTCCATATTTCATCATCAACCAGAAGCTCTAATTTATCACAATGATACCTGATTTTTTCAAAAAACGGTTTTACCTCAAAACAATATGCTTCTGCTCTTTTTTCAAGATCTTCAAGTTTATTCGCTTTTTTACGCTGATCTATCATGGCAGTAATTCCAGAATTGATCTGTTCTATATGATGAGAAATTTGTTCAATTATATTCAACTGCTCCTGTCCGTAATTTTTAAAGCTATCTCCGTAAATCTCTTTGAGACCTTTTACGTTTTTAATTAAGATATTCTGATAACGAATGGCAGTTGGGATTACGTGATTGCGGGCAATATCGCCCAAAACTCGTCCCTCTATTTGTATATGTTTAGAGTATTCTTCTAAGTTAATCGCATGACGCGCTTCTAGCTCTATTTTATTCATCACCCCCATTTCTTCATATAACTTTATAGTATTGGGGTGCATTTGAATTTTAAGTGCTTCGGGGGTAGTTTTATTATTGCTTAACTTTCTCTTCTTAGCTTCCTTCTCCCAAGCCTCTCCATATCCATCTCCCTCAAACCTTATTCGCTTTGAGTCACGAATATACTCACGTAAAACATTAAAAACCGCATCATCTTTCTTAAGCTTTTGATCTTTAATTAAAGAATCAACTTGTAACTTAAACTCTTTTAATTGTTTTGCAACAATCATATTCAACAACGTCATGGGTTTAGCACAGTTGGCAGTTGAACCTACCGCTCTAAACTCAAATTTATTTCCTGTAAAGGCAAAAGGGGAAGTTCTATTTCTATCGGTATTATCTAGCAAAATTTCGGGAATCTTACCCACCACATTTAATTTCAATTCTGTTTTCTCTTGTGGAGACAATTTCCCATCGGTTACTTTTTCTAATTCGTCTAAGACGTTTGTAAGCTGAGAACCGATAAATACAGATATAATAGCTGGTGGAGCCTCATTGGCCCCCAAACGATGATCGTTTGATGCAGTTGCAATTACAGAACGCAAGAGCTCTTCATTATCATTTACCGCTTTAATCGTATTTACAAAAAAGGTAAGGAATTGTAAATTTTTCATAGGCGTAGAACCTGGACTCAATAAGTTGACTCCCGTACTGGTACATAGAGACCAGTTATTATGCTTACCACTACCGTTAACTCCAGCAAATGGCTTTTCATGAAAAAGTACTTTTAATTTATGTTTCTCTGCCACCTTCTCCATTACGTCCATAAGCAATTGGTTGTGATCTACCGCCAAGTTGGCTTCTTCAAAAATAGGCGCCAATTCAAATTGACTTGGTGCTACTTCATTATGTCTCGTTTTAACCGGAATACCCAAAAGCATACACTCGTTTTCTAAATCTCTCATGTAATCTAGAACACGCGAAGGTATCGCTCCAAAATAATGATCATCTAATTGTTGACCCTTTGCTGCAGAATGCCCTAAAAGCGTTCTACCAGCTTGCATTATATCTGGCCTACTATTGGCTAGGGAGGCATCTATTAAGAAATATTCTTGTTCCCAACCTAAAGTTGTAATCACTTTATTTACTTTCTTATCAAAATACCGTGCTACTTCTGTAGCCGAATGATCTAGTACTTGTAATGAGCGTAACAAGGGAGTTTTAAAATCTAAGGCTTCTCCTGTATAAGAAACAAAAATAGTAGGAATACATAAAGTTGTACCTAATATAAATGCTGGTGAAGTAGGATCCCAAGCCGTATAACCGCGAGCTTCGAAGGTATTTCTTATTCCTCCATTAGGAAAACTCGAAGCATCAGGTTCTTGCTGAACCAATTGTCCACCTCCAAATTTTTCTATAGCCGCATCTCCCATTTCGACATCAAAAAAGGCATCATGCTTTTCTGCCGATGATCCGGTAAGTGGTTGAAACCAATGTGTATAATGGGTCGCACCTTTGGCTATAGCCCATTCTTTCATCCCTGTGGAAATGTGATCTGCGACATCTCGCGAAATTTTGCTTCCCTTATCAATAGCATCCATCAAACTTCGATAAGAACTCTTGGTAAGGTATTGGCGCATAGCCATTTCATTAAATACATTTTTACCAAATATTTCTGAACGGCGAGGTGCTTCAGATACTGGTACAGGTTGGCGATTTAAGGCTTCTTTTAGTGCTTGAAAACGAAGGTTTCCCATGTTGTGTGTGTTTTTAATTACCCCGCAAAAGTAAATTAAAAATAAAAACACCCCCTAAATTTGATTATTTTTTTTAAAAAAAATAACATTTCAAACCAACACCCCCCCCTAAATAAGCATCTAAACAAAGCTTAAAGCGACAAAAATTGTATAAGCAATAAAAATCACAAATCCTTTATACCTAGTAAAAACAAATTTTTTAGGCAGGAAAATAAGAGGTAACAAGATTAATGCAAAACCCAGCATCCATAAAATATCCACACTTAATACTTGTTTAGACTGCATTACAATTGGTTTTATGATAGCCGTTAGACCCAGTACAGAAGCTATATTAAATATATTTGAACCAATGAGGTTACCTAAAGACAAAGCTTTTTCTTTCTTTAGGGCAGCAATTACAGAGGCTGCTAATTCAGGAACACTGGTCCCAATAGCAATCATAGTTACCGAGATAACTCGCTCACTAACGCCTATAGCCTCGGCAAGATCGACCGCTCCATTAACGAGCAGCTCCGAACCAAAATACAAAGCACTTATCCCAATTATTAACCAAGCAATTATTTTAAAAGAACTCGTTGTTTGCAGCGCTTCATCTACTTCGTCAGGAATCACTTCGGCATTTTTTCGAGCTCTTCGAATTAATAAAATCAAATAAGCTATAATTCCCAATAAAAATACCAAGCCTTCAAATCTACTTATTGTGCCATCATTAGCTAAAAAACCGTAAAGCAGTAATGAGAGGCTTATCATTACAGGCCAGTTGAACTTATAGAAATCTTTATCTATTGCTAAATCACCAATTATGGCTGTAATACCTAGAACCAGCCCTATATTAGCGATATTAGACCCAATTACATTCCCCAGACTTATATCCGAAAACCCTTCTAAGGCTGCTTGTAAACTCACCAATAATTCGGGCATAGAGGTAGCAAAAGACACTACCGTAAGCCCAATTACCATTTTTGATATATTAAATTTGAAAGATAGTGCTACAGATGATCTAACCAAAAATTCGCCGCCAACAACTAGCAAGGTTAGCCCGATTAAAATAAAAAGTACAGACATTTATTTTTTTTGCGAATATACAATTTTTACAAGTTTTAAGCGGTAATCCTAACTACTTCGATAAATAATTATTCTCCGTTCCAAATAGGTAATGGATTATATTATTATTAAATTTCCTCTATAAAAAACAACCAATAAACATGAAAAAATTAATTTTTAAAAGTCTGGCCCGTCTCAACAAAAAGGTGTTGCCTAGTTACTCTAAAAAAGGCCTACAAATTGAAAAAGCAAGTAAATTACAGCTAGCAATAATTGCTTATAGAGCTTGGGTGCTCAAAAACGCCTTAAAGTAATATTGACTCAATAAGAAAGTAAACTATAGACTTCTTTTTCACCCAATCGTTTTCGCCCTTCCAAATTGACCAGTTCAAGTAGAAAATTGCATTGCACTACTTCGCCGCCCAGCCTCTCTATTAATCTTAGAGCTGCACTAGCAGTGCCGCCCGTAGCCAAAACATCATCATGCAAAAGTACTCGATCTCCTTTCTTTATTGCATCCTGATGTATCTCAACCTGATCTTGCCCGTACTCTAGAGAATAGGTTTCCGCTAAGGTTTTATAAGGCAATTTATTAGCTTTTCTCACCATTACAAATCCCGCATGAAGCTCAACTGCCAACATGCTAGCAAAAATAAATCCTCTAGACTCAATACCTACCACTTTATCAATCTGTAGCTCCCCAATACCTGCTTTAAATTCAGCTAGAGTTTTTTTAAGAGCATCAGGATGCTGTAGGAGAGGAGTAATATCTTTATACATTATCCCAGGTTTAGGAAAATCTACGATATCTCTTATATACTCATTTAAATTCATTTCACTTTATTTTCTTAATTAGTAGCTTAACGGAATTGCCTTTACTTAATAACGATAAAAGTAAACAAAAAATAGTTCAATAAATTTTTGCAGTATGGTATTATTAGTATATATTTGCACCCGCAACCAGAAATGGTAGTACAATTAAGGCCTCGTGGCGCAACTGAATAGCGCATCTGATTACGGCTCAGAAGGTTGCAGGTTTGAATCCTGCCGAGGTCACAAATAAGTATTAAATCTCACTTCACACCAATTACGATTGAGTTTGAATGTGAGATTTTTTTTTATTTTGAAGACAAAGACAATAAAGACGGATCAAGGACATTTTCTGGGTTTTTGAGTTTTTAAGCAAATAATTTTTCGAGGATTAATAAGAAAAATTCGGGTTTTCCTACTCCTCTTAATTGTGCTCTAAAAGCTTTAATTTTAGCATTAAAAGATTCCGTCAAGGAAAATTGCAATGGTATTAAAAAATTTTAACTATAAAGAGATCTAGATTCTTGTTAATACACTTAAAAAAAATGCTCTTCAGGTTAAACAAGTTGCTTAGATACAATAGCACTCTATGCGCGTCATAATGGTTTATTACAATCATTACACCCAAAGTCTTTCAACTTTTTGTAAATGACACAATAAAAAAACCACGCTAATAGCGCGGTTTTTTAAAAATTTTATTGAAATAACTATTTAGTCACTTCACCCTCCCAAACTGAAAAGCCTCCTTCCAAATTAAAGGTAGAACTAAAACCCAATTGATCCATAATTTGACAGGCCTGAGCACTCCTTCCTCCGGCTTTACAATACACATAAAAGTTTTTAGATTTATCTAATTCTTGTGTGTTATTCATAAAATCTTGTGGCTCTTGAATATTTGCTAAAATTGCACCAGGTATATAGCCCTCTTCATATTCTTCTGGAGTTCTCACATCTAACAATACGGCATTTTCATCCTTGGCCAGTTGATTTCTCCAAGTTTCTTGATCTAAATTTTTCATGTCACCTATTTTTTAACCTCCGCAAAGTTAATCAAATTTAAAACACCTCAAATAATCTACAAAAGCAAAATTTCAGTAAAGCTTTAAAGTATAAAAAAAACAACTTAATTTTGCGCCATATAAATGAAAAGCATTACACCTCAATCTAATCACGTTTTAATTATAGACAATCATGATAGTTTTGTCTATAATCTCGCCCACTACATCGAAATGAATAACTTCATCCCGATTGTAAAAAGACCTGGGCTAATCGACCTAAATTCAATTGCAAATTACAATCATATTTTAATTTCACCAGGCCCCGGACTTCCTTATGAGACACCGTTGCTTGCAGAAGTTATAAAAAAATATGGCAGCACCAAAAACATATTGGGGGTATGTTTAGGACATCAAGCTATAGCTGAATTTTTAGGTGCCGAATTATACAACTTAAAGGCAGTTCACCACGGAGTATCCTCAAGAATTACAAAGACAAATGCACCAAACCGTTTATTAATGGGACTACCAACGGAGTTTGACGTGGCCCGATACCACTCCTGGGCAGTAAGAGACCTGCCAGATTGTTTAATCTCTACCAGTTATGACAAGGAAGGATGCATTATGTCTTTTGAACATAAAGAGTTTAGGTTATTTGGCGTTCAATTTCACCCCGAATCTATTCTTACACCTTTGGGCATGAATATTCTTAAAAATTGGTTAACATATTAAAAATAAAAAACATTTAACCGAAAATAATAATGATTTAACTTTTTTTTGATAATTCAACAACAATAACTTATTTTTTTGATTATTTTCACACGAATTGCATTTTATAATTATTAATAATTCACAATAGTGAAATTTAAAGAATCCATACACCACCATTACATTTTAGAAGAAATTCTGTTAGAACATGGTAATTTTTATTTTTGTGCAGACTTTATTGTGGCTGAAATAAAGCCAGAGGTGTTATGGAATTGGGAAAAAGCTAAAGGTCTTATTTCAATTGCCCGAGATTTTTATAAAGAGGGTATTCCTAATTTATATATCTCAAATAAAATAAATGAATACGCCATTGATCCCATGGTTTGGAAAAAAGTAATTGACACCCTTGGTCCTACCCACTACATTGCAATTTCCCGCACCACATCTTCAAAAGTAAATCTATTATTCGAAGAAATGTTTTACAAAGGAAACATACTGCAAGTTGAAGACCTAAATGAGGCTATAAATTGGTTTAAAAACAATAAAAATCTTTTAAAGAAGAATAAGATTTAACAAGACGTTATATACATTTAAAGTGCTAATTAATAGCTTTTTAAGTATCTTTATCGTATTAAATCGTATTAACTTTAAGCACTTCAAATTTGGTTAGGTGTTTTAGATTAGATGAAGCTTAGGTTAATACAGAAATCGGGGTTTTTTTAAATCCCGATTTTTTTTTTGCACACGCTATATTCGTTAACTTCAGGTTAAAATTTTCTTACAGCTGCACACTAATCTGTACATTTAATTTAAACCACGCAAATGAAACCATTCATTTGCCTATAAAAATTAAAAATTATGAGAAAATTAATGCTATCGGCCTTTTTATTAGGCCTATTTGCCACAAGTTTTGTAGGCTGTAGAGAAAAAAGCGCTACCGAAAAAGCTGCAGACGATATAGAAAATGCAGCCGAAGATGTGGGCGATGAAATTGAAGATGCAGTAGATTAAGCAAACGTAAACTACAAACCATAAGCACTCTGGCTTACCAGAGTGCTTTTTTTGTCTAAAAACAAAATAGCTAGTTGCATAATAATTGCTAAATTTGTTACACTTACAAACTAAAACAGCTATGACCCAATATAAAAATAGTCTAGAATTTGCTAAAGAACAAGACGCCAAAGATCCATTAGCAAAATTTAGAGATGAATTTTATTTTCCTCAAAACAATCAAAATCAAAATCAAATATACCTTTGCGGCAATTCTCTAGGATTGCAACCCAAAAGAACTCAAGAATACATCAACCAAGAATTAAAAGATTGGGCGAAATACGGTGTTGAAGGACACACCTTAGCTAAAAATCCCTGGGTGCCGTATCACGAGATACTTACCAACAAAATGGCTAAAATTGTAGGTGCAAAACCTAAAGAAGTGGTGATGATGAATACCCTTACGGTTAACCTGCATTTGATGATGGTTAGTTTTTATAGACCTACAGATAGAAAATTTAAAATATTAATTGAAAAAGATGCTTTCCCTTCAGACCGTTATGCAGTAGAATCGCAATTGCGTTTTCACGGAATTAGTCCAGAAGAAGGACTATTGTTATGGGAACCACCTGAGGGTGAAGAATTATGCCGATTTGAAGATTTACAAAAGATTATCGAAGAGCAAGGCAATCGAATTGCCTTAATGATGATAGGCAGCACTAATTATTATACAGGACAATCTTTTCCGCTTAAAAAAATTGTACAATTAGGTCACCAACATGAGATAAATGTAGGATTTGATTTAGCGCACGGTGCGGGAAATATCCAACCTAATTTACATAAAACAGGAGCAGATTTTGCAGTGTGGTGTTCATATAAGTACCTCAACAGCGGTCCTGGCAGCGTAGGCGGTTGCTTTGTTCACGAAAGACATGAAAACGATTTAAAACTACCTAGATTTGCAGGATGGTGGGGCCACGACAAAGAATCAAGATTTAATATGCGCCAAGACTTTGACCCAATCCCAGGAGCAGAGGGCTGGCAATTAAGCAATCCCCCTATTCTATCTCTTGCTGCTATAAATGCCTCTCTAAGTTTATTTGAAGAGGCTGGTTTTGATAAGCTAATTCAAAAATCAAAAAATCTAACTGGTTATCTTGAATTCCTAATTAAAGATTTACAAGATAATCGCATTCAAATAATAACACCATCAAATTTCGATGAGCGAGGTTGCCAACTTTCCTTAAAATTGACAGGGGTTAGCAAATCCCTTTTTGACAACTTAATCAAAGACGGTGTAATAACAGATTGGCGAGAACCTAATGTAATTCGAATCGCTCCAGCACCTCTTTATAATAATTATGAAGATGTCTTTAAAATGGTTCAATCTTTAAAAAAACACTTAGGTTAAGATGCAAGAAAAATCAACATTAATTATAGGAGCTGGTTTATGTGGTAGCTTATTAGCATTACGTTTAGCTCAAAAAGGCTATCAAGTAAAATTAATTGAAAAAAGGCCAGATCTAAGAAAAACTGAGATTTCGGCAGGTAGGTCAATCAATCTTGCTTTGTCCAATCGTGGCTTAAAGGCTATGAAACTAGCAGGAATTGAAGAAAAGGTTAAAGAATTGTGTATTCCGATGCACGGCCGCATGATTCACCAAAAGGACCGAGACGAATTTCTATCTCCTTATAGCGGATTAACCTCAGAGTACATCAACTCTATTTCGAGGACTGGTTTAAACGCACTGCTTTTAAATGAGGCCGAAAAATTACCAAATGTAGAAATCCTATTTAACCACACTTGTCTTGACGTAGACTTAGTGGCCGCCTCGGCCATGTTTAAAGATGAAACTAGCCAAGAAAAAAAGCAGTTTAAGGCAGATGTGATTTTTGGAGCAGATGGAGCAGGTTCTGTAGTTAGAAAAAGTATGTGGGAAGACCGCTTATTTCTATTTAGTTTGTCGCAAAATTTTCTCACTCACGGTTACAAAGAGTTAAGCATACCTCCAACAAAAGATGGCGGCTACAGGCTAGAAAAAAACGCTTTACACATTTGGCCAAGAGGAGAAAATATGGTTATTGCGCTGCCTAATCTAGACGGTAGCTTTACGGTTACCCTTTTTATGGCTTATGAAGGAGGAGAATACAACTTAAACAACCTAAACACTCCAGAAAAAGTAGACGCTTATTTTAAAGAAACATACCCCTCTGCACACCCGCATATGCCAACACTTACTCAAGATTTTTTTGAAAATCCAACGAGTCCGCTGGGCACCGTTAAATGCTATCCTTGGAGTTGCTCAGGAAAAACTTTACTCATTGGTGATGCAGCGCACGCAATTGTTCCGTTTTACGGACAAGGCATGAATGCTTCTTTTGAAGACGTGGTAGTGCTAGACAAAATTCTCGATGAAAACCCAAAATCTGATTGGAAATTTATCTTTGATACTTATCAAAAAGAACGTAAAGCCGATGCTGATGCTATTGCCGATTTAGCTATTGATAATTTTCATGAAATGAAATCTCATACGGCTGCAAAAATTTTTCAACAAAAGAGAAAAATCGAAACAGCTTTAGAGCAAAAACACCCTAAAGACTATGCTTCAAAATATAGACTGGTTACTTTTAGAGAAGATTTAGGTTATAACGAAGCAATGAAAAAGGGCCGAGCACAAGATAAAGCCATATTGAGTTTGCTAAATAAAGGAGAAATCAATACCGAAATGAATTTAGAAGATGTGCTTCAAAAAATTAATCAAGAGACACAGGAAATCTTAAATGAAGATGCCATCCTTAGCGGGATGTAAACCAACAGTACATGAATTTAGATAAAGTTGCCCATTTAATTGACCAGGCCACCTTAAAGGCTAAGCCCATACAGCAAAAAGATTTTCCTGATTTAAGTCTGCAAGATGCTTATACCGTACAACGCAAAACCATAAATTTGCGACTAGAGCGAGGTGAGCATATAACGGGATTTAAATTAGGTTTTACTTCTCGTGCAAAAATGGAGCAAATGGGTGTGCACGATCTAATCTGGGGCTTCTTAACTAGTGGCATGCAAATCAATCCGTTTAGCGAAGTAGATTTAAACAAATATATTAAACCAAATGCTGAGCCTGAAATTGCATTTCGGGTATCTCAGCCTATTACAGAATCTATACCATTAAAAGACGTCCCTAGATATATTGATAAGATGGCCGTGGCCATCGAATTAATAGATACCAGGTATAAAAAATTCACCTTCTCTTTAGAAGATTTGGTTGCCGATAATTGCTCATCTGCTGGATACTGCATTGGCGAATGGCAAGATCTTCAAGAAGATATCAGCGATTTACCCATCGCCTTAATGGCAAACAACAAAGTGCTAGAACAAGGCTGTTCATCTGCAATTTTAAACAACCCATTGCAGCCCATTATAGAACTAAGCCGATTAGCCTCTAAAGTCGGCGTAAAAATAGCGCCTGGCCACATAATTTTGGCCGGAGCAGCTACCAAACATATACCTTTGCTGAAAAACAACGAAATAACAACACAAATAGATAAAATAGGAGCCGTAAGCTTCAGAACTAAATAAAGAAAAATGGCAGGAAAAGTAATAGAAGGAAAAGCTAAACCAAGAGGTAAATATCCACACATTAAGCGTGTAGGCGATTTCATTTACGTTTCGGGAACCAGCTCACGTAGAGCCGATAACACTTTTGAAGGTGTTGAAGTTGACGAAATGGGAACTACAAATTTAGATATTCGCAAACAAACTGCGGCGGTTTTAAACAACATTGATGCAATATTAAAAGAAGAAGGAGCTACTTTAAAAGACGTTGTAGATGTCACCTCTTTTTTGGTAAATATGAACGATTTTAAAGGCTACAATGAAACCTATGCTAAATTTTTTGATCAAGAAACAGGGCCAACCCGCACCACTGTAGCTGTGCACCAATTGCCACACCCTCATTTGTTGATTGAAATAAAAGTAATAGCTTATAAAAAACAAGCTTACGCCGGACATTAAAGAAGTTATATATAACTTCTTTAAAACCCTATTTTACTGCATAAAACTAGGGTTTTATTTTTATTTACATTTTTAAATCAGACCACCTAAAATTAAGCAATTATTATTTTAATTAGTTTAATATTTCAAAATTATAACGCCTCATATTTGATCTTCTGGCGTCTCAATTAAATAATTTAAGATAAGGAAAAACCAAGCATCCTAAAACAAGAAATTCTATATTTGTAGAAAACCAACTAATTGATGCTACGCATACAGAATTTTATCAACGGGAAACTAATTGATCCCGTTTCGAACAAATGGTTAGACAATATAAATCCTGCTTTAGGAGAAGTATATGGTCAAATACCTAACAGCCAAGAAGAAGACGTTCACCAAGCAGTGATTGCAGCAAATAAAGCATTTGGCAAGTGGTCAAATACCAGTATAGAAAATAGGAGCGAATGCTTATTAAGAATTGCTAATGGTATTGAAAAGCGTCTAGAAGAGTTTGCCCAAGCCGAATCTATAGACAATGGAAAACCCTTAAGTCTAGCTAAAAAAGTTGATATTCCTAGAGCTATTGCTAATTTCAGGTTTTTTGCCAAAGCTATAACTCAATATGCAAGTAAATCGCATCAAACGGTACACACCAACAGCATTAATTTCACCCTCAGAAAACCAGTAGGAATAGTTGGTTGCATTTCTCCTTGGAATCTACCACTCTATCTCTTTAGTTGGAAAATAGCACCAGCTTTGGCTGCAGGAAACTGTGTAATCGCAAAACCAAGCGAAGTAACTCCAGTCACTGCCTTTTTACTCAGTCAAGTTTGTCAAGAAGCTGGTTTACCACCAGGAGTTTTAAACATTGTACACGGATCGGGTGAACACTGCGGTCAAAATATCGTAGCACACCCCTCGATTAAAGCCATCTCATTTACGGGAGGCACTAACACAGGACAACATATAGCCCGTACGGCTGCACCCATGTTTAAAAAACTTTCGCTCGAACTAGGCGGTAAAAACCCCAACCTTGTTTTTGCAGATTGTGATTATGAAAAAATGTTAAAAACCACCCTTAATTCTTCATTTGCCAATCAAGGTCAAATTTGCCTTTGCGGAAGTAGAATTTACGTAGAAGAAAGTATTTTCGACAAATTCAAAAATGACTTCGTGGCGGCTACCAAAAAACTTATTGTGGGCGATCCCAAAAACCCCAATACAGATTTAGGAGCTTTGGTTTCTCAAGCCCATCTTGAAAAGGTTTATAATTACATAAAACAAATAAATTCCGCAGAAACTAAAGTTCTTGCGGGTGGAAATTTGGTGCATCCTAAAGGTTTTGAAAAAGGATATTTTTTAGAGCCTACCATCATAGAAGTTAACAACAACCAATGCCGCCTGAATCAAGAAGAAATTTTTGGTCCGGTAGTTACCTTAATGCCTTTTAAAACAGAAAAGGAAGCGTTAAAATTGGCCAACGAAGTTCGCTACGGACTTTCGGCAACGGTATGGACAAATGATATTAATAGGAGTATGCGTCTGAGCCAAGAAATTGAAGCCGGAATTGTTTGGGTAAACACCTGGTTGAACCGAGATTTGCGAACACCATTTGGGGGTGTAAAGGAAAGCGGAGTTGGGCGTGAAGGAGGTTTTGAAGCATTAGACTTTTTTACTGAACCCAAAAACGTTTGCATACAATACCAAGCATAAAAAAATAATTAAATCAACATGCAATTAAACTTAGAAAACAAAAACGCATTAATTTGCGGTAGTACAAGCGGAATAGGAAAAGAGACTGCAATAGCTCTCGCTCAAGAGGGAGCGCAAATTACCCTAGTTGCTAGAAATGAAGAAAGATTAAAAGCAACTTTAGCCGAATTAGCCACCAATCACGATCAAAAACACGATTATATCGTAGCTGATTTCTCTAAACCAGAAAAACTAGAAGCAAACCTTCAAGAGGCGTTGCGTAAAAAAGATTTCCATATACTTTTAAATAATACAGGCGGTCCCGCTGGTGGCAAAATCGCTGATGCCAAAACACAAGAGTTTATCAATGCCTTTAACCAGCATTTAATTTGCAACCACATTTTAGCACAAGCCGTACTCCCTGGAATGAAAAAAAGAGGTTTTGGCCGAATTATCAATGTAATTTCAACGTCGGTAAAGCAGCCTTTAGATGGGTTAGGCGTTTCTAACACGATTCGCGGTGCCGTGGCCAATTGGAGCAAAACGCTAGCCAATGAAGTAGGTGCTTTTGGCATCACAGTGAATAATGTATTACCCGGAGCTACAGCAACCGGCAGATTACAAGAAATCATAAGCAATAAGGCTCAAAAAACAGGAAAAACCCAAGAAGAAATTGAACAAAACATGCAACAAGCCGTGCCAGCAAAACGATTTGCACAACCACAAGAAATAGCTAATGCTATTTGTTTTTTAGCTAGTGAAAGCGCTGGTTATATCAACGGAATTAACCTACCTGTTGACGGTGGGCGTACCAAAAGCTTGTAATTAGAATGAAACTACACATAAGCTCTTAGAATCTATGGTATTAAACCCGTATTAATCGGTTACCTAAAAAACTTAAACCATGAAAAACAGACGATCTTTAAGAATTAACGGACACTCTCATTTACTACCCTATCCAGAAGAAATTCCGGCTTTTATGAAAGAAAAAGAAATTTTCTGGGTTGATGACGAACGCAAATACATGTTACAAAAAAACTGGAAGAGACCTGTAACCGATTCTAGTTTCTTCTTAGACGAAAAATTAGAGTGGATGGAACGGAATCAACTGGATCATGCTGTTGTGCTCAACCTTTCGCAGCTTTACGGAAACGGTTTAAGGGTTGAAGAGATGAAAAAAGCATTACGCTTTCAAAATGATTTTAATGCGCGTGTACAACATGACCATCCTAGTAAATTCACCTGTGGATTTGTGGTGCACCCCGGGTTTGTACGAAGTGCTTTATGGGAGATTGAGCGTTGCGTAGAAGAACTAGATATGCGTCTGCTTTGCTTACCAACACATTATATGGATAGCATTGGTACTTGGCGCTGTATTTTTGATGAAGAAAATGAACCTATTTTCGAATTAGCCAATCAATATAATTTAGCTGTTGAAATTCATCCATATGATGGTGAAAAGTTTATAAAACTAGAGAATACGGCTTGGCGCTTTCACTTAATTTGGATGCTGGCTCAATGTGCAGATGCTTATCATTTTTTAACTTTAAACGGTTACCCTGATAAATATCCTAATATGCGTGTATGTTTTGCCCACGGCGGACAGCTTGCTCAAATTAATCTAGGGCGAAGAATTCAAGGATTTGACGGCAGACCAGACTTGTTTAAAGGTAAAGTACACCCTAGAAAATCTGTGGGACATCCCAATATCTTCTTTGATACTTTGGTTCACGATACCGGCTCTTTAAAATTATTGGTAGAAAACCAAAAACCTCAACAGATTATCATGGGCTTAGATGATCCTTATCCATTAGGAGAAATGGAAAGCGACTCGCAGTCTTCTTATCCCGGAAAAATTCTAGATTTGGCTGTCGAGCGAAATATTTTAACAAGCGAGCAATGTACCGCTATTTGGGACGATAATATTATCCGTTGGTTATGCGGCAAAGATAAAGACGCTCAAGAAAAACTATTAAAAAGAATTTTAAATTAATGCATTTCTTACCAGAAGATATAGATCAATACACGGTGAATCATAGTTCACCCGAACCTGAACTTTTACAAAAACTCAATCGAGAAACCCATCAAAAAATTTTACAGCCACGCATGTTAAGTGGGCATTACCAAGGGAGGGTTTTAAGCATGTTAACTAAATTAATAAATCCTAAAAACATTCTAGAATTAGGAACCTATACCGGCTACTCTGCTCTTTGCTTGGCTGAAGGCATGCAAGCCGATGGCGTTTTACATACTATTGATAAAAATGAAGAGCTCTTTGATTTTCAAAGAAAATATTTTGACAAATCTTCTTGGGCTAAACAAATCATTCAACACCTAGGCGAAGCTAAACAAATTATTCCTCGACTTGATCTTAATTTTGATCTGGTATTTCTAGATGCTGATAAATGCAACTACCTCACCTATTTTGAGTTGATTGTTCCCAAGTTGAATTCAGGTGGAGTTATTCTTACCGACAACGTTCTTTGGAGCGGAAAAGTTACCAAAGCATTAAATCCAAATGATGAAGACACTCGGGTATTATTGGCCTACAACAAAAAAGTGAACGAAGATCCTCGGGTTGAAAGTGTAATGCTACCTATTAGAGATGGACTTACCATTACCCGAAAAAAATAAACACTTATAAATAGCGTTCTTTTAAGATATTTAGATGATGTTGGTTGTGCCCCGAAATGATCCAGAGCAAAATCCTAGGTGAAAAGGGGCAGTCGCTTGCTTCTAGCTCAAGATCAAGCTGTTCTACCTTCAATTGTTTCAACAACATAAAAGTATGCTCGCGTACCAATAAAAAATCAGCTTTAAGCTGGTCTAAACTAAGCAAATCGCTTGCATCATTGGCTGCAAAAGCATTCTCATCAAAACCGACTAATGCCGTTTGGTCTCCACGTAAAACTCTTAATAAACGATAAGAAAAAACCTGCTCGCAATCTATTATGTGTTGCCAAAGTTGCTTTATTGTCCATTTTTTTGGCGCATATCGATAATCTTCAAGTGATGCTGGTATATTTTTTAAAACATCTATACTCGCTTGCTTGGTGAGCGAAAGCGATTCTAAAACATACTCGCCTGGTGCGGTATCAAGATAATTTTGATAGTAGTAAGCGGCTTGACTGGGCTGAGGTTTATAAATCTTCATTGGCTAAATTAGGAGACATTTTTTTAACAAAAGCGTAAATTAATAATGCTATACTTACTCCTAGAATTGCTCCGGCTAAAAGATCTAATGGATAATGCACCCCCACATAGATACGGCTGCTGGCAAATAAAAAAGGCCATAAGTAAAGAAAATAAATCCAACTAAAGCGTTCTCTAAAAAGCAACACGAAATAAGTTGTAATGGCCATAGACGTTGAGGTATGTCCCGAAACAAAGCTAAAATAAGTTGGCTCTTGCAAAACCCGTATTAATTCTTTTAAACTATCTACTTGGTTGGGGCGTAACCGCTGTACACTAAATTTTATCAAACGAGTAATACCAAAAGTTACAGCGAAGCTTCCCAGGTAACCTAATAGTAGGTATTTACGACTAGCTGCATCTTTAAATTTGTAGAATATAAGACCTAGTAGAAACAAATATAAGGGAATCCAGAATTCTTCTTGGGTAACGAGAATCCAAAACTGATCGTATTGCTCTACCCCTAAACTATTAAGATAAATAAAAAGCTCTCTATCCCATTGTTTAATTTGATCTAGCATTAGCGACGTCTTCTTATCGCTCCTGTGATCTCCTCTATTTCTTCTTTTACCTTATCAACTTCATCGGTAATTTCTTTACCCCTAAAGTCTTCTAGATGCTCATTCGAGGTTTGCGTAATCTCATTTTTAATATCATTGGTGGCGTCTTTTATTTGACGCATACCCTGACCTAAGCCTCTGGCTATTTCAGGAATTTTATCGGCACCAAACACCATAACTAATATAAAAACTATAAAAGCTATTTCGGCTCCACTTATAAATAAAAAACTGATATACATAGTGCAAATATACGAGGGAATTTTCTCATAAAAAAAGCTCACCCGTTAAAGTGAGCTTTTTGGCTTAATTTTGTTGTTTTTTAAAGCGTTCAAATTCGTTTTCTTGCTTTTCTTTGGGCCAAGTATTATTGGTGGTATTTACATCGGCTGTTAGCTGATCTTTATCTACTTGTACTTTTACCAATTGAACTTGGCTAGCCAACACACGTTTTACCTGCCTATCATTTTTTCTCCAAATTTGTGCAGGATAGGTTACTTGCTCTTCCGAGCCATCGGCAAAAGTATAGGTTACTAAAATTGGCATTACCAATCCTCCGGGTTTTTCAAAGGTAATGGTATAAAAATAGTTAGGAACTTCAATGGCTTGCCGTTCTACTACCGTAAAGTTATCTAATAAGAACTCTTTTAAACGCGGTGCATTCTCAAGGGTCGTCTTACTTTTCATCTCATTGGTTAATTCGGTATCATTTTCGGGTACAACGTATAAGGCATCTATGTTTTTAGGATTTGTCACCCCATATTTTTGAAGAAAGGTTCTCCCAGAGGCCGTAGGTTGATCGGTTACATAGTATTTCTTTACGGATTCAATACCGATATCAACCACATCGGTAGTGTAAAACCAACCTCTCCAAAACCAGTCTAAATCTACACTCGAAGCATCTTCCATAGTTCTAAAGAAATCTTCTGGGGTGGGGTGTTTAAACATCCATCGCTGGGAATAGGTTCTAAAAGCATAATCAAAGAGCTCTCTACCCATTACTGTTTCTCTCAAAATATTAAGCGCCGTTGCTGGTTTACCGTACGCGTTATTCCCTAATTGATACACTTGCTCTGGATTACTCATTATGGGTGCAATAAAACTTTGATTGCCTTTCATATACGGCACTATTTTAGCAGGATCGCCTCTTCTTGACGGATATTTATTTAGTGGTTTAATAGCATTAGGATAGGTTTCGGCAAAATCTTGCTCAGCTACATATTGTACAAAAGTATTTATGCCTTCATCCATCCAACCCCATTGCCGCTCGTCACTATTTACAATCATTGGAAAAAAATTATGCCCAATTTCATGAATAATTACGCTTATCATTCCAAATTTCACTCGGTCTGAATAGCTGCCATCTTTTTCTGGTCGACCATAGTTCCAACAAATCATTGGGTATTCCATACCTTGTCTTTTGGCGTGAACAGAAATGGCTTTATGATAAGGATAATCAAAAGTCATTCGGCTATAGCTTTTAAGGGTTGAAGCTACCACTTTGGTAGAATACTCTTCCCATAGCGGGTTGCCTTCTTTAGGATATAAAGAAACCGCCATAACCGATTTATCACCAATTTTTACGGCCTGCATATCCCATATAAATTTACGCGAGCTTGCAAACGCAAAATCACGCACTTGTTTGGCTTCAAATTGCCAGGTTTTTGTTTTTTTAGAAAAACCTTTCTCTGCCTTTTCTGCCTCTTCTTGAGTTACGATGAAAACAGGTTTATCATAAGAATTTTTAGCTTTTTCAAAGCGTTCGATCATTTTTTTACTAAAAACCTTTTTTCTGTTTTTCAATTTACCTGTTGCGTCCAAAATATGATCTGCCGGTACAGTAATATTTACTTTATAATCGCCAAAAGGCAGGGCGAACTCACCACTACCCCAGAATTGGTAGTTTTGCCAGCCTTCAACATCATTATAAACGGCCATTCGAGGGAAAAACTGTGCAATCACATAAGCATAGTTCCCATCTTCCTCAAAATACTCGTAACCAGATCGACCACCATCGGTTACATGATTGTTTAGATTATACCACCATTTTATAGAAAATTGAAACTTATCACCTGGCTGCAAAGCTTTTGGTAAGTCTACACGCATCATAGTTTGGTGAATAGTATAGGTTAAAGCTTTGCCTTTATGACTAACCGATTCTATATTAAACCCTCCTTTAAAAGGCTGCTTAGCATAGGTAGAAACAAATCTATTCATGGGGGTTACCTCTGGTAATTTTTGAGACCTGATTAAATCACTTTTACCCTTTTCTCCTCTAATATTTTGGTCGAGTTGCACCCAAAGATAGGTTAGCTCATCGGGAGAATTGTTGGTATAAGTAATCGTTTCAAAACCAGATAGTTTTTGGTTTAGGTCATCTAGTTGAATATCCATGTCATAGTCGGCTGTATTTTGATAATAAGCCTCGCCTGGAGCACCAGAACCGGTGCGGTATTGATTAGGGGTGGAAAATTCATCATAGAGCTGCTTAAATTTGTTCTGGTTGGTATGTCCTGCCTCTACCCTATTTTTTTCTTGAGTCTCCTTTTTCTCTTGTGCATTACCAAAACCTATGCAAATCATAAAAATAAGAATGGTTTTGATAGCGTTTGTAGTATTCATAAGCTGAATTTTAAATTTGAATGCGCCCTTCTGGTTTTTCTTTTATCAGCAGCAGCGAATTGATATTACCATTCCGTGTAAAATGAAACAGATTTTTTTGAGTTTCGTATAATTCAATTAATAAAGTGTTTTTCACTTTAATATCATTTATGGTTCCCTCAAACTTCCCCTCAAAAAAACACACTATTCGGTCATCTTCAAACTTACTGCCAATATAGGTCAGGTTTTGATGGTGACCGTTGAAGTCAAGTCTAAATTTTTGATCAAAATATTGTTGAATAAAAATTTGAGTTTTTACGTCAAGTTCACCTGGAGTTAATCGTATAGACTTATCGTAGCGAGTTTGTAAAAGCAATTGAAAATCATCTACGAACAATCGACTAATTACTTGCACCTCTCCTTTCTCTTCTTTATGAATTACATCGGTTACGCTTACATAAAACTTATGCTTAGATAAGCTTGTAATTAAAATGAAACCCAAAATGATGGGCATAAAAAATAGTTTTGACTTCACTCAGTAATCTCTTTCCTCTTTAAATAGGTCATTTTTATGGATTTGAAAAATTCTAGCATCTGCAATTTATCTTTGTGACCTAACATTTCTTCAAAATTACTGAACTCTAAACAATAATATATAAAATCTTCGACAAAATATTCTGGAATTTCTAAGTCATTGATAAAATAATACTGTGAAAAAAGGGAGAATACTTCACTTACCTTTTGCTCTAGCTTTTCATAGGCTACTTGACGTTTAAGCACTTTTAATCTCCCAGAAATCATATTTAACAAAGGGTCTAACGGTAGACCCGAGCCACTGCTCATAGCGGTATACAACCGGCGTTCTGCCAAACTGGGCCTTTTAATAGTAGGAAAGCCAAGATCTTCATTCCGAAAAATAGGTTTTAATTCTAATTGATTCACATCGGTCTGCAAAATACCCTCAAGACTAATATTAGAAACCTCAACTTGCTCTAGTTCATTGATTAATGGAAACAAATAAACTTTTAATGTCTTTTCAAAAGATGCCTCTTTTACAAGCAACGAATAAGGCTCATATTGTAAAGAAGAAAATACCAATGTATCATTTGTTTTCGCTTGAATAGTAAATTGGCCGTCGGCTTGACTTACCACTCCTTTTTTGGTGTTTAAATTAACGATATTTACTTCACGTTGCGCAATAGAGTCGGCTATGATCATCCCTTTTATTGTGCGTAAACTTTGGGTTTGAGCAAAAGCATGGCTAGAGAAGATTAGCAGTAAAAATGCTAAAGGGTGAAACATTTGCGCAGTCATAAAACAAAAAAGGTATTAATGAAATGGAATTTAAAAAACTATCCCAATACTTTAAAAACGCATCATTTTTTTAATTGTTGCAATTTGAATTCTTCACTCTTTTCAATTAAATGCTCGATTAAATTTAATTCATTGCCTTTTTTAAAAAATTTTCTATCTATTTCTTCATTTTTTAAATAATCAATAAACGCTGGAATTCTATCGCTTGGCACCTCTATATATTGTTGAAAAAATGGACTTTGTTCAAGCGCCATAAGTTCTTTATCTAAATTCTGATTCTCTTTTTCACGGCTTCCTTTCACAATTGCCTTAATCATGTTTGTGAAATTGAGACCATTGGTGAGGTAACTTTTTTCGATGGCTATATTCTCGACAGCCGATTGTTCATCTGGCCTAAATTTATATCGAAAAGTATAAGCATCCTCGTTAAAATCTGGTCGTGCTTGCTTCACCTCCTCAAGGTTTATTTTTTGAACATCGGCAATTACATCCCCCGAAAGGTTATAGGGCTTTACCGTAACTTCTTCTAAAACATTTTCAGAGCCCTTAATCTTAATATTTATAATTTTATTATCTATTACGCCTTGGTCAACAATAACCTTAAAATCTTCAAATTGCACAGAAGAAACCAAAAGCTGATCATTAAGACCTACTTTAATTATAAATTCGCCGTTATCACTAGTAAATACACCACTAGCTGTATTTAAATCGTAAATAAGTACATCATTTAAATTAAAATTATCGTCTAACATTATTTTACCCTTTACAAAAACACGCGAGTCTATCTGTGCGTATAGGCTACTGGATAATAGAAGAAGTAGAAGTACAATTTTTTTCATAAGTAAGCTAATATCAGGTTAAATTAGGCATAAACTTTTGTGTTCGTTGCCAAATCAAATAAATTTACCTAAAATTTATGAAAAATTAAATACTTATGAATAGTATTATTGCAAGTACGTCTACGGTTCATGGATCGAGTTACCTAGAATATCTCAAACCCGAATTAGAAATTCTTTTTAACGGATGTAAATCGATTTTATTTATACCTTTTGCAAGACCTGGAGGTATTACACACGAAGAATATACAGAAAAAGCTAAACAAGGATTGTCTTTTCTAAAAGACACAACGATTGTAGGATTACATACTTTTAAAAATTATACCGAAGCCATTCAATCTGCCGAGGCTATATTTACCGGAGGTGGTAATACTTTTTTATTAACCAAACAGTTACACGAAAACAACTTATTAACTCCTTTAAGAGAGAAGATACTAAGAGGCATGCCTTATTTAGGTACTAGTGCAGGGAGTAATATATGCGGTAAAACCATAAGTACTACCAACGATATGCCCATCGTATATCCGCCTAGTTTTGAAGCTCTTGGTATTTTAAACTTTAATATAAATCCGCATTATCTAGATCCAGATCCTCACTCCACCCATAAAGGCGAAACCCGCGAAACAAGAATATTAGAGTTTTTAAACCTTAACTCAACACCCGTCGTAGGGTTACGCGAAGGCAGCTGGATAAGAATTCAAGGAAATTCTTGCTTACTTAAAGGAAAACTAAATGCACGCCTTTTTATACCCAATGAAAAACCAAAGGAGATCGCACCAGATTTTAATTTTAATACCCTAGGATAAATGAACTACCAAGCCATATTAAATATTATAGAAAAAGACTTAGTAAATTATGACGATTTAGGTAAGGTAGCAGACTATATCCCAGAGTTAGCTTTTGTACCCCGTCATAAATTTGGCATGAATTTGGCTTGCATTAGCGGTGAAAATTTTGGTTTTGGTGATCATCAAGAAACCTTTAGTATACAAAGTATCTCGAAGGTATTTACCTTAGCTTTGGCCAAGAAATATGCGAAAGGTATTTGGAAACGAGTAGACGTTGAGCCCTCTGGTAATGCTTTTAACTCTTTAATGCAACTCGAACAGGATAAGGGGGTTCCTAGAAACCCTTTTATAAACTCAGGTGCTTTGGTAATTGCCGATATTCTGGTAAGTACATTCGACAACCCAAAACAAGTTTTATTAGATTTTGTACACGAAATAACCAACGATACCAGTATTGCTTATGATGAAGAGGTCGCTGCCTCAGAAAAAAAGACGGGCTACAGGAATGTGGCGCTTGTAAATTATATGAAAGCGCTAGGAAACATTCGCAACGAGATAGATTTGGTGTTAGATTTTTATTTTCACCAATGTTCGCTAGCTATGTCTTGCAAACAACTTGCAAATGCTTTCATGGTTTTTACGAATGATGGTATTTTATTACACAATAATAAGCAAATACTAAAAGAAAATAGTACCAAACGAATCAATGCCCTTATGCAAACTTGTGGTTTTTATGACGAGGCAGGTGAATTCAGCTTTCGTGTAGGTTTACCTGGTAAAAGTGGCGTTGGTGGCGGCATTGTTGCTATTCATCCAGATAAGTACAGTGTAGCGGTATGGAGTCCTCCTTTAAACGAACATGGCAATTCTGAGAAGGGTATGCGGGCATTAGAAGAGTTAACCAGTTTAACAGGGCTCTCTATTTTTTAAAAAAAAATCCGCTTAAAGCGGATTTAATTAAGAGCGGGAGACCAGGTTCGAACTGGCGACATTCAGCTTGGAAGGCTGACGCTCTACCAACTGAGCTACTCCCGCAAGTGGGGCAAATATACATAAGATTTTGACTTTGCAAAAGAAAAAATTAATTTTATACCACCAAAAGTAGTGTAAACCAAAGGAAATCTTAGCTAGAAGGTTTTAAAGAATATAAGTATGGAGCAAAAAATTAAACACAGAGAAAACGAAACCAATGGGGTTTTTTATATGCCGAGTGACAAGGGAGTCCTTGCAGAACTTTCTTATTTTAAAAAAGGTCAAAATATAATTGTAATTGATCACACCGAAACAAAAAAAGGACACGAAGGTCAGGGTTTTGCTTCTAAACTTTTAGAAAAAGCCGTTCGTTTTGCACAAGAAAATCAGCTAAAAATAGATCCGCTTTGCCCCTTTGCCGAGGTAAAATTTGAACAGAATGAAGAATACCAAAAATTAAGAGCTTAAATGCAGGTAAAAATCATACCAGCCAAAGCGGTTTTACCTATAAGGCAAGAAGTTTTAAGGCCAAATTTAGGGCTAAAAGATTGTATATTTGAGGGTGATTTGTGTAAAGAAACCCTTCATTTTGGGGTTTTTTCAAAGAATCAACTCATTGGGGTCGCTACTTTGTTTGTATCTGATAGTGCGTTCTATAAAACAGGTAAATGTTATCAACTACGGGGTATGGCAGTTTGCAAAAAGCACCAAAGAACGGGAGCGGGACATTTTTTAATGCAACATATTTTAAATCACTGCAAGCAACAAAAGGTCGAAAAAATTTGGTGGAATGCCCGTGTAAAGGCTGTGCCGTTTTACTTGAAATTTGATACCGAAATAATAAGCGACATATTTACCATTGCTGGAATTGGTGAGCATTACAAAATGCAAAAAGTATTTTGATTTGAATAGACGTGATTTTATAAAAACCAGTATAGCATTGGCAGGTAGCTCTAGTTTACCATTCATCACTTATAGCCAGTTAATAGACAGTCAAGAACTTTTGGGTTTACGCAAGCCACTTTTAGTGGGAAGTAAGCATATGCTCAGAAAACAAGCTCATCTTGATTTTATGCGTATGAAAAAAGAAGCTAGAAAAGCAGGAATAATAATCCAAGCCGTATCTAGTTACCGAAGCTTTAATAGACAGAAAAGCATTTGGAATAAAAAATACAATCAGCTTATTAATCAAGGTCTATCCAAGGAAGCAAGTATTCATCGTATACTCGAATACTCCACTTTACCCGGCACTTCTCGTCATCATTGGGGAACGGAAATTGATATCGTTGATGCCACTAAACCCTTCCCTAAAGAAATTTTAATTCAAAAAAACTATGAAACCCATGGTGTTTATCATTCTTTAAAATGCTGGATGGATGAACATAGCCAAAAATACAATTGGATGCTTACCTACCCCAACGAAACAAAGCGTACTGGCTTTTCTTATGAACCTTGGCATTATTCTTATCAACCTTTGAGTCAAGCCTATTTAAGCAAGTTTTTGAAAATTGATTTGGATGATTTTTACCTAAATAGAAAAGACATCAACGGTTTTGAAATGTTAAGCGCTGACTTACTCAACCAGTACGTCAAAACGCACGTTCTAGGAGTAAATGAATTACTCTTACCCGATTGATTTTACCTCAATAATTTAGTGTATTAGAATATATGTTATGTAAATTTGTATAAAATTTCATCAAGTATGTCAGAAAAAGCTATTTTACTCATTTTAGATGGATGGGGCCAAACACAAGATGCAAATGTTTCTGCAATTGAGCAGGCTAAAACCCCTTGCTTTGACCATTTAATTAAAAACTATCCCAACTCAAATATTAGGACAGACGGTGAACACGTAGGACTACCATCTGGCCAAATGGGTAATAGCGAGGTAGGTCATCTTAACCTTGGCGCAGGAAGAATTGTCTATCAAGATTTAGCTAAAATAAACAAAGCCGTAGCGAATAAATCTCTTCTTGATGAGCCTGTTCTTGAGCAAGCTTTTGATTACGCTGTAAAAAATGATAAATCCATTCATTTTTTAGGTTTGCTAAGTGATGGCGGAGTTCATTCGCATATCAATCATTTAAAAGGATTATTAGAAGCTGCGCATAGTTTTGGCGTAACACGAAAACGGGTACACGCCTTTACCGATGGACGAGATGTCGATCCGCATTCAGCAAAATCTTATATTCAAGACTTAGATGCTACCCTTGAGAAAACAAACTCTTTATTAGCGTCTGTGATTGGGCGATATTATGCAATGGATAGAGATAAACGCTGGGAGCGTATAAAAAAAGCTTATGATTTATTGGTGTATGGGAAAGGCCATTTAACACATGACATTCTTAGCGCAATAGATCAAAGTTATAAAAATGATATAACCGATGAATTTTTGGAGCCTCATTTCTTAGCGCACAAAGCAGAAACACGCATTCAGGAAGGTGATGTAGTTATTTTCTTTAACTTTAGAACCGATCGCGGTAGACAGCTGACCCAAGTTTTATCTCAAGAAGAAAATCGTGAATATAACTTGAAGCCTTTGCCTTTGTATTATGTGACGATGACGCAATATGATGATAATTTTAAAAATATTAATGTCGTTTTTTCAAAAGGCCATATAAAGGCCACACTGGGTGAGGCACTTTCTTTTATGGGCAAAACGCAATTGCGGGCGGCCGAAACAGAAAAATATCCGCATGTTACTTTTTTCTTCTCTGGCGGACGAGAAACACCATTCCCTGGAGAGGAACGCATACTGGTAAACTCTCCCCAAGTTGCAACCTATGACCTCAAACCCGAAATGAGTGCCCCTGAGTTAACTGAAAGTTTAGTAGACCGTATACAAGAAAATGACATCGATTTCTTTTGCATTAATTTTGCCAATCCAGATATGGTGGGTCATACAGGAAGTCTACCAGCCGCCATTAAAGCTTGTGAAACGGTAGACACCTGTTTGAGTAAGATAATTGAGGCTGCCAAAGAAAATTACCATATTTTGGTACTTGCTGATCATGGGAATTGCGAAAAAATGAAAAATGAAGATGGAAGTCCGAACACCTCACATACTACCAACCCTGTACCTTGCATTCTTATTTCAAATAAATCAAAAAAATTAAAAGACGGCATTTTGGGAGATATAGCTCCTACTATTCTCGACCTAATGCAATTAGACAAACCAGAATTAATGACCCAACAATCACTTTTAATCTAATGAAAAAAACAATCTTACTTCTAGCCTCACTTGCCCTTTGGTCTTGTGGAACCGCTACAAAGAATACAATTCAAGAAACTCAAACAGAAGCGACTAGTTATAAAGACTTAAACAATTACGCTTTTACCGGTGATTTTGAGGTAGAAGACATCAAACATTCAAAACACAAAGCTTGGTTTGAAGCTGGATATACTAATTTTAAGCTTAGCGAATCAGAGAAGAAAACACTTAAAAAGCACCTTAAGAAATATGAAATTATTGGTTTTATTGGAACTTGGTGCCCAGATAGTAAGAGAGAATATCCTAAACTTATAAAATTACTCGACGAAGTTGACTTTGAGTCAGAAGATTTTAAAATTTATGCGGTTAACCGAATGAAAAAAACAAGTGAGGGTATAGAGCAAAAATTCAACATCAGGTATGTGCCTACATTCATTTTTATCAATAAAAAAACCGGAGAAGAGACAGGCCGATATGTTGAAAGACCAAATGAGAATTTTATAAAAGACATCATTCAAATCGTTACCCAACAAAATTACACCCCTTATCGTTAAAATAATGAGCAACAGTAAATCGCTTATCATAGCCGTTGATTTTGACGGCACCATTGTAGAAAATAAATACCCTGGTATAGGCAAACCTAAAATGTTTGCCTTTGAAACCTTAAAAAAACTACAAAAAAAAGGACATCGATTGATTTTATGGACCTACCGTTACGGCAGAGAGTTACAAGAAGCGGTAGATTTTTGCGAGAAGAACGGTCTCACGTTTTATGCGGTTAACCAGAGTTTCCCTGAAGAGGAATATGATGCTGTAGTAAGCAGAAAAATAAATGCCGACTTATTTATAGATGACAGAAATATAGGTGGTTTTTTAGGCTGGGGAGAAATTTATCAACTACTATTCAAAGAAAAACCACGAAACCATAGTAAGAGTAAAGGGTGGTTTTCATTTTTAAAGAAATAAAATATGATTATACCAAAAAGCAAAGAAGAAATTGAGTTAATGCGCGAAAGTGCTCTTGTGGTTTCCAGAACACTTGGTGTGCTAGCAGAACATGTAAAGCCAGGTGTAACCACCTTGGAGTTAGATAAAATAGCCGAAGAGTATATTCGCTCACAAGATGCTGTACCGGGGTTTTTAGGCCTATATGATTTTCCAAACACGCTTTGTATGAGTCCAAATGCCCAAGTGGTTCATGGAATACCAAATGACGAACCCTTAAAGGAAGGTGACATCATTTCTATAGATTGCGGAGCGGTAAAAAATGGTTATTATGGCGATCACGCCTACACGTTTAAAGTAGGGCAAGTAAGCCCTGAGGTCGAAAAACTGTTGCAAGTAACTAAAGAGTCGCTTTACCAAGGCTTAAGAGAATTTAAAATAGGGAATCGCGTAGGCGATGTAGGCTATGCGATTCAAAACTATGCAGAAAAACACGGGTATGGCGTAGTACGTGAATTGGTAGGCCATGGTATAGGTAAAACCATGCACGAAGACCCTGAAATGCCTAACTATGGAAGAAGAGGGCGAGGAAAAAAATTTGTAGAAGGAATGGTTGTGGCCATAGAACCTATGATCAATATGGGTAGTAAAAGGATTATCCAATTAAAAGATGGCTGGACGATACTTACCAAAGACGGATTGCCTAGTGCTCACTTTGAGCATGATGTGGCTTTAGTTGATGGTAAGCCACAGTTATTATCTACCTTTGACTATATTTATGAAGCCTTAGGTATTAGTAGTGAAGAAGAGAACGAATTTAAGAAAGTAACTAATACCACTAAAGCCTAAAAAACAATGATTAAATGGATACTCAATAACGTACCTAGACCGCTACTTATCAAAGCAAGTTATGTAGCCAGGCCGTTTTTGAGTATTCTTTTAAGAGGCTCTACTTTTACAGATCCGATAGATGGTAAATCATTCAAACGTTTTTTACCCTATGGTTATGGGAAAACTCGAGCAAATGTTTTGTCTCCATCAACCCTGTCTTTAGAACGCCACCGATTGCTATGGTTGTACCTTAAACGCGAAACCGATTTCTTTAGTATGCCGCGCAAAATGTTACATGTCGCACCAGAGCAAGCCTTTTATCATCGATTTAAAAATTTACCACATTTAAATTATACCACTACCGATTTAGAGTCTCCTCTAGCCGATGTAAAGGCAGATATATGTAATCTCCCTTTTGCAGACAACCATTTTGAGGTTATTTTTTGTAATCACGTACTAGAACACATACCCGATGATACCAAAGCTATGCAAGAGTTATATCGTGTTTTAAAACCCGGTGGTTTCGCTATTCTTCAGGTACCACAAGATATTTATAGTGAAAAAACTTTTGAAGATGACACAATAACCGACCCGAAAAAGAGAGCTGAGATTTTTGGACAATATGACCATGTTCGAGTATACGGCAAAGATTATTTTGACAGATTGTCTAAGATCGGGTTCAAGGTACAGCCTATTCACTATGCACAACAATTAAGCATAGGCGAAGTACAGAAATTCTGTTTAGATCCCAAAGAGATTTTACCCTTGGTTTATAAATAATCAATTCACCAAGCGCTCTTTAAACGATTGGGTCATATACTCCCTTTGTTTGCCTAAACTATCGATATAAGTGAAGTAAGCAGCCTTTATGCCGTTCTCCTGCTTAAGAAAAGATAGTGCTTTCTTTTTTCCCATTGCCATTATACTTGTAGCGTACGCATCGGCTTTGGCGCAATTTGCTGCGATTATTGATGCGCTGGTCACTTGCGTAGTTTTTGCTTGACCAGTTCTAGGATTTATGGTATGCACATATTTTTTTCCGCTAAGACTATCTACCCAAAACTTTCGGTAATTACCAGAAGAGGCCAAGGCCTCGTTTTTAAGTTTGAGCTTATATTGATAGCTCCTATTATCTAAATCAGAATCTATTCCTTCCACTCCAACTATCCAATCGGCATTTTTATTCAGGTTTTTGCCACGCGTAACAATTTCACCACCAAGCTCAACCAAATAATTTTCGATGCCTTGTTGGTTCAAAAAATCAGCGATGAGATCAATACCGTAGCCTTTGGCAATAGCATTAAAATCAATATAGATATTGGGATTTACTTTACGGATTTGATTTTGTTCTGTTAAGCTTATTTTTTCAAAACCTGTTAACATCAACAAAGAATCTATTGTATGTTGCGAAAGGTCGTTTAATGCCGGACTGGTTCCAAATCCATAAGCATTTCTTAGGGCGCCAACAGTGGGATCAAAATAACCATCGGTTTCTTGGTGAATTCTCTTCGAAAGTTTAAATACTTCCGTAAAGATAAAATCAACCACTATAGTACTATCCCCTTTATTCACGCGTGAAATATCGCTAGTTTCCAAATAAGTACTAACCGATTGATTAACTCGATTTATAATACTATCAATTTGGGATTTTTCTACTGCTTTTTTTTGGGTATTGATAAAATACCGTGTACCAAAAGCATCGCCTGTAATAATAAATTCTTGTTGCTGTGGCGCTTGACAGGCAGCTAAAAGGCATGCCAAAATTAAATAAATATACCTCATACTTTTTTTATACCAGGATAGAGTAAACTATAAGCTTCATCTTTCACCACGGGGCGTTCAAAATCATCACCATGCCCAAGACCAACAGGAGCGTAATAGGTGTCGGCCTCAAACTTTAAAGCGTGATCTTTTATTTTTTGCATAAGTTCCTTATCCATTTCAGAAACCTTTTGGGGATGACAAATTGCACGAACAACCACAAAGCTCATTTGCTTTTCTTTTTGAATAACAAATTGTGGGTTCTTTTTTAA
The DNA here is from genome assembly GCF_042684705.1 of Mesonia sediminis. Lineage (NCBI taxonomy): Bacteria > Pseudomonadati > Bacteroidota > Flavobacteriia > Flavobacteriales > Flavobacteriaceae > Mesonia > Mesonia sediminis. The sequence goes on from NZ_JBHULZ010000041.1 coordinate 907,427, forward strand.
TTTAGAATTAACCGCTAAAAATTCAAATCCTAGTTTTTCTAAATCTTTCCCTACTATATTCATAGCAAGTTGATGCAATTCTTGTTCTGTTAGCTCTTCTTTCATACCCCAAAAATACTACATTTTGCTCAATGTCAAAACCTGAACCAAAATAAAGAGAATGTTAAAACAACCTTCTAATTATCAGTATTTTATGTTTTTTATTTATCTTAAAAGAAAAAATAATAAATGGCATTTAAAAGAAGAACAGAGAAAGCGATAAATAGATTATATACTGCTTTTCATAAAGGAGAATTACATCCTAATTGCCACTGTAAATGTGCGGTGGGAAATATCTTAAATCAAGCCGATTTCTGGGCCGCTTTCAGCGATAGCGTAGGAGAAAAGAATTTGAGTTATGTAGGGAGGGTAAACCAATTACTTGGAAGAAGGTTTGAGGGCTTTACCCCTCAAGAATTGCTTGATATAGAAGCTGTGTTTTTAAAACGGCTAAGATTTGAAGCAACTGGAAAATTTAGTTACAATCAAGATGATTTGTTTTATGGATTAGAAGCGGTTATCAAGTATTTATGCAAACTCGATCATGAGCCTAATTTACTTTGCATTGAAGAACTATTGGATTATCAACCGAAAAAGACTAGCCTTTTGGTATAAAAAAAGCCTTTTCAATTTAATGAAAAGGCCTTATATACATTATTAATGATGGTTTATCCACCAAAATCATCAAATCTGATATTCTCATCTGGAATACCGAAGTCTTCCCCCATTTTTTGAACCGCCTGGTTCATCAATGGAGGTCCACAGAAATACAATTCAATTTCTTCTGGCTCATCATGTTTTGATAAGTATTGATCTATTACTACTTGGTGAATAAATCCTACAAACCCATCCCCTTCAGCATGAATATCTTCTTTCACCTTCCAATTATCCTCTTCTAAAGGTTCAGACAAGGCTAGGTAAAACTTAAAGTTCGGGAAATCGCGTTCTAATTCTCTAAAGTGCTCGATGTAGAACAACTCGCGTTTAGATCTACCACCGTACCAATAAGTCACTTTTCTTCCTGTTTTTAAGGTTTTGAATAGGTGATATAAATGCGATCGCATTGGGGCCATACCAGCTCCTCCACCAACATAAAGCATTTCTGCCTCAGATTCGTTGATAAAGAATTCACCGTAAGGGCCAGATATAGTTACTTTGTCACCTTTTTTACAGTTAAAAATATAACTTGAAGCCACACCAGGATTAACATTCATCCATTGATTTTTGGCACGATCCCAAGGTGGAGTAGCAATACGCACATTAAGCATAATTTCTCTTCCTTCGGCTGGGTAAGAAGCCATAGAATAAGCTCTTTCTACAGTTTCTGTATTTTTCATCACCAATGGCCATAATCCAAACTTATCCCACTCTTCTTGGAACTTATCTGGAGTTTCATGTTCTTCTGGGTGAGCTGTGATATCAATATCTTTATAATTGATTTCACAAGGAGGAATCTCAATTTGAATATACCCTCCTGCCTTATAATTCATATCTTCAGGAATCTCAACTACAAACTCCTTAATAAACGAGGCTACATTATAATTACGTACTACAGTTGCCTCCCATTTCTTAATTCCAAACACCTCTTCTGGTATATGGATATTCATATCTTGTTTTACCTTTACTTGGCAAGAAAGCCTTGCTCCTTCTTGCAATTCTTTTCTAGTAAAGTGAGGCGTTTCGGTAGGTAGGGCTTCACCACCACCTTCTAAAACATGGCATTCGCATTGTATACATGTACCACCACCACCACAAGCGGAAGGTAAAAATATTTTTTCTTTACCCAAGGTAGATAATAGGGTTCCTCCAGAATCTACCTCTATCTTCTTCTCATCATTTATGGTTATAGTAACCGGACCAGAAGGGGATAACTTTTGTTTTGTAAAAAGCAGTAATGCGACAAGCAGTAGAATTAAAACTAAAAAAGCTACTACGGTGGCAACTACTACGCCAATTGTACTTGCTAAAAACATACTATTCTTGGTTGTTTAAATCTGACACCACTAAGGTTTCAGCAGTTGGGTTAGTATTTTCTTTTTCTTCTTCAAGCATACCTACGCTATTCTCTTGACTTGGTTCTAAAGAAGTAGTTTCTTCATCACCACCAGTTAACATACCACCAAAGCTCATAAAGCCAATAGCCATCAAACCAGTAATAATAAAAGTAATCCCAAGACCACGAAGTGGAGCGGGAACGTTGCTATATCTAATTTTCTCACGAATTGCAGCAATAGCTACAATTGCCAAGAACCAACCAATACCACTACTAAAACCATAGTTCAAAGCTAAATCTATAGAAGCAATGTCTCTGGATTGCATAAACAAAGAACCTCCTAAAATTGCACAGTTAACGGCGATTAACGGCAAGAAAATTCCTAAAGAGTTATAAAGTGAAGGTGAAAATTTCTCAACGATTATTTCTACCAATTGAACCATGGTTGCTATGGTAGCAATAAATAAAATAAACGATAAGAAACTCAAGTCATAATCTGCATATTCTGGGCCCAACCATGTAAGTGCACCTTCTTGTAAAATATACTGGTCTAACAACCAGTTTAAAGGTACGGTAACGGTTAATACAAATATTACCGCAGCCCCTAGACCTACTGCTGTACTTACCTTTTTAGATACAGCTAAGTAAGAACACATTCCCAAGAAATAGGCAAATACCATATTATCTACGAAAATGGATTTAAAAAATAATTCTAAATGTTCCATAATAAATTTTTTACTGAATTATTCGCGTAACGAATTATTAATTCTCTTCTATTAAATCTTTATTTCTACTGCGTTGAACCCAGATAATGATTCCCACTACGATAAGCGCCATTGGAGGCAATACCATAAAACCATTATTTTCATAACCTATGGCATAAAGGCCTGTTTTCTCTACAGGGTCTCCTAATACCTGGAAACCAAATAAAGTACCCGATCCTAATAATTCTCTAAAGAAACCAACAATTACTAAGATTAGACCATAACCTGCTGCATTTCCTATTCCATCAAGAAAGGATTTCCAAGGTCCGTTTCCTAAAGCAAAAGCTTCAAATCGACCCATAATGATACAGTTGGTAATAATTAATCCAATAAATACAGAAAGTTCCTTACTTAGCGAGTAAGCAAAAGCTTTAAGCACCTGGTCTACAATAATTACTAAGGTAGCTACTACGATTAATTGTACAATAATTCTAATTTTTGAGGGTATTAAATTCCGTAATAACGAAATCACTACGTTACCCACCCCCATTACAAACAGTACCGAAATTGCCATTACAATTGATGGCTTTAACTGAGCGGTAATAGCTAATGCAGAACAAATACCTAAAACCTGTATGGTAATGGGGTTATTATCTGCTAATGGGTCTGTAATTAACTTTGCGTCTTTTCTAGATAAAAGTCCCATAATTTTAGTTGTTTAAAGTTTTAAAATAAGGCACATAAAGTTTGATATCTTTTCTAAGCATAGCACTTACACCATCTCCTGTGATGGTTGCACCTGCCAAAGCATCTACCTCATTATCTGATTTATCTTCATTCTTAGGGTCGTTGTTACCTTTAGCCACCTCTATACCTTTGAAGGCTCCTCCGTGTAAGAACTTCTCACCCGTAAAATCATCCATAAAGTAGCGTTGTTTAATTTCGGCACCTAATCCTGGTGTTTCCCCTTTATGGTCAAAATAAACACCTCTTACGGTCATACTTTTATCCACCGCTACATATCCCCAAATGGCATCCCAAAGTCCTTTTCCTCTAACTGGCATCACATAAAGCTCTTCGCCCTCTAAATTGGCAACAAACAAGGGAAGTCTTCTTTGGTAATCAGCCTTTTTTGCTTTGTTTTCTTCTTTACTGATGTCAATTAAGTAAGCTTGATCATCTTCGGTTACTTGATCGCCTTGAATTACCAATTGCTTAGTAATATATTTTTTAAATTCTTCCTCAACTTGATCTGTACCAATAAAAACAACATCATTAGCTCCTTCGTTGTTATTCACACCCAAAGCATAAAGTATGTTTTGTTGTTTTTCATATCGTTCATTTGCTTTAATCATTGGTTTTAAACCATTGGCAAAACCAGCTAACAAACTTCCTACTATAACTACCATCACAATTGCAAAAATGATAGTATAACTATTTTTATCTGTATTAATAGCCATTATTATGCTGTTTTAACTTTTAGACGTTTTTTGCGTTTATTGATATTTCCTTGAATCACGTAGTGATCTATGGTAGGAGCAAATACGTTCATCAATAAAATAGCCAAGAACACTCCTTCTGGATAAGCTGGATTAAATACACGGATAAGAATTGAAATAAAACCGATTAAAAATCCGTAAATCCATTTTCCTTTATTGGTTTGTGCTGCACTTACAGGATCGGTTGCCATATAAACGGCCCCAAATAAGATACTACCTATAATAAGGTGTTGCCAGAAAGGAACACTCATTAATCCGAAGAACTTAGATCCTTCTTGAATCCATCCGGCGTCAACTACACCATTAAAAATAAGTCCCATTACTAAGGCACCAATAAGCGTACTCAAAATTATTCTCCAGCTTCCTACCTTGGTGAATATTAAAAATAAAGCTCCTATAATTATTAAAAGCTTAGAAGTTTCTCCTACCGAACCAGGAATAAAACCAAAGAACATATCTTGTAAAGAGTACATCACATCACTATTTTGCGCATAGCTACCCAAGATTGTTTCTCCCGAAATAGCATCTGGTGTACCTGCGCGCTCAACTGCTTCGTGAACCCATACTTTATCTCCACTCATCCAAGTAGGGTAAGCAAAGAATAAGAAAGCTCGAATAGTTAATGCAGGGTTAAGAATATTCATTCCTGTACCTCCAAAAACCTCTTTTCCTATAACTACACCAAAGGCAACTGCTACAGCGAGCATCCATAATGGTATATCAATAGGTACAATTAGTGGCACTAGCATTCCTGTTACCAAATACCCTTCTTCTACTTCATGACCTTTTATTACTGCGAATAAAAATTCTATAGCCAAACCTACTCCATAAGATACAATCACCAATGGAAGAACGGTTACTAGCCCTAATAAAAAGTTATCCATATTCCAAAAAGCAGTACTAAAGAAAGACATACCCTCTGGCATGCCGTTAATAGCTGCATAATGCTGGAATCCTGCATTAAACATACCAAAAATCAAACAAGGAACTAAGGCTAAAATAACCGTATTCATTGTTCTTTTTAAATCATCGGCTGCTTTAATATGCGTACCTCCCTTTGTAATCATATTGGGTAAGTACAAAAATGTATGAAGTGCATTAAAGGCAGGCGCCATTTTTTTGCCTTCATATTTCATTTTAAGCTTATGTAAGTTTTCTTTCAATCCCATAACCTTATCCTATTTCTTTATACATTAAATCTAAACCTTCTCTTATAATTTGCTGATGTGGTTGTTTAGACACGCATATAAACTCTGTTAATGCGAAATCTTCTGGCGCCACTTCATACATACCCAAGGCTTCCATTTGGTCTAAGTCTTTAACCATACAAGCTTTTAAGGTTTGTAACGGGTAAATATCTAAAGGAAAAACTTCCTCGTAATTACCTGTAAGCACAAAAGCTCTATGCTCACCATTAGTATTGGTGGTTAGTTCATATTTTTTCTTTGGGTTTAACCAAGAAAAAGTAAGCGCTCTTGAAGTTGATATCTTATCAAAAACAGGCTTGTTCCATCCAAAGAACTCATAATCATCTCCTTCAGGGATAACCGTTACAACAGAATTGGCAAAACCTAAATGCCCACCTTGCTTTTCGGTTTGAACTCCGGTTAACACATCTCCATTAATAACACGAACATTTTCTTCTTTTAAGCCAATTTCTTGAATTATAGGATCTAATTCTGCCCCTATTTTTGTTTTAAAATATTTAGGGTTCTTTAAACTTGAACCTACAAAGGCAATTATTCTTTCTGGATTATATTTCCCTGTCAATAGCATCTCCCCCATAATCGCTAAATGTTGTGGTGCTATCGTCCACACTGTTTCTCCTTTATTTACAGGAGACAATTTATTGATTTGAGTCCCTACATTTCCAGCAGGATGCGGACCACTTACTTGATGCAATTCAATATCTTTCATTGCGGCAAACATACCGCTCATTGAATTTACACCGACATGAATTTTTCCAGAAGTTAATTTTGACAAAGCTGTTAATGCAGCTTGCACCTCTTTTTCTTTACCTTGAAGTACAAAGTCAACATCGGCCGCTAATGGAGCGGTAGAAAATCCTGAAATAAAAATGTCTCTTGGAGTAGTTCCTTGATTGGCAATCACATCATAAGGACGCTGCATAATAAATGGCCAACAACCACCTTGCAACCAAGCTTTCTTAATTTCCTCTGGTTTTGCAGAAGAAATATTAACCGGGTTATATACGGCCTCTTCTTGTTGCGCATCTGCCTCTATGAATATTTTTAAAATAACGCGCTTTGCTCCACGCTCTATTTTGGTAAGTGTACCGCTAACAGGTGACAGAACTTTTAAGTCCTCATTACCTTTAGCATAAAAAATGGGATCACCCTTTTTAAGCCTCCCACCTTCTTTTACAATCATTTTAGGAACCACCAAATGAAAATCCGATGGTTTAATAACATAGGTCTTAGATTCATGGGCAGAAACCAACTCTTTAGAGGCCTCTCCTACCAAACGCAAATCTAATCCCTTTTTAACCTTAATGCCTTTTGACATAATCCTAAATTATAAGTTAATATTTGCGATTGCAAATTTAGCAATTTAATTATCTTCTTGACCGTATGATTGCGAGTATATTATATTATTTATAATTATTCTAAATTATAAATATTCAGACCTATACTTTTTAAGCTTGGCAGACCATTTGCTTATATTTACCTTTATTTTAATGGTATGAAAATCCTAAACACCTTATTCCTACTTTTTTGTTTCCAAATCCTTACCGCGCAAGTAGCCGAAACAGCACCCCCAGAATACATACGAAGCATTGAGTTTAAAGGCCAAGACGAGTTTGGAGGAACCCCAATTGTCGAACTAGGGTCAACTATACAGCTAAGCTTTGATGACCTTATAGGAGATAATGCCGATTATTTTTACAAGTTAGAACATTTTAATTTTGACTGGACGCCATCTGAGTTAGCTAAAACAGAAATTTTAAACGGTTTTGATGACACCCGTATTTTAAATTTTGAAGATTCATTTAACACCCTGCAAATTTACACTCATTACGAACTTCAAATACCCAATAACATCACGAAAGGGCTCAAAGTAAGTGGCAATTATCTACTAAGTATTTTAAACAGCCAACGAGAAGTTGTTTTCTCCAGAAAATTTATGGTTTACGAAAATATAGCCCTAGTAAAAGCAGAGGTAAAACGTACGCGTAATTTAAAATACGTCAATGAAAAACAAGTCTTAAACTTTACTATTAATGGTCAGGATGATATTTTGATACAAAATCCTGCTGCCAACCTTAAAACCTTAATTATCCCCAACAACAATACCAAAAGAGCTATTTACAACCTTAAACCTCAATACACCTTAGGCAATGAATTGATTTACCGCTACGATGACGAAAGCGCTTTTTGGGGAGGAAATGAATTTCTTTTTTTTGAGAACAAAGACATTCGCGCTTCTACAATGAATATTCAACGTACGGCACTTATCGATATCTACAACACCTATCTTTTTGGCGATAAGGTTAGAAAATACGATCCATACACATACAATCCAGATATAAATGGCCACTTCAAGATCAACACCATTCAAGGAAATAACCCAGACATAGAAGCAGAATACACTTGGGTGCATTTTAAACTTTTTAACTATGAACCGCTAAATGGCGGAGAAATTCACCTTTACGGAAATTTTAACAACTACCAATTAGACAATTCTACTCGTTTAACTTACGACAAAAAACAAGATGCCTACACGCTCAAGTATTTGATGAAACAAGGTTTTTACAATTATAAATATGTACTCAAAAACAAAGATGGCAGCATTGATCTTGGGTATTTTAGCGGAAACTTTGATGAAACCGAAAACCAGTATACTATTCTGGTTTATTACAGACCCATAGGCGGACGTTTTGACAGAATTATAGGAGTGGGCTCGGCTAACAGTCGCAACATCAGCAATTAATAATCTTTTACGTTATTTCATTGCGAAAAATTCTTACTTCAATCTCAATAAAAATAATCAGAAGTCAATAAAATCTTAAAATTTTACATAAGCTATTTTTTCCTATTATTTTTGGCTATATTTATCAAATTAATTTTGACATTATCAAGTTGTAATTTACAATGATTCAGCAAATAACAAAAGGTATAAAAATTTCGGTTCAAACCAGTTTTGAAGGTGTATTCCTTAAAAACTATAAGGTTAACTTTGCTTTTGTTTATCAAATAACCATTGAAAACCAGAGTAACGACTCGGTGCAACTGAATTCCAGATTCTGGAAAATTAAAGATGCCCTGAGTCCAGATGAAATTGTAAAAGGTGAAGGTGTTATTGGTAAAAAACCAGTCTTAAAACCAGGTGAATCTCACACCTATAGTAGCGGATGCTTACTCACCTCTCCCTTTGGTTCTATGAGCGGATTTTACAACATGATTAACTTCACCTCTACCAAAAAATTTAAGGTACATATACCCACTTTTAAGCTTAGTGCACCTTTCGCTTTAAATTAAATACTAACAACTTCATTATCTTCATTTTAAAATAATTTCAGCGATTGAAAATCGGTTGCCTTTTTCTATTTTTTCCTACATTAATTTTGTTACCTTTAGGCCTTTAAAATATTCAAGAATTAAAAATTAAAAATACTATGGGAAAAGGATTTTTTCACGTTCCTCCAGCGGTAAATGAGCCTGTAAAATCATACGCGCCAGGAACGCCAGAAAGAGAAGAAGCATTGGCAACTTACAAAGAGATGTTCAACCAAAAAATGGATATCCCATTATATATAGGTGACCAACAAATTAAAACGGGAAAAACAAGAAATATGCACCCCCCGCATGACCACAAACATGATTTAGGTGTTTTTCATTTGGCTGAAAAAAGTCATATTGAAACTGCAATTGAAGAAGCATTAAAAGCTCGTGAAAAGTGGGCTAAATTACCTTGGGAGCAACGAGCTGCGGTATTTCTAAAAGCGGCCGATTTAATCGCTGGCCCTTATAGACAAAGACTTAATGCAGCCACTATGATTGGACAGTCAAAAAACATCTATCAAGCCGAAATTGACTCTGCTTGTGAAATTATAGACTTCTTACGTTTTAACGTGGAGTATATGACTCAAATCTATGATGAGCAACCAGAATCTGATGAAAAGGCATGGAACCGTGTAGAATATAGACCACTAGAAGGATTTGTTTATGCAATTACTCCATTCAATTTTACAGCAATTGCAGGTAACTTACCTTCTTCTGCCGCTTTAATGGGTAATGTAGTAGTTTGGAAACCCTCATCTACACAAATGTTCTCTGCTCAAGTACTTATGGAAGTGTTTCAAGAAGCTGGAGTCCCTGATGGTGTAATCAATATGGTTATGGGTGACCCAGCCATGATCACCGATACTGTACTTAAGAGTCCAGATTTCGCTGGTGTACATTTTACAGGAAGTACTGGTGTTTTCCAAAACATTTGGGCTGAAATTGGTAAAAACATAAATAATTATAAAACTTACCCACGTATTGTAGGTGAAACAGGAGGTAAAGATTTTATTGTAGCACACCCTTCTGCCAACCCAAAAGAAGTATCAACAGCCATTTCAAGAGGTGCATTTGAGTTTCAAGGTCAAAAATGTAGTGCAGCTTCACGTTGCTACATACCGAACTCTATGTGGAATGAAGTGAAATCTTATGTTGAAGAAGACCTAAAATCATTCAAAATGGGATCTCCAGAAGACATGAGTAATTTTATTACCGCTGTTATAGACGAAAAAGCCTTTGATAAACTGGCCAGCTATATCGATCAAGCCAAGCAAGATGAAGATGCCGAAGTTATTATGGGAGGTGGTTATGACAAATCTAAAGGTTATTTCATTGAACCAACGGTAATACTTACAACAAACCCAAAGTACACTACTATGGAAACTGAGTTATTTGGGCCTGTGGTAACCATCTATGTGTACGAAGATGAAAAATACGAAGAAACCCTACATTTGGTTAATGAAACAAGTATTTACGCTCTTACCGGGGCCATCTTGTCTAAAGACAGATATGCCGCTAGTCTTGCTACAGAAATTTTACAGAATGCTGCTGGAAACTTCTACATTAACGACAAACCAACTGGAGCCGTAGTGGGCAGACAGCCATTTGGTGGTGCTCGCGCTAGTGGAACCAATGATAAAGCAGGGTCTAAGCTTAACTTATTGCGTTGGGTTTCACCGCGTCTTATCAAAGAAACCTTTGTTCCACCAACAGATTATAGGTATCCATTCCTAGGTGAATAAAAGGGTATAATCCAACCATAAAAAAATCCGCTTTCAAGCGGATTTTTTTTACAAAGCTTTATATTTCATTGGCAAATGCACCACGCTTTTCGTCTCAAAAAACTCTTCTTCAAAGTAATCTTTTAAATCATAAATCTTTGCCGTTTCATATACTGCAAGCTCCTCAGAAAGATCACCACCTTTAAGATAGAGAATTCCGTTTTTCAACTCATGTTGCTGGCGTTTAGCAATTTTACCTTTAACCCAACGCACAAAAGTATCCATTTGAGCCACTGCCCTACTCACAATAAAATCATACTGCTCATCTACTTCTTCTACACGGCAATTGCTAGTACGCACATTTTCTAGGTTAAGGCCTTCTACCACCTCATCAACCACCTTAATTTTTTTACCTATACTATCTACCAAATGAAAGCTTGTCTCAGGAAAAAGAATTGCTAAAGGAACCCCAGGAAAACCACCTCCTGTTCCAACATCCATAATTTTAGCTCCTGGCTTAAAACCTTGAATTTTAGCAATACCCAAAGAATGTAAAACGTGTCTTAGATATATTTCGTCTATATCTTTTCTTGAAACCACATTAATTTTTTGATTCCAATCTTGGTATAATTCGTTTAGTTGGGTAAACTTATCGATTTGATCCTGACTTAAATCAGGAAAATAATGCTTGATTAATTCCACGTTACAATTTTATGCAAATATAATAAGAATCGTATAAGCCATCCGTAAAGTCAAACTAATTATTTGCTTCTTTACGCATCTGCTCTTGGTGTTCTAATTCTCCCTCTAAATTGCGCTTACGCTGATTTAAATTTAGAAATACATCTTCTTTTCCGTACATGGTTAGTAAATCACCTGTTTTTACGAGAGAACTGCCGTTAGGAGACCCTAAATATTCACCATCTGAATGCTTAATACCCAGAACAATAATTCCTTCTTTACGCAAGGCCAATTGGTTAAGCGATTTATTAGCCAACCAAGAATCATCATCTACCCGCAATTCCGTAATTCGGTAATCTTCGGCTAAATGTAAAATAGAAGCATAATCTTTCACTTCTATTTTAGTGTATTTTTTTAATGCCTTACCAATAACTTTAGAAAGGTATTTATCAACCCAAGGACTTTGTACCGCCCACCAAATTATAGCCATTCCTACCACAATAATAAGTAAACCCCACAACAAACTACTGGTGCTATTGGGTAACACAAAGGTCAATATTAAGGTAGACATTGTGGTTACAATACCCGCATTCCCTATAAGCATTAAACTATAAATAATTTTTCTACGCACAGGAAAATTCATTATTTTTTCGGTTTCAGAAGTTGTAAATCCCGTACCTGTATAGGCAGAACGTGCTTGAAAACGAGCAACTTCTGTAGATAATCCTGTATGCGCCAAAGCAATTGCGGCAATACGGGTAATTAAAGCAGATAAACTAACAATGACAAATAATGATATAGCAGGAATCATAAAACAATTTTATTTAGGTGAAAATTGATATTTACCTGCTAAAATACTTATTTTTATCAACCTTGACATTTCTCATAAAATTGGCCGGTAACAATAAAGGCTTTTACGCAAAGAAATGTTTAAATTTGGAGCTTATACTATTTTTAAATGAAAAACAACACCGTAAAATTTTCTCGCATTGACACCAATAAGTTCTTTAGGACTCTAAATAAGCGAGTTAACACTTATTTTAAAGAAAACAACATCAACAAAACAGGTAACTGGAAACTTCACCTTAAGACCATAATCATGTTTAGCCTGTTTTTAAGTCCATACTTCATAATGTTAACCTTAGACATCTCCCAGTGGTGGATGCTTTTGCTCACAATAATTATGGGCGTAGGAATGGCAGGAGTAGGAATGAATGTGATGCATGATGCCAACCATGGTTCTTATTCTTCAAAAAAATGGATCAATAAAATTATGGGGGGTAGCATGTATATTTTAGCTGGTAACGTATACAACTGGCAGGTACAGCACAATGTTTTGCACCACACCTATACCAATGTGCACGGCCACGATGAAGATTTAGAAGCCGGCCGCATTATCCGATTTAGCAAGCACAGTAAATGGCGTAGGTTTCATAAGTTTCAACATTATTATTCGGTTTTCCTTTACGGATTGCTAACCTTTAACTGGGTATTAACAACAGACTTTAAACAAACACATCGCTATTTAAAGAAAAGATTAAGTTATGGTAAAATGCCTAATCCTATATGGCAATGGAGTACCTTAGCTATAACCAAAGCCTTATATATTGCCATTTGGATTGTTATCCCTATGTTGGTTCTAAGTATTGCTTGGTGGAAAATTCTTTTAGGCTTTTTTATCATGCACTATACCGCTGGACTAATTTTAAGTATTGTTTTTCAACTGGCACATGTGGTAGAAAATACAGAAATGCCTTTGCCCGATGAAAAAGGAAACTTAAAAAATACTTGGGCGATTCATCAATTATTTACCACTGTAAATTTTGCTACTAAAAATAGAATCATAAACTGGTTTACTGGCGGCTTAAACCACCAAATTGAGCACCACATATTTCCACATATCAGCCATATTCATTATGATAAAATTGCTAAAATTGTAAAGCAGACAGCGCAAGAGTGCGAGTTGCCTTACCACGAATACAAAACAACACGAGCAGCTATAGTTGCTCACTTTAAACATTTAAAAGAAATGGGGGCCAAACCAAAAATAGCCCTATCTTAATCCTATTGCTATGAATAAGCTATCAGACAGAATCAACCGGTTAGAGACAAGTGCAACCTTAGCCATGGCGGCCAAAGGCCGTGAGCTTAAAGCGGAAGGTAAAAATATAATCAGCCTTAGCTTAGGCGAACCCGACTTCAATACACCAGAATTTATTAAAGATGCTGCTATCGCAGCCATCAATGATAATTATAATAAATATACCCCGGTTGATGGTTATGATGATTTAAAACAAGCGATCATCAACAAGTTCAAACGCGATAATAACCTCAACTATGATAAATCGCAGATTGTTGTATCTACAGGTGCAAAACAATCTTTAGCCAATGTAGCTATGGTTTGCATCAACCCAGGAGATGAAGTTATTTTACCCTGCCCGTATTGGGTGAGCTACAAGGATATTGTGAAAATTGCCGAAGGAGTGCCTGTAGAAGTACCAACTACTATCGAAACAGATTTCAAAATGACTCCGCAACAGCTTGAAAAAGCCATTACACCCAAAACCAAAATGTTATGGTTTAGTTCTCCTTGCAATCCTAGCGGTATGTTGTACAGTAAAGAAGAATTAAGAGCCCTAGCCGATGTGCTTCAAAAACATCCAGATATTATTGTAGTGAGCGATGAGATTTACGAACACATCAATTTTACAGCCAACGGGCACGCCTCTATGGCCGCTTTTGACGATATGTATGAGCGTACGGTAACCGTTAATGGGGTTTCCAAAGCTTTTGCGATGACCGGTTGGCGAATTGGCTATATTGGAGCTCCCTCGTATATAGCACGAGCTTGTAACAAGATTCAAGGACAATTTACTAGCGGAGCCAATTGTATTGCCCAACGCGCAACTATTGCCGCACTAGAAGCTCCAGTGAGCAAAATTTCTTTTATGATTGATACGTTTAAAGAACGTAGAAAACTTATTTTAGATTTATTAAGCGATGTTCCAGGCTTTAAATGCAACGCCCCACAAGGTGCTTTTTATGTTTTTCCCGATGTCTCGGAATTGTATGGAAAAAGCTTCCGCGGAAAAACCATCAACAATGCTACCGATTTAAGCATGTACCTTTTAGAAGAAGCTGAAGTTGCTACCGTAACGGGTGAAGCTTTTGGAGATGCTAACTGTATTCGTCTTTCTTATGCCGCCAGCGAAAAAGAAATTACACAGGCTATACAACAAATTAAGGCTGCGTTAAGTTAATTATACTTAAAATTCAACATATAAAAATGCTTCTCCTATTGGGAAGCATTTTATTTTTTTATGGATTATATATTTTTTATTGAATGACTACAATTTAGGTTTCTATAATTTCTCCAATTCATTTTAATGCAACCACATACTTACCTAAAGGCTAGGTAGAAACATCTATATTTACTGCGCTTGCCTTTACATCTAAAATTTAATTATTTCCTATTACGGTTTGGGTAGAGATAATACTTATATAACCCGAACTGGCTCCAGCTGCTTGGTAATAAAACGTTATTTGATCGCTTGGGTTAAGGCTTATCTTTTGTAATTGGTAAGGGCTGTTTGCAATTACACTAGCATAATCTTTGTAGCCGTCAACTTCTGCTATAATCTCCAATTTATAGGTTTGTGCTATAGCATTTCTGAGTTTAAGTTGCTCTCCAATGCCATAAATTCTCTTTTTCGTCGTACCAATTCTAGATGGCAGGTTCATTAATTGTGTTTGCCTGTAATATAGAAGAATAATTGTTTGGTTGGTGGGCAAAGTTGTTGCACAATATTTGATTCTAATTGGGTAGATTTAAATTACTAACATCTAAATTACTAGAAAACATTAAATTTAAAATAAGACGTTAAAATGCAGTTAAGAGTTAACGATTTCTCCAGAACATGGGAGTCAAAATAATAAGCACCGTAAACAGCTCTAAACGACCTATAAGCATTAAAAACGCAGACCACCATTTACCCAACATGGGTAGGCTGTTAAAATTATCAACTGGACTCAGATCGCCAAACGCAGGCCCTATGTTCCCTAGAGAAGAAGCAGCTCCTCCAATTGCTGTCGGAAAATCTAAGCCTAACGCAGCCAATCCCATAGCTCCAATAATAAAAGCCAGCATATAAAGAATAAAGAATCCTAAAATATTAAAAACAATTTCTCCTTTTATTCCCTTACCGTTGTAACGGACTGGTACAATTGCATTAGGGTGTAATGCCCTTTTAAATTCAGCAATTCCATTTCTAATCATAATAATATGACGCACCACCTTTACCCCTCCAGAAGTTGATCCTGCCGAACCCCCTAGGAAAAACAAACCAAAAAAGAAAATAGTTAAAAAGGGGGTCCATAAAGTAAAATCGGCGGTAATAAAACCAGTTGTGGTTATCACCGTTAGAATTTGAAAAAGCGCGTGCCTGAAAGCACTTTCAAACTCTCCCCAAACTTTTGGATGCACTATGGTAGACTGACTTGTATCTGCATAAAAGTAAATTAGTAGCGCTGCAACAATAGCAAAACCAAAAACAAAAATAGCATACCATTTAAATTCATCTTCGTGCAAAATGCGTTGAATTTTTCCCTTAAAAGCAAAGTAACTCATCACAAAATTAGTACCTGCTAAGAACATAAAGACAATAATTATATATTGAATTAAAGGTTGATCATTCCAGTAAGCAACGCTTGCATTCTTAGTTGAAAATCCTCCTGTAGACAATGTACTAAGCGCATGATTTACAGCATCAAAAAAAGACATGCCGGCCAAATTCAATAAAATCGTTTCGGCGGCTGTGTAACCAACATAAATAAGCCATAATCTTTTTGCCGTGTCTGCAATTCTAGGTTTTAATTTATCTGCGCTGGGTCCTGGTGCTTCAGCGGCAAACAATTGCATACCTCCTATTCCTAAAAGCGGAAGAATGGCTACCGCAAGCACAATTATACCCATACCTCCTATCCAATGAGTAAGGCTACGCCATAATAAAACACCTTCGGGTAATACTTCTATATCGTCTAAAATAGTGGCTCCAGTAGTTGTATAACCAGACATAGTTTCAAAGAAAGCATTGGTAATATCGGGGATAGCATCCGTAAAGAGATAAGGCAGCATACCACTTAAGGCCATAAAAATCCAACCAAAGGTTACAATTATATACCCTTCTCTTTGTTTAAGTTTTTTGGCATAATCTCGGGTTACAAACATGAAAAGCATACCTACCATCATTGTGGTTACAGATGCTCCTGCAATTTGTACCGTAGCACCATCTTTGTAAACCCAGCTCACCAAGGTCGCAATAAGCATAAAGCCGCCATTGCATAACAACAGCAACCCCATAATGTATACAATAATTTTAAAATTAAGTTTAGGCATTATGAAAATAGCTTTTCTATTTTATGGATAGATCGGGGTAATGAGCACACCACTATACGGTCTCCTGGCTCTATCAAAATATCGCCCGATGCTATCATACCCTTACCTTTTCTAACTACGCCACCCACAATTGTAGATCTAGGAAAGTCGATATCTACAATACGTTTACCACAAACTTTTGATTTCTTATGCACAATAAACTCCAGCAATTCGGCATTTAAATTATTAAGTTTGGTCATGGCGACAACCTCTCCTTTGCGCACATACCTAAAGATGGTGTTTGCCGCTAGTAATTTTTTATTGATTAAGGAGTTTATTCCTATAGAATGACTCAATTGAAAATAATCCATATTTTCTACTAAAGCGATGGTCTTTTTCACTCCTTTAGATTTGGCTACCAAGCAAGACATGATATTGGTTTCAGAATTTCCCGTAACCGAGATAAAAGCATCCATATCATGAATATTCTCCTCTTCTAATAAACCTACATTCCTACCATCTCCATTAATTATTAGCGTATCATTCATCTCATCCGCTAATTCAAATGCCTTTTCTCTATCTTTTTCCACCAGCTTGACATTAAATTTGGCATTTGCCAATTCTTTCGCTGTTTGTTTACCAATCTTACTCCCTCCAAGAATCATCACATTTTTGATTTCTTGTTTTTGTTTACCCGTTAATTTATACAGCTGTTCAGACCCTTGCCTACTGGACATGAAATAAGCCTGGTCTCCTTCCTTAAACTCAGTATCACCACGAGGAATTAGCGTAAATTGGGTTCCATAGCGCTGTATCGCAATACAGACGAAAGGTATATCAGGAAAAATATTTTGGGCTTCTTTTAATGTTTTACCTAAAAATGGTGCATTACGCGAGAGTTTAAAACCAATCATTGACAAGGCCCCTTCATCAAACTCAAAGGTATCATTAAACGCCGATTGCTTTACCAAAGACTCAATTTCTTTTGCTGCTAATGATTCTGGTGAAATGAGTTCGTCTATCCCAAACTGCTCAAAGCCTACCACATCTTTATGCTCGATAAACTCGGTATTTCTAATTCTTGCAATGGTACGTTTAGCCCCCAATTGTTTTGCCAAAACACAAATAGTTATATTGGTTGTCTCGCTACTGGTTACACCAACCACCAAATCGGCTCCTTTTATTTGAGCGTCATGAAGTAATAAAATTGAAGTTGCATCCCCTTTTATGGTTCTTATATCCAGATGACTGTCGGCATACTCTAAACTTTCTGCATCCGGATCTATAAGGGTAATATCTTGAGACTCAAAAGAAAGCAGCTTCGATAAATGAAAACCAACTTCTCCTGCCCCTGCAATGATAATTTTCATGAATGGTTTTTTTAGTAGGGCAAAGATATGGCATTTACAATTGGAGATGCCAAGCTCTAACCGATTTTTTTATTTGTGAATCTTATTTTTAGTATTAAAACTTATCTTTGTCAAAAAAAGCCATGGCAAAGAAAGTCACCCCTTATAAAGATTCAAAACTAGCTAAGAAAAAGCAGGTAGAACAAATGTTTGATACCATCTCTGATAATTACGATGGACTCAATCGTGTCATCTCATTTGGTATTGATACTTCTTGGCGCAAAAAGGTAATTCAAATGGTTATGAACACCCAGCCCAAAAATGCTTTAGATATAGCAACAGGAACGGGAGACTTAGCTATTAGTCTAGCAGAAGCTGGAGTACCAGATGTAATTGGACTAGATTTATCTGAGGGTATGCTAAGCGTAGGACGCAAAAAAATAGAAAGCAAAGGCTTAGACAATAAAATTAAGATGACCCAAGGAGATTCTGAGGCTTTACCTTTTAAAGAAAATACTTTTGATGCGATTACAGTGGCTTTTGGCGTTAGAAATTTTGAAAGCCTAGAAAAAGGATTAGCCGAAATTTACCGCGTGCTAAAACCAGGAGGCATTTTTATTGTTTTAGAAACATCTGTCCCTACCAAAGCTCCTTTTAAACAAGGATATAAATTTTACACTAAATATATGTTGCCTAGTATTGGAAAACTGTTCTCAAAAGACAAGGTGGCATACAAATATTTAAGCGATAGTGCCGCGGTTTTCCCCTTTGGTGAAAAATTCAACAATATTTTAAAGAAAATTGGGTTTAATAAAGTGAATCATCATCCGCAAACTATGGGTGTAGCAACAATTTATTCTGCTTCAAAGTAATTTTATGAGATATTTATTGATGTGTACGGTGGTTTTTTTAAGCCTCACGAGCAGCTATGGACAAGGATTTTTTAACACCGAAAAGATTCGCAACAAAGATAATATGGACAAGCAGCGTTGGTCTTGGGGTTATTTTTTAGGCTTTAACTCTTACGGATTCGACTTGCAATACAATAAGCCCGCAACCGACATTGTGGTGAAAAACGATATTGGTTTTAATGTAGGGCTTTTGGGAAATCTAAGAATCAATGATTATATTGATCTAAGGTTAGAGCCTGGAGTTGTCTTTGCCAATCGCACCTTTACTTATACCGAAATTCCCGAAGACAATTTTAGAGATATCAAATCTACCTACATTCATGTGCCTTTGTTGGTGAAGTTTTCAACCAAAAGACTCAACAACTTTAAACCCTTTGTAGTGGGTGGGGTTTCACGCTCTATCAACCTATCTAGTAATGAAACTAATCCAGATGACAATAGCGCGGGCGAATTTAGAATGATTAATGATGCCAATTATTTTGAGCTAGGATTTGGCATTGATTTTTACCTGCCTTATTTCAAATTCACCCCCTCTATACGCGGTGTATTTGGCATGACCGATGAACTTAAGCGAGATAAAGACCCAAACAGTCCTTACACAGGGCAAATTGAATCTATGAAGTCACGCGGCATCTTTATTAATTTTACTTTTCAATAAGCATGCTTCGGTTTTTGGTTATTGATTAACTCCAAACCAAAAAGGAGAACTTAAACAGTTTTCCCTTAGCCGTAAAATTTTAACCCGCAAGTATCTAGATAACAAAATAAACGCCATTTTCAAATGGCACTAAACAATTAACCTCTTCTCCACTCGCTTAGCAAAATGGCCGTAGCCGTGGCTACATTTAAACTTTCAGTAGATTGGTTTTCGCCAAATTGTGGAATACTTATTTTTTGACTTGCTAAACTTTCGATGGTGGGAGAAATGCCGTTAGCTTCATTACCTAATATTAAAATTCCGCTTGACGGCAATTGGGTTTTATATACATTTTCACCATCCATAAAAGTTCCTAGTAGGGGTAAATCGGTGTTTTTTAAAGTTTCGTATAAATCCGTGTAAGCCATGTTTACTCTAGCAAGAGAACCCATAGTTGCTTGCACTACTTTTTCATTATAGCAATCTACGGTATCATTAGAACACAGAATTTGCCTCACACCAAACCAGTCACAAAGTCTTATAATTGTACCTAAATTGCCTGGGTCGCGCACTCCGTCTAAGGCTACCGCAAAATCAACCGCTTTCACAGTATCATTTTTTTCGGGTATTTTGAAAAGCGCTAATGCGATTTGTGGGGTGGCCAGCTTACTAATCTTTTTCAAATCGGCTTCGGTGATGAGTTGTAATTTCTCTGTTGGAACATAAAAGACATCTGTAGTGCTATACAGCAACTCCAATTCATAATTTGAGTTTAAAAGTTCTTTTATAACTTTAATTCCTTCGGCTACAAAAAGATTATATTTATTCCTATATTTTTTTTGCGAAAGACTGTTTATTAACTTTATTTGATTTTTGCTGAGCATAAATTGATGTATTTTTGAACCTAATTTTTAGATGATTTTGAGAGCCGTTACCGCAAAAATAATATTATTCTGCTTAGTCTTAAATTTTGTAAGCTGTAATCCTACAAAAAGAGTAAAAGAGAATGAGCGACTACTCACAGAAAACAGCATTTTTGTAAACAATGAAAAGTCAAAAGATAATGATTTATACAACCAGCTTTACCAGAAACCCAATAGCAAATTGCCGGTTTTGGGTATTCCGCTTAAGCTGCACATTTATAACCTAGCAAAACCAAACCCCGATTCGAGTTATACCGCTTGGTTAAACAGAAAGCCAAACCGCAAAAAACGACTCGCTTCGATTTATTCACAAAAACAAGTTGACCGCATTAAAAGAGGCTATTTATCTTTTCATAATACTTTAAAAGAATCGGGAGAACCTCCCAGTGTTTATGATGAAAACAAAAGTGTAAAAAGCAAAAATCGGTTAGAAGCTTATTTCTGGAACCGTGGGTGGTTTAATGCTGAAGCGGATTTTAAATCGGTAAACCATAAAAAAGACAGAACGCGTGTTAAATATTGGGTCACCACCAACAAAGCTTATGTTCTTGACAGTATACAAAAACAAATAAAGTCGCCGGTGGCAGACAGTTTGTATATGCTAAGCAAAAAAGAAAGTATTTTAAAGGCAGGACAACAGTTTAATACCGATAATTTTGAGGCAGAACGCGATAGAATCACTTTCTTTTTCAGGAATCGAGGCTTGTACCACTTTGAAAAAGAATTCATCAGTTTTGAAGCCGACACTTTAGACACCAACCATAAGGTAAAGACAGATATTATAATTTCTAACCGAGAAGTTACGCGCGAAGACAGCACCAAAACGGTGCCTTATAAAATTCACCGCATTAGTCAGGTTAACATATTCCCCGATTATTCTTTTAAATCTGGCAATTTTGCACAAGACTCGGCACAATACAAAGGCTATACTATTTACTCTTTTGACAAGTTAAAATACAAGCCAAAAACTTTAGCCAATGCGGTTTTTATAAGAAAGGGAGATGTTTACAAAGACCTCGACCGCTCTTTAACCTACAGAAGGTTAAATGAGTTGGGGCAATTTAGATACCCCGACATCAAGTATCAACCCGATCCAAGAGACAGTACCGGCACGCAACTTATTGCCAATGTTTTTTTAACCCCAAGACCTAAACTAGGAGTAGATTTTAACGTAGATGCCTCACGAAGTAACATTCAAGATTTTGGTATTGGTTTTGGAGGCTCTTTACTGATTAGAAATGTATTTGGTGGTGCAGAAAATCTAGAAATTGCAGCAAGAGGTAGTGTGGGTTCTTCAAAAGAAGCGGCTGATGCCAATGACCGATTTTTTAATATTTCAGAAATTGGTAGCGATGCCAGCCTCACTTTTCCTAGTATTGCGTTTCCTGTAAATACCGAAAAAATAATTCCCAAAAAAATGTCGCCGTTCACCACCTTACGCGTTGGCTTAAGCACACAAAAAAATATAGGATTAGACAAACAAAACGTTACAGGAAGTTTTTTCTACCGTTGGTATCCCAATGAAACTCTGAGCCATAAGTTTAGTTTAATCGATTTACAATATGTTAAGAATTTAAACACCAGTAATTACTTTAACGTATACACCAATTCTTTCTCTCGGCTCAATGAAATTGCCCAAGACAATATTTCGCAAATCAATCCCGCTTATTTCAATAACAATTCATCTGGTTCTGGCTTACCCAATCTTATTATTCCCGAAGGTGCCAATGGTTTTATTCGCGACCTAAGAAATAACCAAATTAATTTAACACGCGAACAAGAACAAATAGCCCGCGATATTATTGAAAGAAGGCAAAGATTAACCGAAGACAACTTGATTTTGGCCACCAATTTTTCGTACAATAAAAACACAAGAGAGGGTATTTACGATTGGGACTTTAGTCAGTTTCGCTTTAAACTAGAGACCGCAGGAAATTCGCTTGCATTACTAGGAAAAATGCTCAATTTAAAAGAAAACAGTCAGGGTAACTATGATTTATTTGGCGTACAATTTTCGCAATATATAAAACTAGAAACAGATTTTATCAAGCATTGGGATCTAGGCAAAGACAATATTATTGCGGCACGCATAATGGGTGGTATTGCCTTACCCTATGGTAACGCCAGCAGTATACCATTTGCAAGAAGTTTTTTTGCGGGAGGAACCAATGATAACCGCGGTTGGCAGGCCTATAGTTTAGGACCGGGTAGCTCTGGCGGAATTAACGAGTTTAATGAAGCCAATATGAAAATAGCTTTTAATTTAGAATACCGTTTTAATTTATTTGGCGATTTGCATAGTGCCGTTTTCACGGATATCGGTAATATTTGGAATGTAGAAGACAATGTAAAAGATGAAGCTTCCCGCTTTACAAAGCTTGAAGACCTTACAGAACTCGCCGTAAGTACTGGGTTTGGTCTGCGGTATGATTTAGATTTTTTTGTCATCCGGCTTGACCTTGGTTTTAAAACCTACAACCCCGCCCAAACGAAACAAAAATGGTTTCAAGAATATAATTTTGCCAATGTGGTTTACAATGTTGGTATTAATTATCCTTTCTAAGCCATTTTATTTTATTAATTTTGTCTCTTAAATTTATAAGATCAACTATATGAGTCATCAAATTAAACCCGGAGTTGCTACAGGTAAAGAGGTGCAAGCTATATTTAACCACGCTAAGAAACATGCCTATGCCCTACCGGCCGTGAATGTTGTAGGGTCAAACACCCTAAATACGGTTATGGAAACGGCTGCAGAGCTTAACTCACCCGTTATCATACAGTTTTCAAATGGCGGAGCTTCTTTTAATGCAGGTAAAGGTCTTTCTAATGAAAACCAAAAAGCCGCAATTTTAGGAGGCGTAGCTGGTGCCAAACACGTTCACCAGTTGGCCGAAGCTTATGGCGCTACGGTTATCCTACATACCGATCATTGTGCTAAAAAATTACTACCCTGGATAGACGGTTTGCTAGACGAGGGTGAAAAATTTTATAAAGAAACAGGCAAACCTCTTTATAGTTCTCATATGATTGACCTGAGTGAAGAACCTCTTGAAGAAAACATTGCTATTTGCAAAGAATATTTGGCTCGCATGAGCAAGATGGGAATGACTTTAGAAATTGAGTTGGGTATTACCGGTGGCGAAGAAGATGGCGTTGATAATACAGATGTAGATGTATCAAAATTATACACGCAGCCCAAAGAGGTTGCCTATGCATTTGAGGAGCTTAGTAAAGTAAGCGATCAATTTACCATTGCCGCCGCATTTGGAAATGTGCATGGAGTTTATAAACCCGGTAACGTAAAGCTCACCCCTACCATCTTAAAAGATTCTCAAGAATACATTAGCAAAAATTATAATGTACCCAACAACCATATTGATTTTGTATTTCACGGAGGCAGTGGCTCTAGCCTAGCCGAAATAAGAGAAGCTATAGGTTATGGGGTAATTAAGATGAATATAGACACCGATTTGCAATATGCCTTTACGGAAGGAGTTAGAGATTACATGAAAAATAATGAAGCCTATGTAGCCTCGCAAATTGGAAATCCTGAAGGAGAAGATTTACCAAATAAAAAATATTACGACCCAAGAAAATGGTTAAGAGAAGGTGAAAGCACTTTTAAAACAAGATTAAAACAAGCTTTTGAAGACCTTAATAATATCAACACATTAAGCAAATAAAATTTGCCCAATTAATAAGTAAAAATTATGGCTTGGTTTAAAAGAACAAAAAAGGGAATACAAACCGCTACCGAAGATAAAAAAGATGTACCCAAAGGCTTGTGGTACAAATCTCCAACTGGTAAAATTGTAGATGCCGAAGAGTTGGCTAGAAATTTTTATGTAAGCCCAGAAGATGGTTACCACGTAAGAATAGGAAGCAAAGAGTATTTTGAGATATTATTTGATGACAACAAATTCAAAGAATTAGATGCAAATCTTACTTCTAAAGATCCATTAAAATTTGAGGATAAGAAAAAATACCCCGACAGAATTCAGGAAGCAGAGAAAAAAACCGGACTAAAAGATGCTATTCGAGTAGGAGTGGGTAAATCTAAAGGTAAAGATCTAGTAGTAGCTTGTATGGATTTTAGCTTTGTAGGCGGTTCTATGGGTAGCGTTGTAGGAGAAAAAATAGCTCGAGCAGCAAAATATTCTCTAGATAACAGAATCCCGTTAATGATTATATCAAAATCTGGAGGTGCCCGTATGCAGGAAGCCGTACTATCTTTAATGCAATTGGCAAAAACTTCTGTAATGATCGCTCAACTCGCAGAAGAAAAGATACCCTATATCTCTCTGTGTACAGACCCTACAACGGGTGGTACCACTGCCTCTTATGCGATGCTGGGCGATATTAATATTTCTGAACCCGGCGCGCTTATTGGATTTGCCGGACCTAGAGTGGTGAAAGATACCACCGGAAAAGATCTGCCAGATGATTTTCAAACCGCAGAATTTTTAAAAGAACATGGTTTCTTAGATTTTATTACTCACCGTAGAGATTTAAAAGATAAAGTAAATTTATACTTAGATTTAATTCAAAATCAAGAAATAAGAGCATAAAAAAAGCGACCGTTTGGTCGCTTTTTTTATTTAAAATTATATAGCCCTCTTAAAATTACCTCTTAACAATTTGCTTTAAACTTTCCCCTTTACTACTTCTCACTTTTACAAAATACACTCCCGCAGCTAATGAAGAAATATCATAATCTTGCTGCAACCCATAATTGGCTACTTTTTCTCCTGTAATAGAAAACACGTTAACATTTTTTATCTTTTCTGAAGTTGTTATTTGAAAACTCTTTTGCACGGGGTTAGGATATAGACTTACCTCTATTATTTTAAAATCATCGATGTCTAAATTACAGGCATCTGAATAGTTATAATAACAACAAACAACCCAATTAGAATAATTACCTTGCCCAGCAATTGCTTGTGTTGGATTTGTAACCTGTATACATAAATCTCCTGTTTCATTTGGATCTCTATTGATCGAAATCTCTAAATTGGTTAAACTTAAATCACTCCCAGTTAAATCTATAGAATGTAAAGGCCAATTTCCTGTAGATTCTATTTTTTGTAAATTTGGATTATTGTTAAGTAGTAGTTTTCCAACGAATATAGTTATATTATCTAGGTCTCCATCCATGTATAATTCTTCTAAACTTACTAAGGCTGATAAATCAAGTGGAGTTGAATAATAGTCTATATGAGAATGTGAAATATCTAAGATTTTTAAAGATTGAAAAGCTTCTATTCCTGTTAAATCGGTCAAATGTTTCCAACTCAAATCTAAATTTTCTATACTACTAATATCACTTGTTAATACCTGCCCGTTTATGGTTTGATCTGAATCTATTCCTAAATCAATTAAAGCTTGTTCAAAATTTTGATCGGGAATACTCGTGGTTTGCGCGGTGACTCCCAAACAAAAGAAAAGGCTTAAAATACTTAAATATGTTTTCATAGTTTATATTTTTTATTGAATGATTAAATTTTTGGTTTCTACAATTTCCCCATTACACTTTAGTGCAACCACATAATTACCTGTAGAATATGTAGAAACATCTAGGTTTACTGAAGTTGCATTTACACCTAGAATATAATTATTACTAATTGCGGTTTGGGTAGAGGTGATACTTATATAACCAGAGTCAGCGCCAAAAATCTGATAATTGATAGTTACTTGGCTACTTGCTGGGTTGGTTGATTGGTAAGGTTGTCTCATAATATTTGATTTTACATAATTAATCTTCATCTAAAATACTAAATAATTACATGTAAGCTAATAAAAGTGTTAAAAAATTTCAATTGAAACATCTCTACACTCCATCACTTCTTTTTTTATAAAATTACGTTTAATTCTAAACTAAACAGATAATGTTGCTATTAAATCGTTTCTTAGATTTTATTTCTCACCGTAGAGATTTAAAAGATAAAGTAAATTTATACTTAGATTTAATTCAGAACCACCAGGTTCGCGCATAAAAAAGTGTAAAACACTTCAATCTATAAAAAACAGGCTAGCTTACAAGCTAGCTTGTTTTATTTTGAATCTAAATCAAGCTGAAGCTGAGCTTAAAAAATAAATTAAGTCTGTCAAAATAGATTTTACATAATTTTAAATACCTATAGATGAAGGAGGCAAAGAGTATTACGTGAGTGATGAACCCAATAAGGTTTGACAACTATTATATTATTTTGTTCTAAGCTGCTTAATTTCTTCCCTTAAAAAAGCAATTTCTTTGTCTTTATCTTCAATTATTTTTTCATAAAGCACTTTAGTTGTAAAAAAATCTTCCATTACCTCCAAATTGAGATCCTCTTTTTCATCAATTAGTGCAGCGGATTTTTGAGGAGGTTCTACTAGCAATCTGTGCATACTAACTTCTAAAACCGCTGCAATAGCTTTTAGGCGTTGGGTTGAGATGTTGATTAACTCTTTTTCTATTTTAGCATAATTACTTTGCGACATATGTAATCTAATGGCCATATATTCCTGAGAATAGCCTTTTATTTGTCTGAGTGCTCTAATGCATTTCCCAATACCAGTCATTTTACAACTATTTTAGTCTAAAATAGAATAATTTAGATTAAAGTAAAAGAATTTTAAGAATATCTTTACATCATTATTCAATTAAAATTTTAAAATGAAAAAATTAAACTTATTGTTCCTATTAACGATTTTTGTCACTTTCTCTTATGCTCAAGAAAAATCTTCAAACGATAAAAAAACAATTACAGAAATTATTTTTAATGAAGGTAATTTTTTAGAGGGAAACTATGAATACCTCAGTGTAAAAACAAGATACAACAATACATTCAGCGGTTCAGGATTTCAGATTGCATACTCCAGAAAAGTGTACAAAAGATTTCACTTAGGAGTATCTTGGGGTAAAATTTATGCCAAAACAGATGACAATTATGAGGATTTGTTTTGGCTAGATAGCGAAACCGAAATTAAGAAATGGGAAATAGGTGTTGCCTATTTAATTATTAATCAAAAGAGATTTAAAGTTTTTAGTGAAGTAAATTATTTAGGTATGTTTTATAACGGTTTGATAGAAAGAATTATAGATTCTGAAGGAAACCCTTATAATGTAGTTACAGGAAAATCATCAGATGAGACTTTTCAACTGCAGGTACAAGGAAATATTGCCTTGTATAAAAATTTGTTTCTTACGGCAAAAATAGGATATGGGTTTGGTTATAATCAATACAAAAGTATTTCTTTAAAAACAGGCTTAGGGTATCAGTTTTAAGTCTAATCCTGGCAAAATAATTTATTAATCCTTTTAAAAAGCCTCTAAGATTTAAATCTCAGAGGCTTTAAATTTTAAATAAAGTTGTGCTTATTTATCATTTTTATGATCGTCTTTAACAGCCTCATCGCGGTATCGGCAACAAGCGTGTACGCTATTATACGCCTCGTCGCTCGCTTTTAAATCGTTTACATCATGACCCACGGCCAAAATATTTTGTTTTACCTCACCTAAATCTGCTTTCTTAGCATTATAAATCAGTTTTAACTCGTGGGTTTCAACATTCCAAATGGAGCTTTTCACTCCCTTAGTTTTAATACTTGCCTTCTCAATACGTTCTTTACACATACCGCAAACGCCATCTACAACAAGGCTTGTTCTGGCGTTTTTACTTTGGGCAAAGGCCATACTTACGGCAAAAAATAAAAGTACACTTACTATTTTTTTCATTTTAATTTTAGTTTTAATTATTAGTTCAATTTATAACGAAGTCCCATATAATACATACTACCAAAGATAGGACCATATACAAAAGTAGTATCAAAATTAGAGCCAAACGGGTTATCGGCTGCTAAAATAGGTCGGTTTTGCCTAACGTTGGTTATGTTTTCTCCACCTAAATATACTTCAAACTTTGGCGAAAACACTCTCGTAACCTGTGCATTAACCGTATTTACTTCTGGCGAAAATTCGGGTAATTGATAAGCTTGCGGATTAGAATCGGTTTGAGGAAAGCGTTGTTTCCCTAACCAATTATAAGTAACATCAAACTTCCAAGTACTATTATTTTTAATAGGCGTTTCGTAAGATAGATTAGCAAAAAACCTATGTTGTGCCGTAAGAGGCTTCAATTTCTCACCACTTAAATACTTGGTTTTTATATCATAATATTTATAAGCCAAACGCGTATGTAAACCTTTTGCAATATTATAATTAGCTTCTACTTGAAAGCTGTTGGCATAGCTTTCATTCTTTAAATTATAAAACTGAATCTGCGTAGGCGATTCCCGATCGGCAACCAACTGATTTTCAAAATCTGTACGGTAAAAATCTACCGTAATATCTGCCTTATTGCCCCATAAATTAAATCCTTGTAAAAAAGAAACTCCATAATTCCAAGCAATCTCAGCATCTAAGCCGTAAGCCCCTTCAAGATTGGAAGGATAGATTTTTATGCTTCTAGACGTAGCGAATAAATTTTGATTTTCTGCAAAAATATTGGCCAAACGCTTTCCTCTACCAATAGATGCTCTAAAAGCCGATTTACCCCAAGGGGAATAACGTATATGCAATCTAGGAGTCAAGAAAAAGCCCATACGGTTATGCTGATCTGCCCGTAAGCCTAAAGTTAAATTTAGCTTTTCTAGGTTGTCAAAATTATATTCAAAGAAAGCGCCTACCGCATTATCTGTTCGCGTATAACTTTTGTTTTCTACAAGTTCTTCGTAATCATCATAAGTAAAACTAACACCCGTTTTTATTTTGTGCCTAGAATCGCTAATGATACTATTATACATAAAATTAGTAAATATGCTATTCTGGGTTATATCATACCTACGCAATCCAAAATACGACTCTTGGTTATGGTGACTAACCGAAAATTGCGCTCCCATCTTCTGCCAAGGTAAATCTGGGTTAACATAACCGAATTTACTTGAGAAATCATAACGTTGCGTTTTTATTTCGCTTCCCCAAACTTGGTTGCCTAGTTTATGTTGCTCTGGATCAAAATTTACTTGTCCCGCCTGTTTTTCATCGGTTAGCGCCCTAATATTAAAAAAGCCAACCAAGCCTTTTTCTGTGTCGGTATACTGCCAACGGTTCATCACATTAACTTGATGATATAAGGGCATATCTAAAAAACCATCATGATTTACATCGTGTTTTTCTTGGTGTATATTTCCGTGCACGTAAAGGCCGGTACTCCATTTTTTGCTCACGGGAGTATTGAAATGGGAATTCAACTCAAATCGTTGATTAGTGGCTCCATAAAGATTTAAGAAAAACCGATCATCTTTTGTGGGTTTCTGTAACTCAACATTTATTTGCCCTGCCATACTTTCATAACCATTAACTACACTTCCTGCACCTTTAGTAATTTGAATACTCTCTACCCAAGTACCAGGAGTAAAAGTGAGTCCATAGGCTTGTGAAGCTCCGCGTACTGTAGGTATATTTTCTGTAGCAATAAGTATGTATGGGCTGGTTAATCCCAGCATTTTAATTTGGCGAGTACCCGAGATAGCATCGGCAAAATTGACATCTATAGAGGGATTTGTCTCAAAACTTTCAGACAAATTACAGCAAGCAGCCTTCAATAATTCATCGCTGCTTACGTTAATTACATTTTGAGCATCTAAAAACGATCTAGAAGTTGCTTGTTTTTTAGAAACAATCTTAATTTCATCTAAATTGCTTTTAGGTGCTAAGTCTATCTTTAAAGGAATTTTAGCATCCCTAACCGCAACGGTATCGGTTGTAAAACCAATATAACTCACCACCAATTGTTGAGATTCGCTTTTATAAGGTAAGTCAAATTTTCCGTCAAAGTCTGTTACGGTTCCTACTTGGGTGCCTAGCCAATACACATTAGCGCCGGGCAAAGGCATATTTTTTTCTCCGCGCTCATAAACAACGCCGCTTATTTTTTCTTGTGCACCCGCACAAATACCTAAAAATAGCATAAAAAGGCAGGATATTCTTTTCATTGTAATTGCTTTTAATTTTTAATTGATGTTCGGTAAAAAACATAAAAACTGCCTTCTGTGAAATCTACTAGGGCAGTCTAATTAAAAATAAAAGTCTAAATGAGCCATTGCTCATTACGCAAATAAAGCGGAGTATTACAGAATGGAGGTGTTTTGCTCCAAACTAATAAATGGAGTCTTTGCTCCTGTATTAAGCTTAAAGCGGAATTGATAGAAGTAAAAGATAAAATAGATGCCTTTGGCACTTGAATATCCCAATCTGATTGATCTTGCTTAAGTTGCTTTTGACCAGAAAAAACTTCGATAGAATCTTGGCAACAAGAATTTTCAAAATTAATTTGCTCTTCTGGGTCGGGCTCTGGACAGCAAGATTGGGTATCTAATCTAAAACTAAAATCAACTAATATCTCTGCACAAAAATGCTTTTCTACTGCAAAAGAAGTGGTAGACAGCAGTAGTACAAAAGCTATAAAAAAAGCTTGAAATTTTATGACAGCATTTTTAAACATAGCACAAAGCTATAAAAAATAAGTAACTTGCACCAATATGAATTTGACCAAACTAAAAGACAAAGTCAACCCCGTTATAATTTAATGAATAACGGATTTATAAAGTCAGACTACTTTCTCAATATCATCCTTTACAATAATCCGCTTAAAGCGGAAGTAAATAATTGCATTAACTAGAATAAATTAAAAAATTATGTTTTATATTTGCCGCTTGATAGAAAATCTATCTATGCATAATAATCATTGAAATAATATTGGAATGTATTTAAGTAAAGAAGCAAAACAAGAATTATTTGAGAAGTATGGTAGCGGAAAGAATGATACCGGATCTACCGAAGGACAAATCGCATTATTCACTAAGCGAATTGCACACATCTCAAAACATTTAAAAGGAAACCAAAAAGATTTTAACTCTGAGCGCGCTCTTGTGTCTTTAGTGGGTAAAAGAAGACGTCTTTTAGACTACCTAATGAAGAAAGACATTATGAGGTATCGTGAAATCGTAAAAGATTTAGGACTTAGAAAATAATTTTAAGGGGGCGTTTTGCCCCTTTTTTTTTACCTTGGTGTAAGAAAATAAAGAAAAAGCTACAGTAATAGTTTTTCATTGGTCATTACAACTACACACAACACACACAACCCAGGCCGTCCTGGATCCCGACGGAGACCATTGTTAACTTAGAAATAAAAAGTATGATTCCAAAAACATTTAAAGAGGTTATCGATTTAGGAGATGGAAGAGAAATCTCTATCGAGACCGGAAAATTAGCAAAACAGGCCCACGGTTCTGTTGTTGTGAAATCAGGAAATTCTATGCTGCTGTGTACCGTAGTCTCTAACTACAAACAAAGCGACGTTGATTTTTTACCTTTAACGGTAGATTATAGAGAGAAATTTGCGGCTGCCGGAAGATATCCTGGCGGTTTCTTTAAAAGAGAAGCACGACCAAGTGATGGCGAAGTGCTTACTATGCGTATTGTAGATCGCGTTTTAAGACCACTTTTCCCTAAAGATTACCACGCAGAAACGCAGGTTATGATTCAACTTATGTCTCATGACGATGATGTGATGCCAGATGCTATGGCTGGTTTGGCTGCCTCTGCGGCTATTCAGTTATCAGACATACCATTTGAGTGTGCCATTTCTGAAGTTCGTGTAGGTCGTGTAAATGGTGAGTTTATCATCAACCCCACGCTTAGCCAATTAGCTGAATCGGATATCGATATGATGATTGGTGCTTCTGCCGATTCTGTTATGATGGTTGAAGGAGAAATGAAAGAAATTTCTGAAGAAGAAATGACGGAAGCCATCAAATTTGCTCACGAAGCAATTAAAAAGCAATGTGAGGCGCAAATAAAACTGGCCGAAGCTTTTGGTAAAAAAGAAACCAGAACTTATGAAGGTGAAAGAGAAGATGAAGCCTTAGCTAAACGAATTCACGATTTGGCTTATGATAAAGTTTATGAAGTAGCCAAAGCGGGTTCTTCTAAAGCAGAACGCAGTGCAGCTTTCGCGGAAATTAAAGAAGAAATTACCGCTAGTTTTTCTGAAGAAGAGCAAGAGGAGTATGGCGATTTAATAAGCAAGTACTACAGCAAAGCCGAAAAAGCAGCAGTAAGAGATTTAACTTTAAATGAAGGTTTACGTTTAGACGGACGTAAAACAGATGAGATTAGACCAATTTGGTGTGAGGTTGATTACTTACCTTCTGTTCACGGTTCTTCGATTTTTACTCGAGGTGAAACCCAAGCGCTTGCAACGGTGACCCTTGGTACTTCGCGCGAAGCAAACCAAATAGATATGCCTAGTTTTGAAGGCGAAGAGACCTTTTACTTACATTACAATTTTCCTCCATTCTCAACTGGTGAGGCAAGACCTATTCGAGGTACCTCACGAAGAGAAATAGGACATGGAAATTTAGCTCAGCGCGCCCTTAAAGGAATGATTCCAGATAATTGCCCTTACACCGTTCGTGTAGTTTCAGAAATCTTAGAATCTAATGGTTCTTCTTCAATGGCGACCGTTTGCG
Source organism: Mesonia sediminis (assembly GCF_042684705.1). Taxonomy (NCBI): domain Bacteria; kingdom Pseudomonadati; phylum Bacteroidota; class Flavobacteriia; order Flavobacteriales; family Flavobacteriaceae; genus Mesonia; species Mesonia sediminis. Next base: position 940,297 of record NZ_JBHULZ010000041.1, read on the forward strand.
CAGGAACTATGGCAATTATGGATGCTGGGGTTCAGCTTAAAAAGCCGGTTTCAGGTATTGCAATGGGACTTATTAGCGATGCCGATAGTGGTAAATATGCAGTGCTATCAGATATTTTAGGTGATGAAGATCATTTAGGTGATATGGACTTTAAAGTAACTGGTACAGCAGAAGGTATAACCGCTTGCCAAATGGATATAAAAGTAAAGGGTTTAAGTTATGAAATCTTAATTAAAGCGCTTCAACAAGCTAGAGCAGGTCGACTGCATATCTTAGAAAAAATTACGGACACTATAGACCAGCCAAACGAAACGGTTAAAGCACACGCGCCTAAAATGATTACCCGAAGAATTCCTAATGAATATATTGGTAGTCTTATTGGTCCGGGTGGTAAAGTAATTCAAGAATTACAAAAAGAAACCAACACTACTATTGTGATTAATGAAGATCCTGTTACCGAAGAAGGTATTGTAGAAATACTGGGTACAGACCAAGAAGGAATCGATAAAGTTTTAGCTAAAATAGATGCTATTACCTTTAAGCCTGAGAAAGGAAGCGTTTATGAAGTAAAGGTAATTAAACTTTTAGATTTTGGAGCTGTAGTAGAATATACAGAAGCACCAGGAAATGAGGTTTTATTACATATCTCTGAATTGGCTTGGGAAAGAACAAACAATGTTACCGATGTGGTAAATCTTGGCGATGTGATAGACGTAAAATATTTTGGTTTTGATCCTAAAACCAGAAAAGAAAAAGTCTCTCGTAAGGCACTTCTTCCTCGACCTCCAAGAGAGCAGAAAAACAAAGAATAAAAAATTATTATTTTAGAATTTTAAGCCTTCCCCATACAGGAAGGCTTTTTTATACACTGCCAAATTATCACCTCTCGGCAAATGTGTCAGTCTCTTTATTTTAAATAAACCGATTAACTTACCAAAATTCGTTAAAATTATACGTAATTCTTAAACAATACTTAAATATTTGTTTTTAAGTTAAAAAAAGTTATTATTTAAGAAGTTTTATTGCTAATTCCGACTATCGCATGGTAGTTGTAGCTATTAAGACAACAATAAATTATTAACTTAAAAATAAGGAATGAAATTATTAGTAATTGGTGGCGGTAACATGGGTTTAACCTATTCTGAAGGTATGGCTAAGTCTGCTTTAATGAATGGAAAAAAAGTTAGAATTTTTGATACCGATCCAAAAAAAATTACGAAATTAAAAGAAGAAAATTTATTTGCTGTTTATGACAATTTAGAGGAGGTACTTCCCAGCGCCGATTTGGTTTTTATCGCGGTTAAGCCTTACCACTGCGAAGAACTTTTTGAGCAAATGAAACCTCTAATCAATCCCCATCAAATTTTTGTATCATTGATGGCCGGGGTAACCATCGAAACCATAATGCAAGGTTTAGATACGCGAAAAGTCGTACGTACTATGCCTAATCTCCCTGCTCAAGTGGGTAAAGGAGTTACCTCTTACACAGAAAGCGATGCAGTTACACGTGTTGAATTGCTAACCGTTCGTAACTTATTAGATACAACCGGCGCATCTATTCACGTTGACACAGAGAATTTCATAGATGCTTCAACGGGAATTTCAGGTAGCGGTCCTGCTTATGTATTCTATTTTATGGAATCAATGCTCGAAGCAGCAAAAAAAATGGGCTTTTCAGATTACGACTCCAAGGTTCTTGTTAGTAACACCTTCGAAGGAGCGGTAGAATTATTCAATCAGTCTGACTTATCACCAAAATCATGGATGGATCGTGTAGCTTCTAAAGGAGGAACCACTAGAGCCGCCCTAGACTCTATGGAAGATAATAATGTAAATGAACTCATTAAAGAAGCGGCTTACGCAGCTTTTAATCGTGCTGTTGAATTAGGAGAAAAGAAGAACAAGTAATGACAGAAACAAAAGACATAAAACGGGTAGTAGTAAAAGTAGGAACCAATGTAATGACCAATAAAGATAATCGCATCTTAGGTCCGGTTTTAAAAGAAATCGTTCGTCAAATTGCGGTGCTTTATGAACGCGATGTCATGGTTATATTAGTATCTTCTGGATCAGCTATAGCAGGAAAAGAAGTACTTAGTCAATGCAGTATAGAAGACGCTTCTACCAGAAGACAAGTATATTCGGCTGTCGGGCAACCCCGTATGATGAGACACTATTATAGTTTATTTCACGATTACGGAATGCGCTGCGCCCAAGTTTTAGCTACTAAACGCGATTTCGCACCAGGAAGACATAGAGAAAATATGATCAATTGCTATGAAGGCTTACTATCACAAGGGGTTATTCCTATTGCCAATGAAGATGATGCGGTTTCTCTTACCATGTCTATGTTTTCAGATAATGACGAGCTGGCCAGTCTAGTGGCTGAGTTGGTAAACGCCGACCGTTTGATTATTCTAACCGATACAGATGGACTTTATACTGGGCATCCAGATGACGATGACTCCGAAAAACTTAAACAAGTGACCCCAGACCAAGATGTTGAAAAATATGTTCAAGCCTCTGAAAAAGGGGAAGGAGAAGGCAGAGGCGGAATGGAAAGTAAATTAAAAATAGCTAAGCAAACCGCACTTAAGGATATACCTACCTATATCGCAAAAGGTAAAATACCTAATGTTATTGTAGATATAGTAGAAGGGAAAAATGTAGGTACAGAGTTTATTGTTAATGACTAAAAGATTAAATGAAGTAAGAATTAAAACAAAGCTTATGCAATTATTAGAAACAGATAAAAAAAATAACGTATTAGACTCAATGATGCGAATCATTGATCAACGAAGAAAAGAAATTATAGCGGCCAATCAAAAAGATCTTGATGCATTTTCTAAAGATGATCAAGCGCTTTACGACCGATTAGTGGTAGATGAAGCAAAGGTTGACGATATGATTAAAGCTATAAAAGAAGTAAAAGTACAGGAAGATCCTGTTGGGAATAACATTGCCGAAAAAAAATTAGATAGCGGGTTAGAAATCATCAATAAAACTGCTCCATTTGGGACCATTATGATTATTTATGAATCCAGACCCGATGTTACCATTGAAGCAGCCGTATTAGCTTTTAAAGCCAATAATAAAATTTTACTTAAGGGAGGTAAAGAAGCTAAACACTCTAATTTAGTTTTAGAATCTTGCTGGCATGAGGCTTTAGCCGAAAATGATTTAAGCAAAGATTGGATACGTCTAATGCAAATGGATAGACACGAAACAAGAGATTTCCTGAAAAACCCAACTGAACCATTAGACTTGATTGTACCGAGAGGTGGAGAGCGTTTGATTAATTTTGTAAAAGAAAATGCGACTTGTGCCGTACTGATTAGTGGTAGAGGTAATAATTTTCTATACGTATCGCCAAAAGCTGATTGGGATAAAGCCAAAAAAGTTATCATCAATGCCAAAACCAATAAAATTTCGGGTTGCAATGCTTTAGATAAGGTGCTATTAGATAAAAACTTAGAGAACTACGAAGCAAAGGTAGCCGACCTTTATAGCAGTTTAAAAGAAGTAAACGTAGCGGTCTGGGCAGATGAATCAATCCACGCTTTATGCTCAGAAACGAAATTACTAACCGATAAAGAGGCTTGGTACGAAGAGTTCTTAGCGATGAAAATTTTGGTAGCTGAAGTTTCAAGTATGTCAGAAGCTATTCAGAAGATAAATAAATATTCAGGTGGGCATTCAACTGCCATTATTACCGAGGATAAAACCGAAGCTCTAGCTTTTATGGAGCAAATTGACAGTGCTGCGGTTTATCACAATGCCTCTACTCGATTTACAGATGGAGGTCAAATGGGAGTTGGTGCAGAACTAGCCATTAGCACAGACAAACTACATCATCGTGGCCCACTAGGTCTTAAGCAATTGGTCACCAATAAATATTATGTATTTGGCGATGGCCACATAAGGGTATAATTAAAAAAAGCCAGAACAAAAAAGCCTTAAAATCAATTAAATGAGTTTAAGGCTTTTTTTATGTGCACTCAAAATAAAAATGTATTACTTTTGTAACCTTTTTCAAAAAGGCACGTATAACCTAATACAAGCATTAATTTAACTGGGAGCATTTTAAATGAGACAACTTAAAATTACAAAGCAAGTAACCAATAGAGAAACCGCATCTTTAGACAAATACTTGCAAGAAATTGGTAAGGTAGATTTGATTACCGCAGAAGAAGAAGTAGAGTTAGCACAACGTATTAAAGCAGGTGATGACCGAGCTTTAGAGAAATTAACCAACGCTAACCTTCGTTTTGTGGTATCGGTAGCTAAACAATACCAAAACCAAGGACTTACCCTTCCCGATTTAATCAACGAAGGAAATTTAGGATTAATTAAAGCCGCAAAACGATTCGACGAAACGCGTGGTTTTAAATTTATCTCTTATGCCGTTTGGTGGATCAGACAATCTATACTTCAAGCTTTGGCTGAGCAGTCTAGAATTGTACGTTTACCCTTAAACAAAATTGGCTCAATTAATAAGATTAATAAAACATTTGCCTTTTTAGAGCAAGCCAATGAACGCCCACCAAGTGCCGAAGAAATTGCCAAGGAATTAGATATGACCGTAAACGACGTTAAAGAGTCATTGAAAAATTCAGGTAGACACGTTAGCATGGATGCACCTTTGATAGATGGTGAAGATTCTAATTTATATGATGTATTGAAATTTGGTGAGTCTCCAAATCCTGATAAAGATTTAATGCACGACTCTCTAAGAACTGAAATTGAGCGAGCGCTTGAAACTTTGACTCCGAGAGAAGCCGATGTTTTAAGACTGTACTTTGGCTTAGGCGACCAACAACCTATGACCTTAGAAGAAATAGGAGAAACTTTTGATTTGACCCGTGAACGCGTACGTCAAATTAAAGAAAAAGCTATACGCCGACTTAAACATACCTCAAAAAGCAAAATACTAAAAACCTATTTAGGATAAATAAAAAACCGCCGATTGGCGGTTTTTTTTATTCGGTTTATTCTTCATCTTCTCCGTAAAGAAGTTCTATAAAATCATCCTTAGCCAAATCACCAAAATAGTTCTTGAGATTTACCTCGCTTAATGCCTCTTTTATATCGGGCAGCGTATAACGAACATTTAAAAGCTTATACTCCAATTCATCAACGGGATCTTTACTAAAAAAGTCTCCATATATCTTAATAGCCGCTATATGTCCTTTTTCTACATAAATTCGGAGATCAATTATACCAACCGGAAATTTTTTCTCACGTCGAATATTAAATTTAGGCGACTTACCATAATTCCAGCCCCATTGATCATATTTTTCCTTTTTTAGTTGGTGTACTCCGGCCCACTCTTCATCGGTAAGCTGATAAATACTAAAATCTTCTTTCTCTTTAAACAGGCCGTCTATAATTTTTTGCTTAAAATCTTCAATACGCATAGGTTCTGGTAAAAACTCTGTAATGTTGGTCACTCTACTACGCACTGATTTATGTCCTTTAGATTGAATTTTACTCATTTTAACCTGAAGTGCTTTGGCTACTTCATTTAAATTGGTATCAAATAATAAGGTGCCGTGACTAAACATCCGCTTGACGCTAGAAAACTGAGCATTACCCGATATCTTTTTCCCCTTGGCCAACAAGTCGTTTCTACCTTCCATCTTTGCAGGAACCCCCATTTCGTTTAAAATGTTTACGATAGGTTGCGTAAAATTTTTAAAGTTGTTCAATCGTTTCACATCATAATCGGTAATAAAGCTAAAGTTCAGATTCCCGTGGTCGTGATATACCGCTCCCCCACCAGATATTCTTCTCACCACATGTATACCTTTTTCTTCAATATAACTCGTATTAATCTCTTCTAAGGTGTTTTGATTTCGCCCAATAATTATTGATGGCTCATTGATATAAAATAAAATAAAATCTTCACCTTGTTTAGAGTGGCGTAACATGTACTCTTCTAAAGCAAGATTTAGATAAGGGTTTGTATTTCCTAAATTGTCTATTAAAATCATTTTGGTGTGGTATTTTCAAACACTAAAAATAATATTAAAAGCGCGGTATGAAAAGAATAAGCATTTATTTATAACCATTTCTTGAGGCTAATGCTTATTTTTGCAAAAACGCAACAACACAACAAAAAATGAATGCAACAAAAATTGCCCCCTCTATTTTAGCAGCCGATTTTGCCAATTTACAGCACGATATCGAAATGGTAAATAAAAGTCAGGCCGACTGGTTTCATATTGACATTATGGACGGCGTATTTGTACCCAATATAAGTTTTGGCATGCCTGTTTTGCAAGCCATAAGTAAACACGCTAAAAAAACCATAGATGTGCATTTGATGATTGTAGAGCCAGACCGTTACATTCAAACCTTTGCCGATTTAGGTGCAGATAATTTAACGGTACACTTTGAAGCCTGTACCCACCTACACCGCACTTTGCAAGCCATTAAAGCTGCAGGGATGAAAGCTGGGGTAGCCTTAAATCCGCACACGAATATACAACTGCTTGAGGATGTAATTCAAGATATCGATTTAGTATGTGTGATGAGTGTAAATCCGGGGTTTGGCGGTCAAGCATTTATCGAAAATACTTATACAAAAGTGAGGGCATTAAAAGAGCTTATTATTTCGAAAAAAGCCAATACCTTAATTGAAATTGACGGTGGGGTTACAGACAAAAATGCCAAAGCACTAGTTGAAGCTGGTGCTGATGTATTGGTTGCTGGTAGCTTTGTATTTAAAAGCAAGCAGCCAATTGAAACCATAGCTAACTTAAAAGAAATTACCCAAAAATAATGATTTTAGATTGTCTGATAATTGGTGCAGGCCCTATTGGATTGGCTTGCGGCCTTGAAGCCCAAAAGAACAATTTATCCTATATTATTCTAGACAAGGGTACTTTGGTAAACTCTCTCTACCATTACCCCGCCAATATGACTTTTTTCTCGACATCAGAAAAATTAGAAATAGGCGGGATTCCTTTTATCAGCAATAATCCTAAGCCCACCAAGCAAGAAGCATTAGAGTATTACCGCCGAATTACTACTGCGAACGATTTGGCGGTGAACCTTTTTGAAGCTGTTTTAGAGGTAAGACCATCTAATCAAAGTAAATATCCTACTTTGTACGAAATAAAGAGCACAAAAGCCACTTATAAAGCCAAGAATATAGTTGTAGCAACTGGTTTTTATGATATACCCAATAAATTAAATGTACCTGGCGAAGATTTACCAAAAGTAAATCATTATTACAATGATCCCCATTACTATGCTCAACAACATGTTGCGGTAATAGGTGCAAGCAACTCGGCCGTAGATGCCGCCCTCGAGATTTACAGAAAAGGCGGTATGGTAAGTATGATTATTCGAGGTAAACAGATTGGAGAAAGGGTAAAATACTGGGTGAGACCAGACATTGAGAACCGCATAAAAGAAGGTAGCATTAAAGCCTACTTTAATGCCGAGGTTACGCAAATTTTTGAAGATGAAATAGCATTGCGAACCCCCACATCAACTATAACCATTCCAAACGATTTTGTTTTAGCACTAACCGGTTACCAACCCAATTTTAATTTTCTCAAAGATTTAGGAATTGATTGGGCAGACAAAACAAAAAAGATACCTTTTTACGATGAGCGCACGATGGAAACCAACCAAAATGGAATTTATCTGGCCGGCGTTATTTGTGGCGGTTTAGAAACGCATAAGTGGTTTATTGAGAATTCAAGGATACATGCCACCCTAATAATTCAAGACATTGCAAAAAAACAAGATTAAATACAAGGTTGATTAACAGTTGATTAACACGTCAAACGATTTAGGTTTAATATCTTTACAAGACTAACAACCAAATCAACCTATTATGAAACCTTTTAACACCGCAGCGTGCAAAATGCTGGGCATGTTCTTAGCATGCAGCATTTGCCTCCCCGTCTTGTATTCCTGCTCAGACGACGACAGCATCACTCCCAACAGCATGGGAAAATTAGAAGTACAACTCACTTCAGATGTTAACAATTTTAGCAACAAAACATCAAATCCTAATAACATTGAAATAGATCAATTCTGGGTAAACTTATCGGATATTGAGATTAAATTAGCTGATTATGATGATATCAAAGAGAATGATGGTTATTACGATGCCAGTATGAATCCCAAACTTCAAGGCCCGTTTTTAGCTAACTTAATCAATCCTAGACCAGTAAATTTAGTTGATATTACTATACCTAATGGGTTATATGAAGAAATAGTGTTTTCTTTTGATTCACATAAAAATCCCGAAAATGAAATGTACCAAAAAAGCATTCAAATAACGGGAAAAATAAAGGGTAAACCATTCATTTTTTGGCACGATTGCAGCAATGACATTCGGCTTAAATATGGTGCAAATAAAGAGTTTATAACCGTTGAAGAAAATCAAGTAAAGCTTCTCGTTAACTTTGATAGCTATCTCGCCTTTAACTCAAATTTCATCAATTTAGATGATATAAAAGATGGCGATGGCGATGGTATATTTACTATTTCACCCCTAGACAATGATGGTAATAATTTGATTGCCGAGCGAATTAAACTGATTCTTTTACAACATGTAAGTTTAAAGTTAAATTAGTTTTTTTCAACTAAAGGCGGCAAAATTCTGTATACTTAATAATATTTCATACAAAGCTCATACTAACTAACCCATAAGCGCTCTGTATCAATAGTTATAAATTTTTTGCCGCTTTTTTTAATGATTCATGCGGTAATTAAGCATTTCCCTGATTTTTATATATAAATCGGGGAATTCTTGTTTTAAATGCTGCGGCGATTCAATAAAATGCTCAACCAAAACCGCAATAAACTCAAATTCATTAGTAAAAGCATAATTTCTAAAAAACTTTGAGTGCAACACATAATTCCTATAGGAGTCCGTCTTAAGCTTGTTTATAATCTCTTTACTGGCATCTATAAAAATATCTCCACTAATACTAGACTCTTTATAACTATTGATTTGGATGACATGGATAAATTCATGAATGCCCAGATTAACATTGTCGCTGCGATGTTCAAAACCCAGAAGAAAGTCTTTCCAACTTAAAACCATAGTTTTTAAAAGCGGATTAAACTCCCCCTTGTGATCCTGTTTTGTGATTGTTGAGCGATAGATTTCTGGATAAATCAAAATTTTTTGCAAGATGGGTAACTTATAGCGACGCATCCCAAAAGTAAGCATGACAGCAGTGGCCGCCACATACAATTCTACTTCTGGAGTGATCACAAACCCTGAACGACCTTCAAAAGTTTTATGCTTCAGAAAACCACTTACCCTATGGTCAAAAAAAAGTTGCTTTCGCGGATTTAATTGACGATAAAACGAAAAACGTTTACTAATAAATTGCTTTTGGTCTGGAGTAAGTTTGCGCAAAGGCCAATAAAAATGGATAAATAAGGGTTTATTGGTGCGCGTAGCATAAATATATTCTATCGTTGAAAAGATCTTACCCAATAAAAATAGCACAAAGAATATCAAGAGCGCCCCCAGCACAATGATTAAAAAGTAAATATTTATTTTTTCTTCTTCCAAACTAAATTTTTTTCGAATATAGAGTATTTTTTAAGCTCTATTCCATTTCATAATTTGGTTTTTTTAAATTTTTACGTTATCATGAGCTAATACCTATAAAATATGAAAGACTTTATTATTGTAGGCGCTGCTCAGGCAGGTCTAGCAATGGCGTATTACCTACAACAGAACAATCAATCTTTTTTAATGGTTGATAAAGAAAGTGAAATAGGAGCTTCTTGGTTAAATAGATGGGACTCATTAAAGCTTTTTACACCAACTGAGTTCAATCATTTACCTGGATTAGATTTTCCCGCTCCTAAGGGCCACTACCCTAACAAATATGAAGTCGCTGAGTATTTTAAAACCTACGCCAATCATTTTAATTTCCCTATTGAGTTAAACACCTTAATTCAAAAAATTTATAAAAAAGACGAGATTTTTCATCTAAAGCATAATAATGGGATTTACCAAGCTAAAAATGTAATTATTGCCACAGGACCTTTTCATATTCCTTACACCCCACCTTGCGCAAAAAAAATTTCTAATGAAATTTGTCAAATGCATAGTAATTATTACCAAAACCCAAAGCAATTAAAAGCAGGCAATGCTCTAGTAGTAGGTGATGGCGATAGCGGTTTTCAAATACTTGATGAAATCTCAAAACAAAGCCAACATACCGTTTATTTTTCAGGAGAAACCAATATTAAAAGTTTACCCCAAGAAATTTTAGGCAAAACGCTATGGTGGTGGTTTACAAAAACTGGTTTCTTATCTTTTAGCAAAAATAGTTTTATAGGTAAGAGAATAAGCAGTAACCGCCAGCCTGTTATTGGCACCAACGTAAAAGAGATACTAAATAGAGAAAATGTTATACCCGTAGGTAGAACGACCGATGCAGATGGTAAACGCATCGAAACCGAATTAAAGACCTTAGAAGATGTTAAAAATATTGTTTGGGCAACGGGTTATCGGCCTAATTTTGAATGGATTGAAGGCTTAGAGCTTACTCACGAAGGTTATCCCAAACATCACAGAGGAGTGAGCACAATGAAAGGCTTATACTTTATAGGCCTTCCGTGGCTGCATACCCGCGGTTCTGCAACTTTAGGTGGCATAAAAAAAGATGCAGCCTACCTGGTAAAAAAAATACAGAAAAAGCAATAGTTGGTTTAATAAAAAAAAGGTGGCTGCAATTGCAGCCACCTTTTTCTTTTTAGAAAGCCTTAGCCTAATTGTTTAGAATTTCTTTAGCGCGGCTAATGCTTCTTAAAACGTGATCTCGCATGTCTTCCACAGCGGGTTTTTCGTTTATTAAGCTATCCGTGCGTTGCCTTAATTCTTCTAGATCAAGATTTTCGATTTTGTTAACATCTGGAAATTTGGAAGAAAAATCTTGCATCCATGTCATCATATGCTTATGTGCTGCCTGCAATTCTTTTTGTGCTTTTATATAATTTTCTGATTCTGATGTGCTATCAATTTTTTCTTCTAATTGCTTAAGCAGAGTGTTTATTTCTCCCATTTTTGGCATGGCTACATCGTGAGCATCAAATACTTCTTGTAGTACCTCATCGTGTTTTTCTTTAAGCGCCTTTCGCTCATTGCTACAACTTATAACAAATAAAGCTATAAGTGGCAAAATAAGTAATTTTTTCATATTGAAATTTTATTCAAATATACTTATTATCTCTTAATATTGCGGTTAATAAAATCTAGAATATCTTGCAAAACTATAGGGTCGATGGTCTGCTCAATCTGCCCATATTCGGCAGGTAATCCCGTTTTAGCTTTCTGAAATAAATGATTTAAATCGGGATAATTCTTCACGACAACATTTGCTGAACCTCCTTTGCTGTTAGCGTTTTGTATGGCTGGCAAATTGTCTTTAGCGTTGACCTGCAAATCTAGCGCACCATTTAAAGCCAATATAGGCACTTCTATTTTACTCCAATAAAGAGCCGGATTGGTTTTAATTAAACTTCGAATACCCGGACTCAAAAATTGCTGTTTTAATTCATTTCGCTTTTGAGCGGAATTTATTTTTTCTTCATTAAAAAAATCATTTACAGCCTGATTCAAAGCGGTTTCTTCGTCTATATTCTTTATTAAATCAAACATTCTCTGATTGAATTCTAATCTTGGCTGCACTTGTTCTTCAGTAAAACCAAGTGCCAAGCTTAGCTCTTTATTTTGGGTGATAAGCAGCTCATCTAAAGGTACTCCGGGTCCCGCCAAACTAACTATAAAATCAACATTTGCATTATCACTAGCAAGTATAGCAGCAACCAATCCGCCTTCACTATGACCGATTAAACCAATCTCTTTTATCTGATCATGGTTTTTTAAAAAGGAAAGTGCAGAAGCCGCATCGCTTACTAAATCAGATAAGCTTGCTTTACTAAAGTCGCCAGTAGATTCACCCACCCCTCGATCATCGTAGCGCAAAACAGCAATGCCGTTTCTAGTCAAAAAATCGGCTATTACCAAAAATGGCTTATGCCCCATTAAGCTTTCATCACGATCTTGAGGACCACTACCACTTAATAAGATAGCTGCAGGAAAATCATCGGTAGCGTTAGGCAAAGTTAAACTACCTGCCAAACGTACACCTCCTTCTTTATTTTTAAAACTTACCTCTTTTACTATGTAAGGAAAAGGTTCTCGTGGTTCTTGAGGCCGTAATTGAGCAGGTTTTGTTCTAGTTAAGTTTAAGGGCGTGCTAAATCCGCCTTGAGCGAAGGTACCAAAAAGAGTATCCATTCTAATTTCTCCACTATAACGCAACGCAAGTTGTGGTGCTTCTAAGTGTAGTTTATCCCCTTCAATTCGGGTAACTTTAACTGGTATTCCCTTTGCGTTTTGGTCAGGACTATCCATTGTAGTGGTAAAACCTTGTGTTGTTTTATTGATATGAAAACTTAAGTTTAAACGTTGACCTCCCGCCTGCAACACTCCATACCAGGAGCCTTCAAACTCTTGTGCAGTCATGGCTGTTGTAGATGCAATCAACAAGATTAGGGTAAAATAATATTTCATAAGTATGATTTTTAAATAAGATGTTCTATAAAAGTAATATTACCTGAACAAACAAATGCTATTCATAGAGATTTATTTATATATACCCTTTACTGGGTATTTTAAAAAAAAGGAAAATGCATAATTTTGACACGCTAATTAACCAATTATAACCGCCGTAATAGTTGTTTAATTTTTATTAAACCAGTTTTAAATTAGGGTAACTACTAAATTTTCGAGTTTGCGGCGGTTTCTATTATTACTGAACTCGATCTATTATAACGCAAAATTCGGCTTCTAATCCATTTGCAGTCAAATCAAATCGCATTTCATCTCCTACCGTGTTACCAGTTCGCTGGCAAATTACATTTACATTATATACATTCCCATTTAAACTAAGCGTTCCAGTTCCTGTTGCATTTAACCCTACAGTAGTGGTTAAAAAGTAAAAACTACCAGGTTGAGCGGTTTTATAAATTTCAACTTCTGGCCCGTTCGATGAAGAGATAAAAAAATCGGTGTATAAATCGGCTTCTGGAATAAGAATGCTTGTATTGTTATTTGTGTCTAAATAAGAAAAACCTTGGTAAGCGCATTGATTTTGGTTTGGTGCGTTACCGTCGTCATTATCGCAGGCTACCGAAGAAACGACTACCACAAGGCAAAACCCAAAGCCAACCAATCTATTAAGCACCTTCATAAATTACAATATTTAACTTAAAGTTAAAAAATAAACACAAAAAATATGTGAATATTTACATAATTCACCACATCAGATTAACGGATTTTAAATTAAATGAATCTAATAATTGTGTTTTTTCATAAAATTATAGTTGAACTAGAGATGTTAAACGATTTCATCTAGAATTTATGTACTTAAAAGTTAAGTCTAATCTGGTAGTTTTTACACTTTAGGAATAAAATTGATGAGTAAAAATGTTTATAACCTTTAAAAGAGAGCTCTTTATAAGTTTATATCAAATGCTTAGATAAAGTTGATCTCAATAATTAATAGAAATTCTTCATGCGCGTTATGAGGAAGTTTAAGAAAATTTAAAAGGGCGACACAACGGGCGACACAAGAAAAAAATAACCTCTTGAAAAACAAGAGGTTACGAACTAAAAAAGTGACCCCGGCAGATTGGCTACGCCTTCCTGACAAAGCTCCGCTTTGAAAATAAAAAAATCCCACTTTCAAATTCAAACAAGCTTGATTTGAGGTGAGATTTTTTTATTTATTCGTGACCCCGGCAGGATTCAAACCTGCAACCCTCAGAGCCGAAATCTGATGCGCTATTCAGTTGCGCCACGGGGCCTAATAGCTATTTAAGCAGCGCAAAAATACCTAATATAGTATACTTATGCTAATTTTTTTCTAACAATTGCCGAAATGGTTTTCCCATCGGCTTTTCCCATCATTTTTTGGCTGGCTATACCCATTACTTTACCCATATCTTGCATTCCAGACGCTCCTACTTCTGTAATTATAGCTTGCACTTCGGCTTCAATCTCCGATTCATTAAGCTGCTTGGGTAAAAATTGCGCGATAATCTCAGCTTCGGCTAATTCTGGCTCTGCTAAATCTTCACGTTGTTGACTTTGGTAAATTTCTGCGCTATCTCTACGTTGCTTCACTAATTTTTGCACTATCTGGATTTCTTGCTCTTCAGTCAAATCCGTCGCATTAGCCTCTGTCTTAGCTAAAATCAATGCATTTTTAATAGCACGCAATGCTCCTAAGGCCATTTGATCTTTCGATTTCATGGCCTCTTTCATTTTTATCATCACTTGTTTTTCTAAACTCATAATTTTTGTATTTAATCTACATTATCGTGTAAAAACGAGTTATTTGTTCTAAAATTCAAATCATCTTTTGAAGAACCATTTACACTGGTTCGAGATAGCTTTGTGTCGCCTGTGGTTTCTCCTTCTTCTAAATCGAGACCGGCTCGCTTATAGGCTGGCATTCGTTCAATTTCTTCTATAGATGAATTATTCCTAAACTTATAGTTAAACTCCTTCATGCGCTTACGTCGCTCTGCCGCTCGTGCAATAAGATCTTGCGATATTGGGTTTTCTAAAGGATCGATTTCTTCTGCATCTGTTGGCTCTTCTACCGGATTATTTTTATTCTCAAAAGAAGCGGCCTCAACCTTACTTATAGGTTCAGAAACAGGCTGTTTAACTTCAATTTGAGTCTGTTGCCTATAATCTTCCTCTGGAGCTCTATTTTCTTGGAACTGTTTTTCCTCCTCCATATAGTCTTCTAAACTATAGCGTTTTACCCCTCCAGTTACATTAGGATTTGGCGCAGATGGTGTTTGCTTCTCGTTCGGCTCTTCCTCAAGCCTGTGAATAATTTTAGATGATGTAGGTTCTACTTCTGTAGGTGTTTTTGCAGTCTTCTCCGAAATAGATGAAGAAGTAGGCTTTGAAGCTATGGGATTAATAGGGAAATCAAATGTAAAATTTACATGTTCTTTCTCCTTATCCTCCTCAACTTGTCTTTTCTCTTCTACTGGCTCTTGTTCTTTGGTTGTATTCTTAGTTGCATCAACAAAAACAAAATCATCTGTATTCGCTTCCGCGGAAGCTTGCACTTCTTGTTCTTGCGCATTAGTAGACTCTTGTGGTTCTTCAAGCTCCTCTTGCTCAAATAGCGTGTGCACAACTCTCTCTTCCTTCTCTTCTTTAGGCAAAGGTTCGTCTATCGCAGAAGAACGTAATTGGAAGCGTTTCTCGCTTAAATCCTGAACTACTTTCTGCTCATCCTCTAAGGTGTGAATAATCTTCTTAGCCTCTGTATTAACAATTACATTTTGTTGTTCTACATCAAAACCAGTAGCAATTATGGTTACCGAGATAGACTCATCAAGGTTAGAGTCTTCCCCTACACCCATAATGATGTTTGCACTATGCCCAGCTTCATTTTGAATATGATCATTGATTTCTCCAATTTCATCGATAGTAATTTCTTGGGAGCCCGAAACAATAAGCAGCAACACGTTTTTGGCGCCCGTAATTTTATTATCGTTTAATAAAGGTGAATCTAGTGCTTTAATAATGGCTTCTTGAGCTCTATTGCTACCTGAGGCGGTTGAAGACCCCATAATGGCCGTACCGCTATTACTCAATACCGTTTTAGCATCACGTAAATCTATATTTTGTTGGTAGTGATGTGTAATTACTTCTGCAATTCCTCGTGAGGCAGTAGCTAAAACTTCATCGGCCTTAGAGAATCCGGCTTTAAAGCCTAAATTACCATAAACCTCACGAAGTTTATTATTATTAATAACAATAAGCGAGTCTACTTGTTTTCTTAATTTTTCTACCCCTTGTTGAGCTTGATCATTTCTTGTTTTACCTTCAAACTGAAATGGAATAGTTACAATACCTACGGTAAGAATTCCCATCTCTTTAGCCTGTTGAGCAATGATTGGTGCGGCTCCAGTTCCGGTACCTCCACCCATACCTGCGGTAATGAATACCATTTTTGTATTGGTATTAAGCATGCTCTTAAGGTCTTCAAAACTCTCTAAAGCGGCCTGCTCTCCAATTTCTGGATTAGCACCTGCTCCTAACCCTTCGGTTAGGTTTACTCCTAATTGTAACTTAATAGGAACCGGACTATTTTCTAGGGCCTGCGCATCGGTGTTGCACACTACAAAATCTACTCCTTTTATTCCTTGTTCAAACATATGATTAATGGCGTTTGAACCGCCGCCACCAACGCCAATCACTTTGATTACGTTAGATTGATTTTTGGGTAAATCAAATGAAATGTCGAATTCTGTGCTGCTCATAATTCTATATTTTGGGTGTTATGCTTCGCTTATTTACTTTATTCTACTTTATCTAAAAAATCTTTTAAGGTGTCAAACCATTTTTCGAAAATGCTCTTGCGGGCCACATTACTGGCTTTCACCTCTTGCTCTTGTTCTTCTTGATGGGTTTGCTCTAGTTGTTCGCCTTCAATTTGCTCTTCCTTTTCTGAATCATTATCAATATTAACAGTGTCTTCGCTGTTAACACTTTTAACACCTTGATGATTCTCGGCGTGTTTACGGCGAAGTTCGGCTTCTAATCGCTCTTGTTTTTCTTGCTGTTTACGCTCTAGACTGTTTAAAACTAGACCTACAGCCGTGGCGTACATAGGACTCGTGGTTTCTTTATTGCTATCGCCAGCAAGATGTTCATTGGGGTACCCTATACGGGTATCCATACCAGTTACATATTCAACCAATTGCTTTAGGTGCTTTAATTGTGCGCCGCCACCGGTAATAACTATACCTGCAATTAGTTTTTTCTTTTGTTCCTCGTGACCGTAATTTTTTATCTCTAAATAAATCTGTTCAATAATTTCAACCGCTCGGTAATGAATAATTTTTGATAAATTTTTTAACGATATTTCTTTGGGTTCTCTTCCGCGTAAGCCAGGAATAGATACAATTTCATTTTCTTTATTTTCTCCAGGCCAAGCCGAACCGAATTTCACCTTTAGGAGCTCTGCTTGCTTTTCAATAATGCTGCAACCCTCTTTAATATCTTCGGTAATTACATTTCCTCCAAATGGGATTACTGCCGTGTGGCGTATGATACCATCTTTAAAAATAGCCAAATCAGAAGTTCCTCCTCCTATATCCACCAATGCAACACCGGCTTCTTTCTCTTCTTGACTTAATACCGCTTTGGCGGATGCTAATGGCTCTAAGGTTACTCCCTCTAGTTCTAATCCAGAGCTTTTTATACAACGACCTATGTTTCTGATAGATGAGATCTGACCTACCACCACATGAAAATTGGCCTCCAATCTACCGCCGTACATACCGATTGGCTCAGTTATTTCGCCTTGACCGTCTATTTTATATTCCTGGGGCAAAACATGAATAATCTCCTCGCCTGGTAACATAACTAATTTATGTACCTGGTTACACAAGGTTTCTATATCTTGAGCACCAATTACTTCTTCGGCATTCTCACGGGTAATATAATCGCTATGTTGTAAACTTCTGATGTGTTGACCCGCAATACCCACTACCACGTCTTTCACTTCAATTCCGGCATCGGCAACTGCTTGTTCTACGGCATGTTGTATAGATTGTATGGTTTGGGTTATATTATTTACCACGCCACGATGCACTCCTAAGCTTTTAGATTTACCAACACCCAAAACTTCGGTTTTACCGTATTCATTATACCGACCAATCATAGCTACAATTTTGGTTGTACCTATGTCTAGCCCTACTGCGATTTCTTGATCATTTACTTCCATAACCAGTTTCTATACCTTTTTGGTAGCAACTACTTGCTGTTTGTAATTTAATTTTATACTCTCGTACTGCTCCAACTTTTTATTTATAAATGCGGTTTTATAAAACGCCTTAAATTTTCTTAATTTCTCTGCTAGCGCTGTACTATCCCCTAAGATAGTTTCAAAATCATAACCACGCACATAAAATCGAATCTCTTTTTTTTGATCTACCTCTATCGAAACAACCTGATGTTTTAAAAAACTATCTTGATTAATTTCTTTTAATAAACCCCGCACATAACCTAAATCTTGTTGCCCAGAATACTTCACAATGGGCACTCTAGCCGTATGGTTTTTTGATAATGGCATCTTATTAGCATCTTCATCGATATAAAATGATGCATTAGCATACACTCTAGCCAATGGTTTTCTTTGTTGCACTTCAACGTTAACATCCCCATTTACAGTTAGATACACCTCTGCGTTTTTAACCAACGGATGTTCGTCTATACGTTTTTCTAAAACTTTCAAATCTAAACTATCTTTAGGTATTTTATCAATAGATTTTTCATTTTGTAAAACAATTTTTTCTATCTCTTTGGCGCTGATAAACTTTTCGCTATCCTTAACAAAAACTACCTGCAATTGATCGAATTTTCTAGCATGGTTACGCTGCTGTGTAAATCCGTACAGAAACACAATCAAACTCAATAATGCAAAGCCTTTTATGTAATTCCAATTAATTTTCACGTTTTAACGCTTTTTTAATTTTTTCGGCTTCTAGCCCTATATCTCCTGCTCCTAATAATATAACCACCTCGGCATCCGACTGAAGCACTTCCGAAACTAAATCGGTTTTTTGAATGCATTTTTTTTGCACATTTTCTATATCCGAAAGTAGCATCTCACTGTTTACTCCAGGGATGGCTTGCTCGCGTGCAGGGTAAATTGGCAATAACAATACTTCATCAAAAGCTGCCAAACTTTCCTGAAATTCTGTGGCAAAGTCTTGTGTTCTAGAATATAAATGCGGCTGAAAAACAGCTAAACATCGCTTATTAGGGTACATCTCGCTTACCGCCTGATGCATCGCTTTAATTTCTTGAGGATGATGCGCGTAATCCTCTATTAATACACGGGGTTTATGGCAATGAATGCTAAACCTCCTTTTAATTCCTTTAAAGCTTCTTAGTGCTGATGCCATATGCTTAGGTGCTACCCCAAAATGCAGAGCCATGGCCATTGCTAGTGCTGCATTTAATAAATTATGCCTACCTGGCAAAGCAAATTCAAGATCCCGTAAAACCCCATTGGGTGTTTTAAAATCAAAAATATACTTGCCCTCACGCACGGTATACTGAAGAATTTGATAAACACAAGTAGCCGAAAACCCTACCGGCTGCCCTGGTATTGCTAATCCTTCTATTTTAAAACAGTTTTCGGGCTGCTCTATCTTAGAAATAAATGCGCGGTAACTAACTTCTAATGACGCTTTATTTTTATAAATATCGAGATGATCGGCATCTAAACTTGTAATGCCAGCGATACTCGGACTTAGATGCATGAATGAGCGATCAAATTCATCGGCTTCAACCACAATTGCCTCGTTGCCCTCGTTTAAATAATTGGTATTGTAATTTTCGGTAATACCACCTAAAAAGGCCGTCAAACGTACCTCTGCTACTTTAAGAATATGTGCTAAAATACTAGTAGTAGTGGTTTTACCATGTGTACCGGCAACAGCCAACGTAGGGTGATTTTTTGTAATCTCCCCTAAGAGTTGAGCTCGTTTTAGAATGGGAAATTGGTTGGTCTGGGCATAAGACAATATTATGTTAGTTTTAGCCACGGCTGGGGTAAACACCACTAATGTATTGGCTTTACTTAAACCTTGCAACAGACTTAAGCCAGCCTCTTCGTGGTAAACTACTTGAGCACCTTCATCCTCTAACTCTTGAGTAAGTTGGGTACGAGTACTATCATAACCATAAACCTTATATTTACCACCGGCATAATAACGTGCCAGGGCGCTCATCCCTATACCGCCGATACCTAAAAAATAAAGGTTTTCTATGTTACGAAAGTTCACCATACTTTTCTTGTATTAATTGTTCAATTTCATCTACTATTTGTGCGGCCGCATGAGGTTTTGCTAACTGCTTAAAATTAAAACTCAATTCGCGTTGTTTGTGTTCATCTTGTACCAATTCAGAAAGAACTTCTTGAAACTTAGTCTCTAAATCTTTCTCTTTGATATATAATGCAGCTTTTTGTTGTGCCACAGCTTCGGCATTTTTGGTTTGATGATCTTCTGCTACATTAGGAGAAGGTATAAATAGCGTTGGTTTTCCTACCACACTTAATTCACTAACAGCACCTGCACCTGCGCGAGAAACAATAAAATCTGCTGCAGCATAAGCCATACTCATTTCTTCTATAAAAGGCACTACCCGCACGCTTTGGCTAGTTAAATGCTTATATTGCTCAAAATATAATTTACCGGTTTGCCAAACTACCTGTAAACCTAATTGTGCAAACCATTCTACATTTTTAGCGATTTCTTGGTTGATACGTTTTGAGCCTAAACTACCACCCAATACAAGAAGTACTGGCTGTTGCAGATTTAAACCTAGTTTAACTAAAGCTTCAGATTTTGAAACACTAATACAAGTAATTTCTTTACGGATTGGGTTTCCGGTATAAACTATTTTTGATAAGGGAAAATACCGCTGCATATCAGGATAAGCCACACAAATTTTATCTACAGATTTCCCTAGCCATTTATTGGTAATACCAGCGTAAGAGTTTTGCTCTTGAATTAAGCTGGGTACTTGCATCATACTGGCCATTTTTAATAAAGGTCCGCTGGCAAATCCTCCCGTGCCAATGGCAACATGCGGCTTAAAAGTTTTTAAAATTTTTCTAGAAGCCGATAAACTACTTAATAATTTAAACGGGAAACTTAGGTTGTCTAAACTCAGCTTACGCTGGATACCGCTAATCCATAATCCTTTTATGGCGTATCCTGCTTGTGGCACTTTTTGCATTTCCATTTTATCCTTGGCGCCTACAAATAAAAATTCAGCTTCTGGATAACGAACCTGAAGCTCATTCGCTATGGCTATAGCGGGATAAATATGCCCGCCTGTTCCTCCTCCTGACAATA
This sequence comes from Mesonia sediminis, assembly GCF_042684705.1. Classification (NCBI taxonomy): domain Bacteria; kingdom Pseudomonadati; phylum Bacteroidota; class Flavobacteriia; order Flavobacteriales; family Flavobacteriaceae; genus Mesonia; species Mesonia sediminis. Next base: position 961,261 of record NZ_JBHULZ010000041.1, read on the forward strand.
TGATTCGTAACGGCTTCATAGGGTTTCGCTTAGTATTTCCAATGGATTCTCTTCTTGATTATATCCCGATTTTACATCGTCTTGTTGATCTTGTATATCGGTTTTATTCCTTAACGATTCGCGTTTTGCACACACACTTTGTACCATTCCTAAAGCCACACAAGTCATCCATATAGAAGACCCACCACTACTAACTAAAGGTAGGGTTTGCCCCGTTACCGGAAATAACTCGGTAGCCACTCCCATATTAATCAGAGCTTGAAAAACAATAGGTAATCCAACGCCAATTATCAATAGTTTACCAAATATACTGGGGGCTTTTATAGCTACAACCACCAGTCTAAATAATATGAGTAAATAAGCGAATAGTACCAGAAATCCGCCTACGAGCCCCATTTCTTCAACAATTATCGCATAAATAAAATCTGATGACGACTGTGGCAAGAAATTACGCTGTACACTTTTACCTACACCTACCCCAAAAACACCTCCTCTAGCGATGGCTATTTTGGCCTTTTCAACTTGATAAATTTCTTTGTCATCTGCACTGGCAAAATTTTCAACCCTACTAATCCAAGTATCTACGCGGTTAGGAAACAAACCTGGAAAGGCTTTTGCGGATAACATAAAAACACTTAAAACAATTATGCCAGCTAACAATATAATTCCAACATATTTCAACGGATAGCCTCCAACCACCACCAGCATGAGTACCATCGCAAATAAAATGGCGGTCGTACTAAAATTGGCTGGTAAAATAAGTACCAAAACAGCAGCTACCGGAAGCCATAAATGTATCATACTCGATTTAAAAGTGATTTCTTTATCGGCTATTTTAGATAAATAACGCGCCACAAATACCATTAAGATAACCGATGCAGCCGTAGAAGTCTGAAAGGTTTTATTGATTAACGGAATTTTGATCCATCTACTTGCATTGGCACCATCAATGGTAGTTCCTTGAAAGAGCGTATAAACCAGTAGAATAACAACTAAAGGCAAGGCTAGCACCGACAAGCCTTTAAAGTAATTGTATGGAATTTTACTCACCGCAAATATCAAGAAAAAGCCAATAAGCAAGTGGGCAAGATGATTCAACAAAAAGCTCAAAGTATTTCCATTGCCATAGATATAGGCCAAATTACTACTTGCACTATATACGGGAATAAAAGAAAACAACCCCAATAACACTACAACAGCCCATATAAGCTTATCCCCTTTTAAAAGGTGAAAGAAATGAAATTGCTTTATGTTATTCTTTTTAGCGCTCACTATTATTTTAATTTTAACACTGCTTCTTTAAACTGATTCCCTCGGTCTTCATAATTTTTAAAAAGATCAAAACTAGCACAAGCAGGCGATAACAAAACCGTATCGCCAGGATTTGCCAAATTGAAAGCTTGGTCTACAGCTTCTTGCATATCTCGGGTTTCAACTATGGTATCTACACAGTTGTTAAACGAGTTTATTATTTTTTGGTTATCTACCCCCAAGCAAACAATCGCTTTTACCTTTTCGTTCACTAGCGGCAGTAATTCTGTATAGTCGTTGCCCTTGTCTACGCCTCCTACAATCCAGATCGTATCGGCTTTAACACTATCTAATGCATAATAGGTGGCATTGATGTTAGTTGCCTTAGAATCGTTGATATAGGTTACTTTATTTTTATTAATCACACGCTCTAACCTGTGCTCTACTCCGTGAAAACGCTGTAAACTTTCTTTAATCGTTTGTTTTCTTATTTTTAAAAGTTGTGCCACTGCAGAGGCTGCCATCGCGTTTTTTGTATTGTGAATTCCTTTTAAGGCGATATCATCTTGAGCCATAGTAAAATGTGATTCGTTTATTTTGATATGAAGCTCATCGTCTTTTAAAAAAGCTCCATTACCCGATAGCTCCTTAGAACTTAAGGGGATTTTTATAGATTTAATTTCGTGCTGAGACAACCATTTATTAATCACGGGGTCATCGGCATCATAAATAAAATAATCCTGTTGTGTTTGATTTTTTACAATGCGAAATTTAGCTGCGATATAAGATTCAAATTGATTGTGATAGCGGTCGAGATGATCGGGAGTTATATTGGTTAAAACGGCTATATGAGGCTTAAAAGTCTCTATTCCGTCAAGCTGAAAGCTACTCAATTCTAACACATAACAATTATTACTTTTACGGGCTACATTTTTGGCAAAACTATCGCCAATATTCCCAGCAAGAACAGCATCTATCCCAGCATTTTGTAAAATATAATGAATCCAAGAAGTAACCGTAGTTTTACCGTTGCTTCCGGTTATACCGATGAGCATAGCGTGTGTATGCAAACTAGCAAACTCAATTTCTGAAATAACCTTAATTCTAGCTTCTCTTAGTTTTACCACCACTGGAGCATCCTCAGGAATCCCTGGACTTTTCATCACCAGATCGGCTTTAAGCAAGCGTTCTATACTGTGCTGATCTTCTTCGAATGCAATATCTTCTTGTTGTAAAACTTGTTTATAGCGCATTTCAATAGTCTGCAAACTAGATACAAAAACTTCATACCCCTCTTTTTTCCCTAAAAGAGCAGCTCCCATTCCGCTTTCTCCAGCACCCAATATAACGAGTCTCTTTTGCATTATCTTATCTTTAAGGTTACAATGGTTAAAATGGCTAAAAATATACCTACTACCCAAAAACGAACTACAATTTTACTTTCGTGGATTCCCTTCTTTTGATAGTGGTGATGCAGGGGTGACATTAAGAAAATTCGTCTCCCCACTCCTGTTTTTTTCTTGGTGTATTTAAACCAAGCTACCTGTAATACTACCGAGAGGTTTTCAATAAGAAAAATACCACATAATAGAGGTATTAATAATTCCTTACGCGTGGCGATGGCCAAAACGGCTATAACGCCTCCAATGGTTAAACTGCCGGTATCACCCATAAAAACCTGAGCGGGATAAGTATTGTACCATAAAAAACCAACCAATGCTCCTGCAAAAGCAGTTATAAAAATGGTCATTTCACCAGATCTAGGAATATTCATGACATCCAGATATTCTGAGAAAATAACGTTACCCGATACCCAAGCAAAAATCCCCAATGTAAGAACAATAATGGCCGAAGAACCTGCTGCTAGTCCGTCTATTCCATCAGTCAAATTGGCTCCGTTAGAAACAGCGGTAACAATAAAAATCACAATAGGAATAAAAATCAGCCATGCATATTTTTTGTAACTCGGATTAATCCAACTAATCAAGCTCGAATAGTCAAACTCATTATCTTTTACAAATGGAATGGTTGTAGTAGTGCTTTTCACCTCTTGTATTTGAGGTTGACCCTCCTGGGCTTTATTGGTTTGCACAGATTTTGTTTCTGATAAAACACTAGACCTAACCGTTATATCGGGATGTAGGTACATGGTAGCCCCAATTATAATACCTAAACCAACTTGCCCAATCACCTTAAACTTGCCCTGCAAGCCTTCTTTATTTTGTTTAAATGTTTTGATATAATCATCTAGAAAACCTATTGCTCCCATCCAAAGGGTGGCCACAATCAAGAGGATTACATAAATGTTGTCTAATTTTGCAAATAAAAGCACCGGTATAAGAGTAGCTAAGATAATGATGAGTCCTCCCATAGTAGGAGTTCCTGCTTTTTCGGCCTGACCCTCAAGTCCTAATTCACGTACCCTTTCACCCACTTGTTTCCTTAAAAGGTACTTGATAATCCTTTTACCGAAGATAGTTGAGATCAACAAAGAAAATAAAATAGCCAAACTGGCCCTAAACGAAAGGAATTGATAAAGTTGTTCGCCAGGGAAGTCGAAATGCTGTTCTAGATATGCAAATAAATAATATAGCATAGTTATTTCTTTAGTTGTATTAAAAATTCTTGTACGACTTTTAAATCGTCAAAATCAGTTCTTACGCCATTTATTTCTTGATAAGTTTCATGACCCTTTCCGGCAATTAAAATAATATCTCCATCTTGAGCCAACACACAAGCGGTTTTAATCGCTTCTTTTCTTTGAGTAATGGCTAAGCATTTGCCAATATTTTGGGGCTCTACCCCAACCTGCATCTCTTCAATTATTGTATCGGGGTCTTCGGTTCTGGGATTATCACTCGTAAAAATAACCCTATTGCTACTAGCCGTAGCGACTTGAGCCATCACGGGACGCTTAGTTTTGTCGCGATCTCCGCCACAACCAACCACCGTTATTAAACTTTCATTATTACTACGTATAGAATTAATGGTTTGTAGCACATTCTTAAGTGCATCGGGGGTGTGGGCATAATCTACTATAGCGGTAACTTTTTGCTTTGGTGATACCACATATTGAAACCTCCCGTTAACCGCTTTAAGTTTACTGATTTGTTTTAGGTTCTCTAAAACAGGTATACCTAATAAATCGGCCGTCGCAAAAATCGCTGCTATATTATAAGCATTGAAAGCACCGATTAAGGTAGTCCACACTTCTTGATTATTCAATTTAAGCAATAAGCCAGTAAATTCATTTTCTAAAATTTGAACTTTATAATCGGCAAGTGTTTTAAGGGCATAGGTATATTTTTTTGCTGGCGTATTTTGCAACATAAATAAGCCATTCTTATCGTCTATATTAGTAATAGCGAAAGCACTTTTATCTAATTCATCAAAGAATTGCTTTTTAACATCTCTATACTCAGCAAAAGTCTTGTGATAGTCTAAATGGTCGTGTGATAAATTGGTAAATATACCTCCGGCAAAATGCAGACCTGCCGTACGGTGTTGAGCTATACCATGTGAGCTTACCTCCATAAAACAATAATTTACACCAGCATCAACCATAGCGGCCAAATGTTTGTTTATGGTAATAGAATCTGGGGTAGTCAACTTTGTTGAATACTCCTCTTCATCAACCATAATTTTGATGGTTGAGATAAGCCCTACAGCATAACCGGCATTTTTAAACATTTGGTACAACAAACTTGATACGGTTGTTTTACCATTGGTACCCGTCACTCCAATTAACTTTATTTTCTTTGAGGGCGAATCATAATAATTATTAGCTATTATGGCTAATGCTTTTTTTGAATCTGCTACTTGAATATAGGTTACTCCTCCCTGTATCTGTTCTGGAAAAACCTCACAAACCACTGCAATTGCGCCTTGATTAACCGCTTTTTCGATAAACTTATGCCCGTCGACTTCGGTGCCCTTTATGGCCACGAAAACATCATTAAGCTCTACCTTGCGGCTATCAAAATGCAAGTTTGTAATGGCTATTTGGGTATTGCCTTTTGTGCTCTCAATGGGCACACCATATAATATGTCTTTTAAGGTAATCAACTTGTTAATAAATAAATGGTTTGATTGGGTTTAACATCAGTATAAGCCTCTAACGACTGCTTTTTCACTTCTCCAGTACCTTTTAAAACTACACGAAGACCTAAATTTTCTAACAGAGCCACAGCATCCATTGCTGGCATACCAATAACTTTAGGCACTTTGGTTTTAAACTTTTGTGCCGTCGTATAATATTGCTCAAATTCTTGTTTTACTTTTTTGTTTTCTACTTCAAGCGATTCAAATTCTTTAGTGATAGGCGTATCGGTATGAATCGCATGTGCGATTTCTTTGAAAACAGGAGCCGCAACGGTACTTCCATAATAGCCTAATTTTCTATTGGGTTTTGTAATAACAACAATGCAAGAGTACTTAGGTTGTTCTGTAGGGAAATACCCTACAAAAGAAGCGATATATTCTTTTTCTTTTTGGTTTGAACCATAATTCGTTAAGCAAGTTCCGGTTTTACCCGCCATTGAAAACTCCTTGCTATAAATATTGGTTGCGGTACCCTTTTTCACCGTATTCTCCATTAACTTTTTCACTTTAGCAGCGGTCTCTTTTGAACAAATGGTGTTCCTCACCTCAGGTTGTTGGTAATGCGCCACCAACCGGTCTTTGTCTTTTACTTGTTTAATCAAACGTGGTTTTACCATTAAACCATCATTAGCTATAGCATTATAAAAGCTAAGTGTTTGCAAGGGGGTTATAGTTACTCCATAACCAAAAGACATCCAGGGGAGTGTAGTACCGTACCAATTTGCGTCATCTGGATGCGGTATATGAGGTTTTCCTTCTCCCTTAATATCAAGACCAATACGATCATTCAAGCCCATATAACTTAAACGATTAACCAATTTTTCTGGATTATGCTGATAGCCTTGAGTTATAAACTTTGAAAAAACAGTGTTAGAAGAAACCTCAAAAGCTCGGGCCACCGAAATCTTTCCGTAACCTCCAAAACGAGAATCCCTCACCGCACGATCATAGTATAAAACCTTTCCGCCATCGGTATCAAACACGTCACTGGTATCTACCACCTTATCTTCAAGCGCTGCCACTAAAGTCATTAGTTTATATGTAGAGCCAGGTTCCTGCGCTTCCCATACGGCATAATTACGTTTTTCATAATAAGTCCCTAGACTGGTTCGTGCTAAATTGGCCATGGCTTTAATCTCGCCTGTTTTGGTCTCCATAACCACCACTGTTCCGTGGTGCGCTTCATACTTTTCTAATTGCCTCAACAGAGCGTGATGCGCCACATCTTGCATATTGATATCTATGGTAGAGTACACATCTAGACCATCTTGTGGTTCTAGTTCGTTTGCATCTCCAATAGGTTTCCATTGCCCTTTGGCTATCTTCTGTTTTAAACGTCTTCCGTTTTTCCCTTGCAAATACTCATTGTAAGCTCCCTCTAATCCGGCTTGACCTCTACCTACTGTACGTTCACCTATTTTACCTAACGGCAGCTCTCTAACCGTTCGCTGCTCGGCAATAAATCCGCCTTTAAAAGCCCCCAAATTAAACATAGGGAATTCCCGTAGTTGAACATATTGGGTATAGCTCACCCCACGGGCTACTAGATAGTACCTGTTTTTGGTATTCCGAGCTTCTTTTAATTTATTGATATAATGGCTGGCAGGCCGATTGAATAATTTACCTAGAGCTTTAGCCAGCGGACGTAAATTTTTATTGAAATTTTCTTCGGATACAGTAACAGCGTCAAATCGGATATCATACTCGGGCACAGAAGTGGCCAGAAGGTGACCGTTACTGTCATAAAGATTACCTCGATTTGCTGGAATTTCAAAATTCTTAAAAATGCGTTTTTCAGATAGGTCTCTGTATTTTTCTCCTTCTACTACCTGTATTTCAAAAAGCTTATACCCTACCCCTATAGCAAAAATAAGCATAAAGCTTGCTACAACTATAATTCGATTGGTTATTTGCTTTTCGTTAGTCATTCAAATAAACGATTATTTTTTTGGGCGGATTTTTTGCTGGCCCCACCCCTGTATTTTTTAATTTCTCTTCTAAAGTAGACTTCATCTTTAAAGTCATTAAATTTTTTTTAGCCGCTATAGACTCACTTCTCAATTCACGCACTTCATTATTCATTTTTGCTATGAGATGCACTTTTCGCTCTGCACTATGCGAAGAAGCAATCATTATTAAAGCCAATAGCGTACAAAAAATAATAAACCACCAGTGTTTACTTGCCTCTTCACTTAAGAGAAACTTGCCTCGCAAAAAATCATACACCCGCTCTCTACTCATACCTCCTGCTATTTAACTTATAAACGCACGCCTACTCTAAGTTTTGCACTTCTTGCCCGATTGTTTTCTTGCACCTCTTGTGGGGTAGGCACTATTAATTTTCCTACCTTCTTAAACGGCACCTCAACACGCCCAAACATATCTTTCTCAGGCTCACCTTGAAACAAGCCATTTCTTATAAATCGCTTTACCAAACGATCTTCTAACGAATGATAAGATATCAAACTAATACGACCGCCTGGGTTTAACAATTCTGGCGTTTGCAATAAAAATTCTTTTAAAGCTTCGATTTCCTGATTTACCTCGATTCTAATAGCTTGATAAATTTGCGCTAAAATTTTAAACTCCTTTCCCCTAAACAATAAAGGGGTCAACAAATCATTTAATTGTTGCGAAGTAACGATTGGCGCATCTTTCCTAGCCGCTACGATTGTTCTTGCAAGTTTAGGAGCATTTTTCAAATCGGCGTAAGCGTAAAACATGTCTCTCAACTGCTCTTCATCATACGTATTAATCACTTGGTAAGCCGACAAACTATCATTCTGATTCATACGCATATCTAATCGCCCATCAAAACGCGTAGAAAATCCGCGTTCAGCTTCATTAAATTGATGAGATGAAACGCCAAAATCACCAAGAATACCATCTACTTTTTTAACCCCATAAAAGCGTAAAAAACGCTTGATATACCTAAAATTCTCTGGTATTAAGGTAAAGCGACTATCCTCTAATGCATTGGCTTGCGCGTCTGCATCCTGATCAAAAGCAAAGAGCCTCCCTTGGTCGTTTAGCCGATTCAAAATCTCTTTTGAATGACCACCACCCCCAAAGGTTACATCTACATATGTACCGCTAGGGTCTATTGCCAAACCATCTACGGTTTGGTGCAACAATACGGGTTTATGATATTCATAATTGCTCATCTCGATCTCCCATTACTTCTTCGGCTAGACTGGCAAAATCATCTGCAGAATTACCAATAACCTGTTCATACTTTTTCTTATCCCACAATTCAACGATAGTCATCTGCGATGAAAGCACCACTTCTTTTTGCAATCCTGCAAAATTAAATAAGTCTTTTGGCACCAATAAACGACCTGCAGCGTCTACCTCTATGATCTTCACACCGGCCGTAAATCGTCTTATAAAATCGTTGTTCTTTTTCTTAAACCGATTCAGCTTATTAATCTTCAACATCATTTCTTTCCACTCACTCATCGGGTAAAGTTCTAAGCATTGATCAAATACAGCACGCTTTAAAACAAAGCCATCTTCTATTTCGGGCAACAACTGCTTTTTTAGCGCTGCAGGTAGCATTAGCCTACCCTTGGCGTCTATTTTACACTCGTATGTCCCGGTTAAATGAAGCATTAAATCGATTTGAATAGTCAAATATATTGAATTTTTATCCACTTTTTACCACATTTCTCCACATTGTTAATAAGTTTTTGAAACTTAAAGCCTTAAGCCATAATTTACGGTATTTAAACGAGTGGGAAATTGTGGAGCATAAAGCCAAATTTTAAGGCTTATTTTAGATTTTGGATTTTAAAATTGCCACAATTAACAGTACCTTTAGCCTTAGGTTTCTTTTAAAAGTAGATTGTTTTTAACAATAATACCTATATTTGCTAACGCTAACAGCAAGACTAGTGCATGGAACAAGACATCAAAACCGAAGGCAAGTTTAAGTATATAGAATTAGGGGAAGGAACTCCCATCGTGATTTTACACGGCCTCATGGGCGGATTAAGTAATTTTGACGGAGTAGCCAACTATTTCCCAAAACAGGGTTATAAAGTAGTAATTCCAGAATTACCACTTTACACTTTATCATTGCTTAAAACCAATATTAATTCATTTGCGAAATACTTAAAAGATTTTATAGATCACAAAGGCTGGTCTGAAGTTATTTTGCTTGGAAACTCCCTTGGCGGCCACATTGGTTTATTAGCCACTAAAAAATTTCCCGAAAGGGTTAAGGCCCTGGTAATCACAGGAAGTTCAGGTTTATACGAGAGCGCTATGGGAGAAAGTTACCCCAGAAGAGGTGATTATGAGTTTATAAAGAAAAAAGCTGAGAATGTTTTTTATGATCCTAAGGTTGCCACAAAAGAAATCGTAGACGACGTATTCAATACCGTGAACGATAAAAATAAATTAATACGTACTCTAGCCATTGCAAAATCGGCTATACGTCACAATATGGCTAAAGATTTGCCTAAAATGAAAACGCCTACTTGCATCATTTGGGGAAAACAAGATAATGTTACTCCGCCCGAAGTAGCGGTTGAGTTTAATGAATTACTACCCAATTCTGATTTATTTTGGATAGACAAGTGCGGGCATGCGGCAATGATGGAGCACCCCGATACCTTCAATACCATTTTACACGACTGGTTAAAAGCAAAATCCATATAATTTATATGAAGATTACCTCTGCAGAATTTGTAATGAGCAATAGCCAAGTAAAAAAATGCCCGGCTAGCCAATTACCTGAATATGCTTTTATTGGGCGCAGTAATGTAGGAAAATCTTCTCTCATCAATATGCTAACCCAGCGTAAAAACTTGGCTAAAACATCGGGAAGACCTGGTAAAACGCAATTGATTAACCACTTTTTAATCAATAAAACTTGGCATTTGGTAGATTTGCCTGGTTACGGATATGCTCGCGTTAGCAAAAAAGCTAAGAAAACCTTTCAAAAGTTTATTACCGATTATTTTAAAGAACGTAAGCAACTGGTATCTGCTTTTGTTTTGGTTGATGCCAGACACGAACCACAGCCTATTGATTTAGACTTTATGATTTGGCTAGGTGAGCATCAAATTCCATTTAGTATTGTGTTTACGAAGCTTGATAAATTAAAGCCCAATGCAATAGAAAAAAACATTGGGCACTATAAATCTGTTTTACTGCAATACTGGGAAGAAATACCTCCGTATTTTCTCACTTCTTCATCAAAGAAAATGGGTGGTGAGGATTTGTTAAATTATATAGATGAGATTAATCAAAGTTTAACTGACTAAGCTACTTACTCCTTTTTAAGTTCAAGTTTTTCAGCAAAATAATCACAAAAATCTTTCATAGTTTCCATCATCTTTTCGTCATCTGTAGCACGATAAAAAGTATCGCTCATAGCTACTAGCGTTTGATGAAAAAACACCTTCATTTCGTCTACCGGCATATCTTTAGTCCAAAGATCTATTCGCAGGGTTTCCTGCTTTTGACTGTCCCACAAAGAAAGCATCATAGCTTTAGATTGTGCATGACGCACGCCCCCGTCTTCTGCACTCCAATGTAAAGACTCTGGCACATTATTTTCATCTACCTCAACATGTATTTTTATTTCAGACTGTTTTGTACTCATTATTCTGGTTTTCTAGGTTTATAATTTGATTCTTGAAATAATTTTTGAGCCGGCAATTGCAAAACCTGCTTTAAACTAATATCGGGATGCTTTTCGGCAAATTGCCGAACGATTTGCCAGCCGATATACTGCCCCAATTGAGGCGGACTTTCCTGATCGAGCTGCAAGTAAAATTTACTAAAGGGTGCGATGTTAATGAAACGCTCTCGCAATTGCACATCGGTATCGTAGAGCAACTCTTTTTGTAAAAAATATTTCCAGATTTGCGCTTCATTGTTATGTGCCCACTGCATTTCATCTAAAGTATATCCTATACGGTAAGCCTCTTTGGTATGCGGTATCACCAAATCTTTAAGGTACAATTGCTTGCCATAATACAGCATCTGCTCTAAAAAAGTTCTACCCTTAGGCTTAGGCACTAATTGGCGGGCATAACTCCCAGCTATATCACTCAGCAACATTTCACTTTTAAAATTTTTCTTTAGAAAAACCTGTAAACCGTCATAAAAGAAATGATCTTCACCTAAATAGGTGTCTAACGCAATCAGCATTAAGCTATCACTAACCACTACCTTGTTTTTATAATCAACTTCTGAAGTAATGCCTACTACTCGCGGCGCTTCAAAACCAGGAAAATAATATTTAAAATGCTTAAACAGATGAGCAATATCTTCTGCCTCTTCCTGCATAACGGGAAAAGCTTTCTTAACCTCGGCGTGCAGTTCTTGGTTAATGGTATCGCGCATCATATTTACCCAAACTGAATCGTGAAAACGCTCTGGAAACAAAAACGGATAATCTCTTTTTAAGCGCGGCAAATCTTCTGGGGTTGCCTTACCAAATGCCAAATCGAACCGATCGATTTGCACCGAAATATCTATTTCCTCTATCGCCTGTTCTACCGCTGATTCCCGATTACAACTTACAAGCAGCAACACTACAATTAGCAAAAGATACCTGGATTTAATCATAAACAATAGGTTTGTTTTTTCGCATTAAAAGCGATATAATTTTATTCCTAAATTTTTCGCCTTATTTTTGGGGCAAAGGTAGTTTAATTTCTCTAAAAACCCAGCGACTATGCAAACAGATAAGGTAGCTCAACACATTGTAAATTGGCTTAAAAATTATAGTACACAAGCAAAAACCAATGGCTTTGTTGTAGGTATTAGCGGCGGTATTGACTCTGCCGTAACTTCAACTTTATGTGCGCAAACAGGTTTGCGTACTTTATGTATTGAAATGCCAATACACCAAGCGGCTAGCCAAATGCAACGCGGGAAAGAACACATTCAAAACCTTAAAAGAGAATTTAGTAACGTTAGTTCGCTCGAAGTCGATTTAACCCCAAGTTTCGAAAGCCTTAAAAATAGTTTTCCTAGCACACCCGACACCGACCAACTCGCTTTAACGCTTGCCAATACTAGAGCTCGTTTGCGCATGACCACCTTATATTACTTCGCAGGTTTACACGGCTATCTTGTGGCGGGTACTGGAAACAAAATTGAAGATTTTGGTGTAGGCTTTTTTACCAAATATGGCGATGGTGGTGTAGACCTTAGCCCTATTGCCGATTTACTTAAAAGCGAAGTTTATGCGCTGGGAGAATACCTTAACGTAGCACCGAGTATTCTAAAAGCAGCACCTACCGACGGACTTTTTGGAGACAGCCGAACCGATGAAGATCAACTTGGTGCGAGTTATGACGAGCTCGAATGGGCTATGGCATATACCGCCAACCCAACAAATCATAAGTTAACCCCAAGACAAGAAACTGTATTAAATATTTATACTCGGTTAAATCGGGCCAATTTGCATAAAATTAATCCTATACCGGTTTGTAACATTCCACCACATTTAAAGTAATTATTACCTATGCGTTTTTAAATCACCCGGTTTAATTTATCGGCAATCATCTTTTTTAAACCGTTATAATCGTTGATATCCTCAAGGATATTGGCATGGTGGTTAGCTCTATTTTGCAAAACTTCCTGCATTAACTCCTGCACTTTTTTCTGCACCAATAAATTGCGCAAATGCAAAATGGTTTGCTCTACCTCCAGAGGCTCCAATTCTTGAATATCTCGCACAAAAATGTTTTGATCTTCCCAACGGCTAAGCAAGTTTTTCTCTTGGTTCATAACCAATGAACTTACCAATTGCGCGTGCTCCGGCTCTAGCTCTCTAATAAAAGCAGCAATATCTAGGCTTGTGGTTTGGTTGAGTGTATCGATTAACTTTTGATAGATCGCTTTAAATACGGGATGGGTAAACTCAATCTCATCTTCTTGCAGATCTAAATAAATTTTCTCGTATACTTTGCGGCTCACCTGTTCAGTTTTTAAAAACTCCTCTCCGTCTTCATCTTCTTCTATATAGGTTTCTTTAAACTCACCTTCGGCTGCGCCATAATGCAGTAAAAGGTGAATGATATGCTTTTCTAGTTCGTGTTGTCTATTTACCTTGGTTTGCTGGGCTTGTTCTTTGACTACCTGCATACCACCCGATGGCGCCGGTGCCTGCTGAGGCTTATGTTTGGCTTTTCTAGATTGACCCGCGGTTAACTGGGCTAACGAACTATACAAAACATTCTCTGAAATATCCATGATGCGCGAGCACTCTTGCAGGTATATCTCTTGCTGAATACGGTCGGGTATTTTTGCGATACTTTCAACCATATCGCGAATGGTAGCGGCTTTTTGAATGGGATCGTTAGCGCTTTCTTTCATCAGCAAAGAGGCTTTAAAACTGATGAAATCTTGGGCTTTATTATTTAAAAAGGCTTTAATATCTTCGGTAGGATGCTTTCGTGCAAAACTATCGGGGTCTTCTCCTTCTGGGAAAGTACATACTTTAACATTAAGTCCTTGCGCTAGAATTAGATCAATTCCGCGTAAAGCGGCTCGCATACCTGCTTCATCCCCGTCAAACAGAACGGTAATGTTCTTTGTTAGTCGTAAAATCAACCGTATTTGTTGCTCGGTCAAAGCCGTACCCGAAGAAGAAACCACATTTTCTATACCCGCTTGATGCATTTGGATGACATCGGTATAGCCTTCTACCAAATAGCAACGATCTTCTTTTGCCATACTTTGTTTAGCGTAATGCAATCCGTAAAGGACTTGACTCTTATGATAAACCGGACTTTCAGGTGAATTGAGGTACTTGGCTGCTTTTTTATCGGTACGCAAAATACGTCCGCCAAACCCTAGTGTTCGCCCAGACATCGAATGAATAGGAAACATCACCCGACCCTTAAATCGGTCAAACTGCTTGTTCTCCTTTACAATACTCAAACCGGTTTTCTCGAGCAATTCAAGTTTATAGCCTTTTTGAATGGCTTCTTGTGTGAAAGCATCCCAAACATCTGGCGAATAGCCTAAATGAAATTTCTTGATGGTATCTTGAGTGAAACCGCGTTCTTTGAAATAAGATAAGCCTATACTTTTACCCAACTGGGTTTCGTGCAGCATACGCTCAAAATAATCGCGGGCAAATTCATTGATTAAGAATAGGCTTTCACGTTCGTCGGCTTGCGCTTTTTCTTCATCGGTTTGCTGGGTTTCTTCAATCTCAATCCCATATTTTTTTGCCAAGTATTTTATGGCTTCGGGATAGTTAAAATGCTCATGCTCCATTAAAAAAGCCACTACATTACCTCCTTTACCACTACTAAAGTCTTTCCAGATTTGTTTTACTGGCGAAACCATAAAACTGGGAGTACGTTCATCTGTAAACGGACTCAAGCCTTTAAAATTACTTCCCGATTTTTTTAATTGTACAAAATCGCCAATAACCTCTTCTACTCGAGCGGCATCAAAGACTTGATCGATGGTGGATTTTTTAATCATAAGCGATTGGATGTTTAGAAGCCAAGCGGGACAAAATTAAACAATATGAAACAAAAAAAAAGGAAACCCAAGGCTTCCTTTTTTACTTTACTTTTTCTGAAATAGTTAAAAACTAAAACGCAAACCTAAAGCTACTGCATTTTGATCTACGGCATTGTCTTTAAAAACCGTATTCAATTCATATTTAGCATATAAAGAAACAGAATCATAACCAATATAGGCACTTAATCCGTAAAGAAAGTTATTGGTATTATAGCTTTGGTTACGCTTTTCTTTTCTGTTTTTACCATTCTCCTCAAACTTTAGTTTTTGGATGGTATTCAAGTTCAAGCCTACAAAACCTCCTATACCCATCTTAAATTTATCTGTGCTAGTGTAACAAGCAGTACCCTTGTCAAAATATTTATGGGCTTTCCCGAATTCTAAATGAATAGGAATAACCAAATTATCCATACGTAGTTTAGCTTTGTCTAATTCTACCGGAAACTCTTCTAAAACGGTTTGATCACCGTCTTCAACAAAATATTGATTGTCTTCTGGTTTTAATCCGTTAAACTGAAGGGAAGCTCCATAACGCAAACGCAACCACGCGTTTTTATCTAATACGGTTTGCCACTCATAACCCATTTCAAAAAACCTACTCCCCGCAATTTTATAAGGCGAGTCGTCTATTGAACCATCTATCAAGGCGTTGCTCAAACCAAAGGCCATGGTAAAACCAGAAGTAGTACGCTTGAGAACAGCGTCTTTTTCATCGTATTGTTTATTGTCTTCTTTATCGTTATCTAGACCGATGCCCAAGGTAAGTTCTGTCGCCTTATAATCGTCGCTATTTCTATTGATCAAAGCAATTTGCTCGTCGATGATAAGCATCTTACTAGCGATGTTCTGAGCCGATTTTTGTGCAGCTGCCTCTTTGCGTCTTTGCGCCTCGGCCGCTGTAATTTTATTTTCGGCCTGCATTTGCTCAATGCGCTCAATTTGCTTTTTTAAATACGCCTTTTCTTCTTCTTGCACCCTGCTTTTTTGGGCGTTTAATTGCTCAAGTTTTTCCTTGGCTTCGGTTTTTATAATTACCTGAGCTTGGGTTAAGGTACCGCCCAACAAAGCGAATACGACCATTAATACATGTAGTTGTTTTTTCATAAGATTCAATTAAAGTTTAACAATTGCATTTTTAATATTTTCTATTCTCTTTTGCAGCGCATAATATATCTTTTCTCTGAACTGCAAATCTAATTCACGTTCAACCTCCTGCAGCAGTGCATTAGCATCTACACTATAGATTTTTGCTCCTTTTTGGCGCTCCATTTGCACTAATGCTTTTTGCAAAGCCGCTTCGATTTGCGCGTCATTCCAATGAGTAGTAGTAAGCTGTACCTTTTCTTGAGGTAAAAGCGGTAGCAGGCTATCGGGTTGAATTTCATTCGCCATTTTTTGTTCAGCCTTAGCGATTACAGGAAGAGCTTTGTTTGCTTTTTCTTTACGGATTAAAGACTGCTCTGCATTAAAATCTGATTTATTCTGTTTTTGCTCAGCCGTCTCGCTGAGGCTTTGCTGAGAAAAGAGCTGTTTCAATTCATCGGCAGATTTGAATTGCGGCTTACCCTCTATCTCCTCTTTTATGGTGTTTTTTACAGGTTGTTGTTTGGGTTGTACTACATCTATTTCAGGCACTTGTTGCGATTGGTTAACCAGCCCCGTTAGCACAACTCCCAATAAAAAGCTTGCCGCTACGGCATAGAAGAAAAGTCTTTTACGCTTGCGCTTAGCTTTGTCATTGAGTTGATGTTCAATCTCAAACCAAGCGCTACTCGAGGGGGTAATCTCTCTATTTTTTAGCTTTTTAAGCTCCTTATCCCATACTTCCATCTTTCCAACTATTTGAATTCTTAATAATGTCTTGCAACATTCTTTTGGCTTTGGCCAATTGTGATTTAGAAGTACCCACGCTAATGTTACAGCACTCGGCAATTTGTTTATGCGAAAAATCTTCAACCTCAAACAAAACAAAAACACTGCGGTAGCCAGCTGGTAACAAGTCTAAAGCCTGTTGCAAGTCATTGGCAATTTGTTGCCTATCAAGACTGGGTTGTTCACAAGCCTGCTGCGACAGGTTCTCTAGTGTTTCTTCATACACAAGGTTTTGTTTTTTGCGTAAAAAATCTATGGCCTCTCGCACGACAATTCGGCGTATCCAGCCTTCTAGACTGCCCTGGTCGTCAAATTGGTTGATTTTGGAAAACACTTTTACAAATGCCCTAAGCATGCTATCTTCTGCAAACTGCAAATCTTTGATGTACATACGCGCCACACTAAGCATCTTTGGAGCGTACCGCTCGTAGAGCCGTTTTTGCTCTCTTCGGTCTTGCCGCCTAAGTTTATTTAGGTTAAAGGATTCTTTTTTATGTAAACGTATGACTTTCACTCTCGTGTGGACTTCTATTTATATAGACGAAAGTAAAAGTAAAAAGGTTGCCTGAAGTATAAAAAAAATTATTTTTTTCTTTCAATCACATAGTTTACCATCAAAAGCAATGAAGATTTGTAGGGCGAATCGGGATAATTTTCTAATATTTTAAGTGCACGCGAATGGTAAGACTTCATCACTTTTACCGCGTAATCCAATCCGCCTTGAGCTTTCACAAAAGCAATAACCTCTTTTACCCTTTTGCGGTCTTTATTATGATTTTTGATGGAGTTTATCAGCCAGTTTTTCTCTTTGGGCGAAGCTTGGTTGAGAGCATAAATCAGCGGAAGCGTCATTTTTTGCTCCTTAATATCTATACCGGTGGGTTTACCTATTTTTTCTTGTCCATAATCAAATAAGTCATCTTTTATTTGAAAGGCCATACCTATGAGTTCGCCAAATTCGCGCATAGCCTCAACGTGTTGCGAATCGGGTTTTACAGCGGCCGCCCCTATACTACAACAAGCTGCAATAAGCGTGGCTGTTTTTTGTCTTATAATTTCGTAGTAAACCTCCTCTGTTATATCAAGTTTGCGTGCTTTTTCAATTTGTAGCAATTCTCCTTCGCTCATCTCCCGCACCGCTACCGAAATAATTTTAAGCAAATCAAAATCTTCATTATCTATAGACAATAGCAAACCTTTTGATAACAAAAAGTCGCCTACTAAGACAGCTATTTTATTTTTCCATAATGCATTAAGTGAGAAAAAACCGCGTCGCCGGTTAGAATCATCTACTACGTCATCGTGCACCAAGGTTGCGGTATGAATAAGCTCAATAACCGATGCCCCTCGATAGGTGCGGTCGTTTACTTCGCCTTTTGCAACCATTTTAGCGACTAAAAAAACAAACATAGGGCGCATTTGCTTTCCTTTTCTGTTTACAACATAGTAAGTGATCTTATTAAGTAAAGCTACACGCGAAGACATAAACAGTCTAAACTTATCTTCAAACAAGCGCATTTCGTGCTCAATGGGCTGTTTTATCTGGGCTATAATCTTCATAGAGCACAAAGGTACAGATCTTATGTTTTAAAAATGTGTTAATTTGTAAGCAATACAATAAAATTTTCATTAACTTAGGTTATCAACTTAAAAACATGAATTATGAAAAAAATTACTTTAAGCCTTGCAGCTCTTGCTGCTGCTTTTACAATGCAAGCGCAAACCACCTTGTTTGAAGATGATTTTGATTCCTATACTGACTTCGCCATCACCAATGTAGGCAATTGGACGCTTACTGATGTTGATCAACAAATTACTTATGGTTTCACTGGTGTTACCTTTCAAAATGCAGGTGATCCAATGGCCTTTATAGTATTTAATAGTACGGCAACCACTCCACCAATAACGCCTACCGCCGATGCGGATTGGGACGCAAGAAGTGGCACAAAGGCTATGACCTCTTTTGCGTCTCAAAACCAGCCTAATAACGACTGGATGATTACACCAGCTATTACTTTAGGAGCCAATGGCAATGAATTAACCTTTTATGCAAAAGCTGCAGATAACACATTTTCTAACGAAGTTTTTGATGTAGCAATTTCAACAACAGATACGCAAACTTCTAGCTTTACCACGCTATTAGCAAATCAAGTACCTACTGCCCTTACTTGGCAAAAATTTACAGTTAATCTAGATAATTACGCCGGGCAAACGGTTTATTTAGCTATAAACCATAAAGGGAATGATCAATTTGGATTTCAAGTAGATGATTTTAAAGTAGTCGAAGGAGCCTTAAGTACTGATGATAAAGAATTTGAAAATTTCAATTATTTTGTATCTAACAATATTTTAAATCTAAATGCCAAAACAAACATCGAGCACGCCAAAGTGTTTAACATTTTAGGTCAGCAGGTTATTACTAAAAACCTAGCGGCTCAAAATGCCGAAATCAATTTGAACAACTTGAATGACGGCGTTTACTTGGTACAAGTAAGCATTGAAGGTCAATTAAAATCTTTTAAAGTGATTAAAAAATAATTTTCACTCCTTTAATAAAGCAAATGAGGCTATTACTAATTAATAGCCTCATTTATTTTACACCTCTTTTACATCAATTCTAAATTAATTTTTGGATACTCACTAAATTTTATGTAAATTCACGGCTTAATTTAGTAAACTTAACCTTATGAAAAAAATTACTTTAACTTTTGCTGCCTTAGTAGCAGCGTTCACAATGCAAGCGCAAACAACTGTTTCTTTTGAAACTAGCGAAGGTTTTACCGCTGGCTCAACTATCGATAGCCAAAATTCTTGGGTTGTTCAAGACCCTTTAGACCCTCAGTTTACTGTAGATAACACTATGGCTTCAGACGGTACAAACTCCTTAAAAGCCACTGCAACGAATCAACAGTACCAAGATAATGATGGTAATTTAGTTAATGTAGGTGCTATAAGCCCTGTAAATGTGATCAATGACTCGAAAGTAGAGGTTTCTTTTGATCTTTATGTAGAGTCTCCACCAGCAGGCGGTAATGCTTCTGATGTTAGAATTTCTCCGCAGTCACCTTCTCAAGGTCAAGTTACGGCAGTAGTAAAATTTGATTATCAAAACAATGTTCAAGTTGTAGATAATGCAGGAGGCAGTAATGCTTGGCAACAAGCTTCAACTTATGCTTTCGATACTTGGTATAATTTTAAAATGGAGTTTGATTTTACCAATAGTGAAATTAAATATTACTTAGATAACACTTTAGTATATACAGGAAACGTTTGGGCGGCAACTAATATTGAGAACTTTTATATTGCTTTTGACAATTACGAAAATGGTTTCTATTTTGATAATTTAGTTGTAGATACGACTTTAGGTACAGAGGTTCAAGAAAAAGTAAACTTCAAGCATTTTGTTGATGCCAATGCGGTACTAAACATCAATGCAGAAAATGCAATGAACAATGTAGCGGTATTTAACCTTTTAGGTCAAGAGGTAATCAATCAAAACGTAGAGGCTAAAGATGCTCAAATCAACTTGAATAGCTTAAACGCTGGCGTATACTTAGTACAAGTAAACATCAACGGTCAAAAAGAAAGCTTTAAAGTGATTAAGAAGTAATTTACGCTTAACACTAATAGTTTAAAGGCTGCCTTTTAGGTAGCCTTTTTTTATGCATTATAAAATGATTTTTATGGGTGTTTTTTTTTAAAGCCCCACTTGTGTCAGGTATTTGGATTAGATAAATTATATAGAACAACAACTCTATCTTATTTTTAATTTACAAACAATTATTTTTTTTATGATAAGATTTAAGTATATTCACAAAACAATTGTTAAAACAAATTATCATGAAAAAAATTACCTTACTACTCATGCTTTTTACCGGTTGGCTGTATGCTCAGTCTGACTGTAACAATGCGCAAAGTATTACCTTAAATTTTAATGCTTCCCTTACCGTGAATGCAACAGGGGTTTCGGGAACCGCAACCACCACTACTTGTAACCCTGCTTATTACACCGCCTCCGACATTACCAGTAGCGGTTGGTATACCTTTACACCAACTCAAGACCAAACCATTACCGTAACTTCACCTGCACCTGCTTCGGTAAGCAGCACAGATTATTTCCCTTCTTTTAGTGTTTATGACGGTAGCTGTACAAGCTTAAATTGTCTCGGAGGTAGCTTGGTAACCACCCCAGACGGTGGAGCAACCTTAAACGACCCAACCGTATCTTTTGTTGCTTATGCCAACACTACCTATTATATAGCATTTGATAATTATTATGCTAATGCCGGTTTAGGAAGCACCAACGCGTTTACTTTTGATGTGGTGAGTTCATCTACAGTGGCCACATTACCCGATGCCGTTACTACACCCTCACCAGCCGATGGCGCTACACAAGTAGGCGTAAGTATGAATCCTCAAAATCAACCACAAGTAGGTTTTTCTTGGGTTGCTGCTACAACAGGAGGTACACCCGACGAATATGAATTTTACTTAAGTGACCCAACCGCTACAGATCCTACACAGCTTAACTTGCTTGGTTCAACACCAAACACTTCGGTAAACGTAACCGGCATTCAAGAAGGAGAAACCTATTATTGGCAAGTAGTGGCCAAAAATGCTGCAGGAACAGCGACTAACTCTGCTACCTGGTCTTTTACAACGGGTGATAGCAGTATTGCGCCAGATCCTGCCGCCAATCCAACTCCTGCAGATGGCGCCACAGGCGTAGTTTTATATACCGATAGCCAAAACCAACTTAGTGTAGATTTAACTTGGGAGGCAGCCGCAACAGGAGGTGCTCCAACACAATATGAATTTTACTTAAGCGATCCTACCGCTACAGATCCTACTCAGCTGAATATAATAGGTAATGTAAATGGTACCAGCACCACCTTAAGCAATGTAACTTACGGCACAACTTACTACTGGCGCGTTATACCTAAAAACGATGTTGGTGCTGCTGTAAATACGCCTACTTGGAGTTTCACTACAGAAGGAACGGCTGGTTTAGAACAAGCAGAGGCATTAAGCCATACTTTCTATACGCAAAACAAGCAGCTATTCATCAATACCACGCAATTATTAAAAGAAGTAAATCTTTATAACCTGCAAGGTAAGCAAATCAAAACCATTAAAGTTAATAAAGAATCGGCACAAATAGACCTTAGTCAGTTAACACCTGGTGTTTATTTTGCTCGATTAAACATGAATAACAAACAAGCAAGCTTTAAATTTATGGTCGAGTAAATCTCGCCCACCAACACCTAAAAAAGAGGCTGTCTAAAAAGGCAGCCTTTTTTTATTTTGAAGATTTATTAGCGAGTTGCCCACAAGCAGCATCAATATCTTTACCTCGTGAACGTCTAACTGTTACCGTTATACCTGCCTGTTCTAAAGCACGCTGATAAGCCGAGGTAACTTGAGCATCGGCTTGTTGAAAAGCACCATCATCTATGGGGTTGTATTCTATGATATTCACCTTACAGGGGATGGCCTTACAAAATTCAACCAATGCAGCAATGTCTTTTGGTTTGTCATTGATGTCTTTCCAAATTAAATATTCATAGGTTACTCTTCTCTTTGTTTTCTGGTACCAATAAATTAAAGATTCTTTTAAATCTTTTAAAGGAAAACTAGCATTAAAAGGCATGATTTGCGTGCGCACTTCATCAATAGCGGAGTGCAGAGAAACAGCCAAATTAAATTTTACCTCGTCATCGGCTAATTTTTTTATCATCTTAGGCACCCCAGAGGTAGAAACCGTAATACGCTTTGGCGACATTCCAAGCCCTTCGGGAGAGGTTATTTTTTCTATAGAGGCCAATACGTTTTTATAATTCATTAATGGCTCTCCCATACCCATATAAACAATATTAGATAAGGGTATACCATTGTACAATCGGCTTTCTTGGTCTATAGCGACTACTTGATCATAAATCTCATCGGCATTCAAATTACGCATCCGCTTTAAGCGGGCTGTAGCGCAAAACTGACAATCTAAACTGCAACCCACTTGTGAAGAAACGCAAGCGGTTGTTCTAGAAAAGGTAGGAATCAATACAGACTCTACCGTTAGACCATCGTGTAGTTTTACGGCATTTTTAATGGTGCCATCGTTACTGCGCTGCATTTCATCTACCTGTATGTGGTTGATCACAAAATGCTCTTCTAACAATTGCCTTACCTCTTTAGAGAGGTTGGTCATCGCATCAAAATCATGCGCCGCTTTAGACCATAACCACTCATACACTTGATTGCCTCTAAAGGCTTTTTCGCCAATAGAAACAAAAAAATCTCTCAACTGCTCTTTGGTGAGCGAACGTATATCTTTTTTCTCTTTTTTCACGCTGCAAAGGTAGATTTTTATTTATGCTTACTAAAATTTAAACAAAAAAACCACACCGAAGTGTGGTTTTACTAGATTGTGTGCGTTGCAGTTATAAAATTAACATCGCATCGCCATAACTATAAAATTTGTATTTTTCTTTAATGGCTTCTTTATAGGCTTTTTCCATTAATTCGTGCCCCATAAAGGCCGAAATCATCATTAAAAGCGTTGACTTTGGCGTATGAAAATTAGTAATCATACAATTGGCAATACTAAAGTCATAAGGAGGAAAAATAAATTTATTGGTCCAACCCTTGAACTCGTTCAAGGTACCATTTGATGATACCGCACTTTCTAAAGAGCGCATAACAGTTGTACCAACCGCACAAACGCGACGCTTATCTTCTATACCCTTATTTACAATTTGAGTAGTTTCTTTGGCAATCTCTGCCTCTTCACTATCCATTTTATGTTTAGACAGGTCTTCCACTTCAACAGGATTAAAAGTACCTAATCCTACGTGAAGCGTAACTTCGGCAAGATTTATCCCTTTAATTTCTAGACGTTTCAACAAATGTTTAGAAAAATGCAAGCCAGCGGTTGGGGCAGCTACTGCTCCTTCTTGCTTGGCATATATGGTTTGATAACGTTCTGCATCTTCTGGCTCTACTTCCCTTTTGATGTATTTGGGTAGCGGTGTTTCCCCTAAATCATTTAATTTTTTTCTAAACTCTTCATAAGATCCATCATATAAAAAGCGTAGGGTTCTTCCTCTAGAAGTAGTGTTATCGATAACCTCGGCCACTAAACTCTCATCTTCACCAAAATACAACTTATTCCCTATTCTTATCTTTCTAGCAGGATCTACCAAAACATCCCATAATCGGGTTTCGGCGTTAAGCTCTCTTAATAAGAAAACCTCAATACGAGCCCCTGTTTTCTCTTTGTTTCCAAATAAACGGGCCGGAAACACTTTCGTGTTATTAAAGACCATCACATCATCGGTATCAAAATAATCGATAAGATCTTTAAACATTTTATGCTCAATTTTTCCCGATTCTCTGTGTATTACCATCAAACGGGCTTCGTCACGATGCTCAGAAGGGTATTCTGCTAATAACTCTTTAGGTAGTTCAAAATTGAACTGCGAAAGTTTCATTCCCATAGTTTCATTTTTAAAAGAACGCAAATATACAACCTCAGACTAGGGGTTGTCAAGTAAATCGACATGTTTTTTACCTAAATTATAGCGGGTTAGCTTTCGCGGATTCAAAACCTGCTGTTATTTTAAATATAATGCCTCTATTACTGCTCTTGATGCCAAAACTAACAACCCTTTGCAATTGAAAAAATTGAAAAGAGGGAATAAAAAAAACAGTACATCAATAAGATTCTGAAAAAAGATAGGCTAGTACCTAACAAAAGTTGCTGTACTTTTTAAAACAACATAAAGAGCTTATTTTTAAAAGTTGTACAACTCTTGAAAAAATATTGTACAATTTTTTTATAAATATTGTACAATTTTTACCGAAATATTGTACAATATTTTTTTATAAGTCGCAGAGCAAATTATTACTTCCTAGGCAGCGTATCTTTAAAACTTGCCTATCTTTTATTTGATTTACCCCTAAACTTCTATAAACCTGCCTTTTAATTAATTAAAAAGCCCATTTTCTCCCAATCTTTCCAAAAGCTTCGGTAAGATTTGGCTACCACTGTTTCATTCTCTATCATAAGGGGTACTTTTAAAGCTAAGGGTGCAAAAGCCATAGCCATACGGTGATCTTGGTAGGTTTTTATAGTAGCGCTTTGCAGCGGATTTTGTTGGCGGCTCAAATGTAAACTTGAACCGGTAATACGTAAAGTCGCCCCTAAGCGCTGCATTTCATTTCTTAAAGCTTGTAGTCTATCGGTTTCTTTTATTTTTAAACTTTGCAAGCCAGATAAATCACAGCTCATCCCTAAACCCAAACAGGTAACTACTAAGGTTTGTGCCAGATCTGGGTTGTTGATTAAGTCTAGGCTAAGGTGGGTGGGAATTTCTTTCTCTACTCGTTGCAGTTGTAAACCTTCGGATGTTTCTCGGGTTTCGACCCCCAGTTGTTCGTACCAAGAGACTAAACGGGCATCTCCTTGTAAACTTGTTGTTTTAAATCCGTAAAGGAAAATTGTAGAACCTACAGGCGCTAAAGCCAAGGCACTATAAAAATAAGAAGCCGAGCTCCAATCGGGTTCAACATTAATCTTTTGCGGTTTAAGCTGCTGGGGTTCAATTAATATTCGTTTTTCCTCTACCGCTACGTGCACCCCCAATTGCGTCAACAGGTCAATAGTCATTTGCACATAAGGTTTTGAAATGAGTCCGCCCTGTAAATGCAAGTCTAAACCCATAGGAAGTTGATGCCCTACCAATAGTAAAGCCGTGATAAACTGACTGCTAATATCTGCTTTAATATTTATTTGAGTAGTTTGTTGACAAAACCCATGAATTTTAACGGGTGGGTAGCCTTTGGCACCCAGGTAGGTAACTTTAGCTCCCAACTGCCGTAAGGCTTCTACCAAAGGTGCCACCGGTCGCTGCTGCATGCGTTCGCTCCCGGTTATAATTTTTGTAACTTTTTGTTGCGTAGCAAAATAAGCTAGTAAAAAACGCATAGCCGTACCGGCATGCCCCACATTAATATGTTCTTCTTGACTTTGCAGGGCTTTAATAAGCACTTGAGTATCGTCGCTATCCGATAGGTTTTCTAAAATCAAATCTGGACAAAACTGCTGAAGTATAAGCAAGCGGTTGCTAATGCTTTTAGAGCCACTAATTTTAATCTTTGCCGCTATAGGTGTTTTACTATGCTCTAGCCGTATCATTTTTTGTGCTTATCTTGTAAGATTTGCTTGCGGTAGCGTAAAAAGCTAATGATAAATCCGTAAAGTGCCCCACCCAAAAGGTTCGCGATGATAAAACGCCATTTTGTGCTTCCTTGCCACTTAGCTTCTAAAAATTGATCCCAATGCATCGAATAACCAAAAGCGAAATCAATTGCATTGTACAGCAAAACAAAGGCTAGGCCGATAAAAAGCACCGATTTCCAAAAATTGGGTGCTTGTAGTATTTGTTTAAAAGAACTCATGATTTAAGTTTTTGGTTCTGATGGTGCCTATCGTGATCGCGTTTGGTTTTAAGGTCAAGCTTTTTATCGAAAGCTTCTTGCAGATTTACACCGGTTTGATTAGCCAAACAGAGTACCACAAAAACCACATCGGCTAGTTCTTCACCTAAGTCTTTATTTTTATCGCTTTCTTTTTCACTTTGCTCCCCATAACGGCGGGCGATAATACGGGCCACCTCTCCTACCTCTTCGGTAAGCTGAGCCATATTGGTCAATTCATTAAAATACCGCACTCCGTGCGTTTTAATCCAATCGTCAACTGCTTTTTGTGCGTCTTGTATATTCATTTATCTGTTTTTGGTATCTATATTTAGGGTGACTGGTCCGTCATTGACTAGGCTAACTTGCATATCGGCACCAAATATGCCGGTTGCCACCCGCTTATCGAGTTGTTTTTCTAATGCCTTTACAAATTCTTCGTAACGTGTTTTAGCCAGCTCAGGGCTAGCGGCGTCAACAAAACTGGGGCGATTGCCCTTCTTAGTATTGGCATAAAGGGTAAACTGACTTACCACCAGCGCATCACCATCAATATCGATTAGGGATCGATTCATAGGTTTATGTTCATCACGGAAAATTCTCAGTTGGGCAATTTTCTTGCTTAACCAAGCAATGTCATCTTGGGTATCATCATCACAAACCCCCAATAAAATTAACAAACCTTCTTGAATAACTCCAGCGATATGGTTATCTACCTCTACGCTAGCTTGGCTCACCCGTTGTATAGTCGCTCGCATATTTTAGTTTTTATAAATATCTACTCTATAATTCTCGTCTTCACCTTGTATCAACTGCAAGTAAGATTTATACCGCGACCAGGCAATATCGCCTTCTTCTACGGCATCTTTAACCGCACATTTGGGCTCTTCGAGATGCAGGCAATTGTGAAATTTACAATCTTTTTTACGAGCAAAAAACTCAGGAAAGTAGTGGTCTAGTTCTTCTTTTTCCATATCTACCACTCCAAAACCTTTGATTCCTGGAGTATCGATTATTTGTCCGCCTTCAGGCAAATCAAACATCTCTGCAAAGGTAGTCGTATGTTGGCCTTGCAAATGTTGGTTAGAGATTTGCGCCGTTTTTAAATCTAAGCTTGGCTCAATCGCATTGATTAAAGTAGATTTACCCACACCACTATGACCCGCTAAAAGGGTCTTTTTATCTTTAAGAAGTTCTTTTACTTTTTCAATATTTTTACCGCTAACCGCCGATGTACCTATACAAGTGTAACCAATTTCACGATACAACAAAGCCAAATACCGAATTTCATCTTTTTCATCTTCGGTATAAGCATCTATTTTATTGAACAAAATGGTGGTTGGTATTTGGTAAGCCTGTGCGGTTACTAAAAACCGATCGATAAAAGAAGTAAAGGTAGGCGGATTATTAAGCGTAACCATTAAAAAGGCTTGGTCTAAATTGGAGGCTATGATATGCGTTTGTTTAGACAAATTAACCGATTTACGTACGATATAATTTTCTCTAGGTTGTATATCTTGAATAACTCCTGTTTCTTCTTCTTTGTTTGCTTCTAATTGAAACAAAACATGATCGCCTACAGCAACAGGGTTGGTACTTTTGATTCCTTTTATTCTAAATTTGCCTTTGATGCGGCACTTATAAAAATTCTCCTCTTCTTTTTCTTTGACTAGATACCAACTTCCGGTTGATTTATATACGATTCCTTCTTTCATAGGCTTTCCGCTTAATGGCTATTTGCTTGCTTTGCACTAGTAGTATGTAATATTTTTTGTTGGTGGGCTATAGACTCTTGATGTATTGCCTGAAAGAGTCTGTACACAAATTCTTCAGCTAGACCTTTATCTACACCCAAATTTATCATTTTTTGTAATATGGCCTGCCAGCGTTCTGGTTGTAAAATAGCCACATTATGCGTCTTTTTTACCGCTCCAATTTTATCGGCAATTTGCATACGATCGATAAGTATCTGAATCAGTTGTTCATCTAACTTATCAATTTGAAGGCGCAACCGACTTAAAGATGTTTCATAATCTTGATTTGATGAACTTTTCTTTCTCACCTTTAATTTACGGGTATAGGCCGCGAGCGTTTCTGGCGTTATTTGCTGTTTAGCATCGCTCCAGGCTTGGTCTGGATTAGGATGGGTTTCAATCATCAATCCATTATAATTTAAATCTAAGGCGGTTTGGCATAAATCAAAAATCAACTTCCTATCGCCAGCGATGTGAGAAGGATCTAAAATTAAGGGTAAATCGGGGAGTTCTTGCCTTAGGTCAATAGGTATTTGCCACTCGGGTATATTTCTATACAAACTATCTTTATAGCTAGAAAAACCACGGTGAATAGCACCCAATTGCTCTATACCGGTTTTATAAAAACGTTCTAAGGCTCCTAGCCATAAACTTAAGTCTGGATTAATAGGATTTTTGACCAGTACTATTTTGTTAGTCCCTTTAAGCGCTTCGGCAATTTCTTGAACGGCAAAAGGAGAAACACTGGTACGTGCACCTATCCATAAAATATCAACTTCGTGCTTTAAAGCTAGATCTACGTGAATAGGGTTGGCCACCTCGGTAGTAGTAAGCAAACCGGTTTCTCTTTTAGCTTTTAAAAGCCATTTTAAACCCAGCGCACCCACGCCTTCAAAGTTGCCAGGTCTGGTACGGGGTTTCCAAATACCCGCACGCAATACATTGGTGTCTGTGTTTTGCAATGCTTTTGCTGTGACCAGTACTTGCTCTTCGGTTTCGGCACTACAAGGACCAGCAATTAACAATGGCCGATCTAAATTAAAAGCTTTCAACCAATCGTTCATTGCAGCATTACCAGACATTTCCTTACTCATATTTCAACTTTTTTACGAAGATACTTTATTCTCTAGTATAAATAAAAGTAGGCTTTCAATAAAATATGTAAATTTACATTCTTAAACCAATAACATAAACGAATTATTTATGGGGATTCTGGTAAAAAATCTGAGTAAATTTTATGGCCAACAACAAGCCCTCCAAGAAATTTCTTTTGAAGTTAAAAGCGGAGAGGTAATTGGTTTTTTAGGACCAAATGGCGCAGGAAAATCTACTATGATGAAAATTCTTACCGGTTATCTTCAACCTAGTACAGGCTCGGCTTTTGTAGAAGGTATAAATGTACAAGCAAATCCTATAGATGTACAAGCTTTGACCGGTTATTTGCCCGAGCACAACCCTTTATATGAAGATATGTACATACGGGAGTATTTATTATTCCACGCTCGTATTCATAAATGTTCAAAACAACGTATTCAAGAAGTAATCGAACTCACGGGATTGCAACCCGAAATAGGTAAAAAAATTCAAGCGCTCTCAAAAGGTTATCGCCAACGAGTGGGAATTGCAACAGCCTTGTTGCACGATCCGAAAGTGCTGATTTTAGATGAACCCACCACAGGTTTAGATCCCAATCAATTGGTAGAAATAAGAAATCTTATCAAAAGTATTAGTGCCGATAAAACTATTTTTCTTTCCACCCATATTATGCAAGAGGTTGAAGCAATGTGCAGTCGGGTGTTGATTATGAACAAGGGCGAATTGATAATTGATAAGCCCTTAGCGGATTTACAACATGAAAAGAATCAAATTATTCAAGTGGTTTTTGATCAAAGCATTAGCGAAGATAGCTTTGCCCACCTGCCGCATTTAATATCAACCGAACAAATAGATGCCCGCTCCTACCGTTTAAAATTCGATACCGAAACGGATATGGGTGGCGAGATCTATGATTTGTCTCGAGCCAATAATTGCAAAATCCTTTCTTTATCCAAAGAACAGGAGAGCCTAGAAGACTATTTTAGAAAAATAACCTCCCACTAAAATCCTGTACTATAGGTTTTTGAACCTCTATTAATTATTTTTCAAGTTCAAAGGCTGGTTCTTTGCAACTGCTTACCTCAGACAAATGTATTGTCTGAGTATAGGTTGCTTTACAATAACAAAATGCTTTTCCTGTTGTAGTACAAACTGTGGTCATCCTTCAAACTCCGCAATGATTTTATTCAATTCAATAAACCCCTAAGAGTGTTAAACTATTCCAATGTTTTGAATTCATAATTAGGCAGACTCTAAACTATTTAAGGCTATCTTTTTGAGCAATAAATGCTATTAAAATGGCAAAAAAAAGGCTGCTCTTTTAGGAGCAGCCTTTTCTTAATTTAGGGGTAACTTGATTATCTCTTCAAGGTAAAGTGACCTTTAAAGGTATCTATACGCTCTTCACCGGTTGGTAAAATTTGCTTGTATTCTACACTAAACCAGTAGTCATTTGATGGCATTGGCTTACCGTTAAAGGTACCGTCCCATCCTGGACCACTTGGGCTTAATTGCTTCAATAGCTTACCGTAACGGTCGAAGATAAAGATCTTAGCTCCGATATTGGCTTCTCCTAAACCGATGATATTCCAAGTGTCGTTGTAACCGTCTTCGTTAGGTGTAAAGAACTTTGGATAATCGATGAATGCGATTTCACGTACCGTTGTTCCACAACCGTTCTTATCTCTTCCGTATACAAAATGTACTCCAGCACTTAATCCGCTAAAGGTAATGCTGCCGTCGCTTCCTACAGCGGTCCACGGACCGTTGTCGATATTGAACTCATAATCGCCATTACCGCTGATGTTGATTACCTGAGCCGAGTGTTGCTCATCAAAGGCTAAAGTCAACGGAATTACATCGAACTCTGGTGGGTTACCTGCTGTAAAGCTAGCGCTTGAGCTACTCTCACAGTTAGAGAATACATCGGTTACCGTTAC